>CAZFWY010000161.1:0-1502 GCA_964522715.1 uncultured Thermofilaceae archaeon | reverse complement strand
TTTATCTGGCAGACCACCAGGGGGTCGAGGACGTAGACGTATCTGTAGTGTCTAAGTATGTTGAACTTACCTTTAAAGTAAGCCACTCTATAGAAGCGCTCTCCCAGCCTCTCCCTAAGCGCGTCTACGTAGACTGTTAGCATGAAAGAAGGTACTCTTTCGAGGAGGAAGCTGACCGACCTGAGGAACTCCTTCTCAACGTCCCTCTCGGGAACGTAAGAGCCGAAGTAGCCGTGGTTCTCCGCGACTAGTAGTAAGTTCTCTACAAGCAGCTCTATCGGTATACATCCACCACCCTCAGCTCCCAGCGCCCCGATCCCCAGCAACGACTCTAAACCTATTTCACGGGCCTTCGCCAGGATGGCTAGGCCCATGGCGTCTGACGCTGCCGATCCCACCTCGGGTTCGTCGCCCCTTACTAAGGCGTCTCCCCCGAAATCGACGCTGAACACGGCTTTAACCCCCTGTTCTTTGAGGTAGTCTAGACCCTCTACGGCTTTGTCTAGAGACTCGTTTAGACACATTACGTAGGTCTCCCATCCTAGAGCCGCTATGTGAGGCTCGAAGAAGCGCCCACCCGACCAGCTGTCCTCGTTCACCCTCACCAGAGCGCCACAGAGGTGCTCAGCTCTCTGTAAATCGTCTACCCTGCATGAGACCATGCCTAGTATGGAGACCTCGATGTCCAGCTTTCTCAGGGCTATAGCTACGGATAGAGCTCCACCGCTATCCCCACCACCGCCGAGCCCGCCGACTAGTATCATCACAAACACCGCGGGGCTTTTTATCCGTTTACGTCCTTGTAACTGTTTCGCAGTGTTAAGGTTCCCCGTAAGCCTAGCGAGAGCTTAACGGAACGTGCTCGGGCTCCGAGGAGAGCTTGAAAGGAGGCCTGAGGATTTTAACTTGACTTTTTAAAGGGGTGAATGGGTTAAAGTGGGTGGTGCGGGCTATGCCCCTGAAAGACCTACCTCCGGGTAAGAACCCTCCTGAGGACGTTTATGTGGTTATAGAGATACCCCTGGGGAGCGGGGTCAAGTACGAGGTGGATAAAGAGACAGGCGCGGTCTTCGTCGACAGGATACTCTTCACCTCGATGGTATACCCGTTCAACTACGGCTTCATCCCCCAAACCTTGGAGGAGGACGGAGACCCAGTAGACGTCTTAGTCTTAGGTTACGACCCCGTGTACCCGGGCTGCGTCATCAGGGCTAGGCCTGTAGCCGTGCTGTACACCGTGGACGAGAAGGGCGCGGACGCCAAGGTAGTAGCTGTGCCCCACGAGAAGATAGACCCCCGCTTCGAACGAGTTAAGGACTTAGACGACATACCGGAGGCTGTTCGGGAGAGAATCAAGCACTTCTTCGAGCATTACAAGGAGCTGGAGCCGGGCAAATTCGTGAAGGTGGAAGGCTGGGCCGGGGCGGAAGAAGCGAAGAAGAGAATAAAGGAAGCCATAGAGAGGTATAAGGCGAAGTGATGAAGGAAGAGACGGCCGAAAG
>CAZFWY010000160.1:0-1506 GCA_964522715.1 uncultured Thermofilaceae archaeon | reverse complement strand
CGACCGTAAATGGTAGCTTGACCGATCCTTTAAGCTTCAACGGATCGTAAACTGGATGGAGTTCTATTACGCCGTCTTCCCGCATGACAAGCTTTACCATTTGAGAGCCTAGCTTTTCCCTATACTTTTTCGGCACGAGGATCCTGCCCTTTTTGTCGAATTTGAGGTAAATTCCCACATTCCCACCGTGTGAATTTTGAAGAGAAGACTTATTTTCCTTTCTATCAAACCTTATCTATCGAATTCGCCCATGTGACGCGCTAGGCCTATTAATGGTATTAGTACGCGGCTCCGCCTATAAGAGTACTCGTATACCGCCTCGTAGAGGGCTCTTTCTGTGAGCCATGGGAGAAGTGCCCTTCCGACCCAGTGTGGTAGTATGGAGGCTGCTACTCCGTGAATACTCTTAGAGAATGTGGTTGTACCCCTTAAGTACTCGCGGAGCAGGGCTTCCCCTACTGCCTTCGACCACTTAACTATTAGTTCGGCCTCGGGGCTACCGCTTAAAATGATATTCGTAGCTTCTACCACTGTGAATCCTTTATGAGACCTTAACGCCTCTACGGAGATGTATGTTAAGCTTCTAAGGGCGCAGGCCAGGTCTCTCAGGGCTGGCTCTTTAACCCCCCTGTCAGGCCTCGCTGGCTCCCCCTCCAGGTCTAGTATGATGAAAGACCCGTCGCCTGTGACGGCTATCTGTCCTACGTGTAGGTCTCCGTGCGTTCTTATCTTAATTAGCCCTTCATATTCCTCTAGAACTTTTATGGCTTCCCTCACTCTCTCCTCCACAATGCTTAGTAGCGAGCGTAGGGTTTTCCCTGTCTCTCCGGGACAACCTTCCGCCCTAGACTTTAACTCGTTGAAATACGACACTACCTTCCTACGCCAAGCGTCGACGTCTCGGTTAGTTATCGTCTCAGGCCTACACCAGTCCTCAAGGCAAGAGACCATCTCCCTGTGAAAGGAGACTATAAAATCGGCGATCCTCGACGCATAACCCATTGGTACGTGAGGAACCCCCGTATCCAGGGTTTTGAGGGCGCTCCTGTACAGCTCGGCCCCTGCGTCCTCAATTACGTTTACGTAGTCTACTAGTATGGAGGAGTAAAGGCCAGCTACTTTGAACGTTGCGTGGAGCCGGGGAGATAGATGTCCCCCTAACCTCTTGTAAAATAGCGGCTCGTAGTTCCCGGGGGACAGAGTCCTGTAAGACTTGAGGACAAATACGCCTTTATCCGCGGTTATCCTTACCAGCCTATTGGTGGTTCCAGAAGCTAAGGAGCGTACCTCTAATAGTTGGGCTCCGCTTATTAGGGGAAAGAACTCGGCGTCTATATAGTTGATACTACCGCTTAGTAAGGCCCTGCAGTAGTCGGGGTTTAGTTCGGCCTCATACACGTAGAAGCCGCGGTACTTCATGTAGTCCTTGGGGGGCAGGGCTGGTTTCTCAGGGGTAAACGCGAGGGGTACGTGAATTAGCACGTCGCCAGCTTTCAAAAGGTAGGC
>CAZFWY010000159.1:0-1513 GCA_964522715.1 uncultured Thermofilaceae archaeon | reverse complement strand
GGCTTCCAGAGGCTGTTAGGGCTATCCTGGGGAAGGGGGGAGTGGTGGTTATAGATGAGTTTCAGCGCCTGCCTTGGTGGGTGCTTGAAGACTTAACGGCTTATCACCCGGAGGGCAGGCTCGTACTGTCTGGTTCCTCTCTGGGGGTTGCGAGGAGGGTTTTTGAGCCTCGCTCTCCCCTGCTGGGCTTCTTCACGCCTTACAAGTTGTCCCTGGTGAGACCCGTAGATATAGTCCCAGCCGTTACGGGTAGGTATGGGGCTGTTAGGGGGGTTGAGGCGGCCGCCTATCTGCGCGACCCTTGGTTGATTCCCTTGTACCGTGGTGGGGATGTCGCCCGCTTCGTCTATGAGTACTCGTGTAGGTATTGGGAGTCTGTGAAGGCTCTGCTGGGGGAGGTGTTCGCTGAGGAGGAGAGGGTGCTTACTAAGACTTACGAGGCCATATTATTGCTCTTAGGGTCGAGGGTGTGGAGGCTCAGCGAGGTGGCTAATGTACTCTACGCCAAGGGCTTGCTGAGGGAGCCGAGTTCCTCGCACGTGGCTGGCTTTGTAAGGAACCTCGTGGAGATGGACTTGGTGACCCCCCTCAAGATATACGGGTCTAGGAGGAGGATTTACAGGTTGAAGTCGTCCATAATGGAGGCTTATTACTACTTGGACTCTAAGTATGACGTGTCGGAGAGGGATATGTCTTATGACGAGGCTGAACCAACAGTTAAGCTACTGTTGAGACAACATGTCGAAGACTTGGTAGCCGACCTAGCGGCCCAGTACTACGAGGGTAGGCGCGAGTACTCCCTGAAGCCGGAGATAGACTTCATAGTGACTAGGAGGGGCAGGCCCATAGCTGTGGGCGAGGTGAAGTGGGGGGGCTACACTAACAGAGACCTCGAAAACTTCCGCTCGAAGACACAGGCTCTGCCGGGTCTGAAAATATTCGTAACCAGGGAGAAGGACAGAGACAGGTACAAAGACGTACACCTAGTAGACGCGGAAGACCTAGCAAGCCTAAACTTGCCGCGCCCTTAGAGGCTTGGGAGAACTCATAAACTAGGGGAGATAGGCGAGCCTTATGAGTTGAGAGAACCCGATCTATTATTGGGGTTTAGTGTGGGTGAGGCGTATATTAGCGTCAGAGTTCGTAGGCATCCCGACGATGAGAGGTACGAGGAATCGAGGTTGTTAGTGAATACTGGCTCTACGTATTCGTGGATTCCTGGAAGCGTCCTTGAGAGGCTCGGCGTGCGGGCTACGGGTAGGAGGAGGTTTAGGACGATTAGCGGAGCTGTGGTTGAGAGGGAAATAGGCTACGTATTCGTTGAGTATGGCGGGGATATCGCTCCCACTATGGTTGTGTTCGGAGAGAAGGGGGACACAGCTGTGTTCGGCCTTCACGGGATGGAAAGCTTAGGGCTGGAGATAAACCCAGTCACTAGGCAGGTTAAGAGGAGTGAGACTCTTTTAGCTGTATGAACGCTATGCAATGAGTAAGACATATTGAATAGGGTTTG
>CAZFWY010000158.1:0-1578 GCA_964522715.1 uncultured Thermofilaceae archaeon | reverse complement strand
CTAAATCTCTCAGACTTCCTCGTGGAGATCGAGGAGATGCTGGGCTTGATCTCTTATAGGAGCACGTGGGGTTCCTCAGTTGCCTACTACATGTTCATAGACTCCGAGCCCGTGGAGAGGTTTTACAAGGGGATTAGTTTCTCGGGCAACGTTATAGCCGATATAAAGGCGTTGACGTCGTACTTAAAGTCGCGAGTAAGATATGACTACGACAAGTACAAGCGTGGCCACTCGCCCGTCAAGGTGTTAGACGTAGCGCTATCATGGGATGAGGCCACCTACCCAGCGGATGCCGGATTCAGAGTCATACCAGTACCTAAGGGGAGAGCTGTAGTCGATACTTGGAGCAGGGAGAAGTACGCGTGGATCTACCTCCCCATATATTTGGTTAAGTATAGGAGAGGCGTGTGCGCGGACTACGCGGAGATGTTCAACCTCCTAGCCATAAAGTACGGGGTCGAGCATTCGAAAAAAGTAATACCAGTATATGTGTCTGTGAGTCTAGAGTGTCCATGGTTTAAAGGCGTAAGAAGTCACGCCTTAAACTTCGGCGTAGCCGAGGATTATTACTTCGCGGCAGACCCGACTTGGGGCTACGTAGTCTGGGAGATAAGCCCGGAGTCCCTTGCCAGCTCATGGGTGAGCTATTTAAAGAGCAGGTATAAGTGCAAAGTTCATAAAGTGTATGGATTTCACACGAGAAAACTATACAGCATAGTCGGAGGTATCCCTGGAGAACTCACACTGAAAGTGTACGGTGTTAGAGTAGAGAAGTTGGAGGTTGAGAGGGCTGGCCTCCTATCCGTGAGGAGTGAAGTTTGGCCCCCATATACGGTTAAGTATTACTTGGTAGACGAGTTCGGCTACGAAGAAGGCGACCCTAAAGTTACTCTAATAGGCATTTTAAAGACGCTTCCAGAGGTTTACGACGTGGTGTACGAGGGGCTTCCTGGCTGACTCAAGGTTAATTTACGTTCAGGGAGCTGGTTAGTGGGTGTTCAGCCGTATGGTCAGGCTCTCAGATATGTTCCTGGAGTGGAACTACTACCCTAGGAGGAGGCTGATCGAGGAGATGCTGGTCGGCGGCAAGGGCAGCCCCGAGAAGCTCTTCCTAGAGTTTACCAGGCATAACCCCGTCCTCTGCACGGCGGCCGTGGGTGAGGACGGTACGATAGAGGTCAACGGGAAGGTCGTCGGCTGCGGCTACGTGGTTAAAAGGGAGGTTATGGGCGAGGTCATAAAGGTGTTCGGCGAGCACCTGAAGACTACTGACGAGCTATACGAGGAGGCGCGGGGAGACAAGGATAAGCTCAGGGAGGTGTACTCCGAGCACTCAAAGAGGGGCGCTAAGCTCTTGTTAAAGTACATCTACCTCCCCAAGGGCGAGGCCGAGGGTGTCGTGGATTTCGAGAAGCTGGCGACCGTAGAGCTAGCCAAGAGGATACCGTGGTCTTCCAAGCACACGTGGAGGATTGTCCAGAGGAGTAGGAGGGCATGCTTAGTGTTCTACCAGCCGCCCACCATAAGCTTCGAAGTCAGGGGGGAGATAAGCGTACACTTAGACGACGACTACCACCG
>CAZFWY010000157.1:0-1686 GCA_964522715.1 uncultured Thermofilaceae archaeon | reverse complement strand
GTGAATAACGCTCGGTGGTGTCCTTGCGCAGCCTTCTCGTAGACCCCTACGGACGCCCCGTCGAGGAGCTAAGGATCTCTGTTACGCAGGCTTGTAACTACTCGTGCCCTTACTGCCACAGGGAGGGGGAATGGTACGAGCATAGGCAGCGGGAGATGAAGCCTGACGAGATAGAGGCCATAGTTAGAGTCGCCGTGAAGATGGGCGTATCCAAGGTTAAACTCACGGGAGGCGAGCCCCTCTTAAGGAAGGATATAACCGATATTGTTGCTAGACTGTCCGGGATACCCGGGCTGAAAGACCTCTCTCTGGTAACTAATGGGTACTTCTTGGCTGACATGGCTTACGACTTGAAGGATGCTGGCCTCGATAGAGTAAACGTCTCCCTGAATACTGTGAACCCAGAGAAGTACAAGGCGATTACAGGTGTTGACGCCCTGAAGAGGGTGAAGGAGGGTATCGAGAAAGCCCTGGACGCAGGGCTAAAACCCCTCAAGATAAACTACGTTTACCTCAAAGGGTTCACGGAGAACTGTTTCTGGCCTCTAGCGGAGTATGCCTCCAAAGTGGGAGTTTCCGTGCTCAGGGTCATAGAGTACCACGAGCCCCCTCCCCTATCCCCTAACTACAGAAGGTTTCACGCCGACTTAGCGCCCCTAATAAAGGAGATAGAGCGCATAGGGGTCATGTACGCTACGCGGAGGCTCCAGAACAGGCCGCTCTACCTTCTCCCCGGCGGGTTAGTAGTGGAGATTGTGAAGCCCATGTTTAACCCGAACTTCTGCGCTGCCTGTACGAAACTCAGGCTAACTTCTGACGGCTGGTTTAAGCCCTGCCTGTTTAAGAGTAACGGACTCGTAGACGCCCTGTCCGCCCTTAAGTCTGGGGAGAACTCTGTGGAGAAAGCCCTTATTAAAGCCACGCTCCGCAGGGAACCATTCTTTAAACGAGGTAAACCCTTCCACACTGGTGGTAGGCGTTGAAGACCGGAGAAGTCAGAATGGTGGAGGTAGGCCATAAACCCGTAGTCAGGAGGTACGCTAAGGCAAGAGGGAGGATACGCCTCAAGAGGGAAACTATCAAGGCCATAGCTGAGGGAAGGGTGGAGAAGGGCGACGTTTTCTTAGTGGCCAAGCTGGCGGCTATACAAGCCGTTAAGAAGACCTGGGAGATAGTTCCCCTCTGTCACCCCATACCGATAACGGGAGTAGCCGTTGACCTGAGGCTAGGGGATGACTACGTAGAGGCTGAAGTAGAGGTTAGGGCTACCGCTAAGACAGGAGTGGAGATGGAGGCCTTGACGGGGGTTTCAGCCGCTCTACTCGCGGTGTGGGACATGGTTAAAGCGCTGGAGAAAGATGAAAGGGGTCAGTACCCCCACACTGTTATCGAGGAAATAAGGGTGGTCGAGAAGGTTAAGGCCCACACCTGAGCGTAACCTCAGCTACGCCCCCCGTTATCTCCTCCAAGCTAACCCACGTGGAGGCCTCGCCCGAGTTGTGCGGTAGACCGTAGATGAGCAGTACTCTGTTCTCCGACACTAGGGGAGTCCCCTTTCGTGACCTTGGCCCAGCCGTGAGGTCTATACGGGCTTCGAAGAACCCATTAGAGACTTCTGTTCGAGTTATCCACAAGTAGGGGTCGGGTCCCTCGCTCTCGTTGTACGACTCCGCGGCCTTATAGGCG
>CAZFWY010000156.1:0-1723 GCA_964522715.1 uncultured Thermofilaceae archaeon | reverse complement strand
ACATGTGGGGCACGACGGGGATAGGCTACAACTCCAAGTATGTCAGGGAGGGCGAGATAGAGGGGTACGAGCAGCTTTTCGACACAGAGAACTTCCTGCCAGCCCACAAGGCAAGGTTACTATGCTTGAGGAGTTCATAGAGGGCATAAACGCCGCCAAGCCATACCTGGGCATAAGGCTCGACGACTGGTCGGACGAAACCGTAGAGAAAGTTATAGAACTCCTCAGGAGGCAAAAACCATACCTGGCTGGGTACGTCGGGGCGAGCATATATATCAAGGGGCTACAGGACGGGTCTATACACGCGGCCCAGGCCTGGAACGGAGACATACTGACCGCCCAGGAGGAAGAGGAAAGCATTAAGTACGTCGTCCCGAAAGAGGGGACTACCACGTGGATAAACTTCATGGTGATACCGTCAAAAGCGAAAGAGGTGGAGCTAGCCCACGCCTGAATAAACTCCATGTTAAAGCCCGAGGTTGCGGCTGCCAGCACAGTAGCCACGTACTACGCCAACCCTCTCAAAGTAGAACTCGTCGAAGACTACTTCCTCGAGGAGATACTCGAAAACCCGGCGATATACTGCCGCCAGACGTGAGGGTATTCTCGCCGCCTATAGCTTCTAAAGAGGTCTTATCGATAATCGAGAAGATAAGCACGGCCGTTAGAGGAGTCTGAAATATTTAATAAACCTTATATCTGCGCCACTATTTTTATCGATTTTAACCCTTACATGCCTAAGATATATAGAATTTATAGCTCAATTTTAAATTATTAAAAAGTCAGTAGGCGATAACAATATAAATTAGCTGAACGCTGGGGGGTTCGGCGGGGGTCTTGAAACTAGTAAAGCACAAAGTAAATAGCGACGAGGACTTGAGGGAACTCTCCAGGCTGTGCTCAGACCCCCTAGTTAGGAGGTACTTGAAAGGCTTAGAGTTCGACGTCTTACCGACTCCTACGGGTTTATGCGTCGCTCACGACGAAGTCGAGGCTAAAGGAAGCCTAACCCTGAAGGATTATCTTGCCAAACTTTTATCACTGGGGCTCCCCGACGGCACGCTCCTACTAGTAGACGTTAAGAGGAGGGGTATCCTTGAGAGCACGGCTACGCTCGTGTCTCAGAACGGCGTACGGGGTAAGTTTAACGTTTACCTAGTCTCTAGGTTTCACAACGAGGTAGCCCTGGCTGGGAAATGCACCACTATACGTAGGTTATTAAGCCTGGATAGTAGGCCGCAGCATCCCCGTGAAATCGTGAGAGAGGCCGGGGCCCAGGGCGTATCGTTAAACGTGGAGTACGCCGATAGGGAACTCGTAGAGGAGCTTAGAAGTTCAAACTACGACGTGTTCCTGTGGATAGTAGGGGAGAGGGAAGTTAGGTGGCTCGTAGAGGAGCTAGGGCCCAGACTGCTGAACTGGTGCTACCTTATAGTTGACGATCCTAGGGGGGTTATTAAGGAGCTTAAACGTAGGGAATAGCTTTATTTCTCTATTTCACTCAATATACCCGTTAAAGCTTAGAGGGGTTTACCATGTCTAGATTCTACGTAGACCCTATAGTTAAGGCTAGCGACTTCTACCTCGGCGTTAACTTCTGGCCTCGGGAAGCCAACATATTGATGTGGAGGAGGTGGGACTTAGACTCGATAGTAGAAGACTTGGAGAAGCTCAAGAGTATAGGAGTAGACTCGCTCAGGGTGTTCCTGCTAGCCGAGGACTT
>CAZFWY010000155.1:0-1737 GCA_964522715.1 uncultured Thermofilaceae archaeon | reverse complement strand
GACGTAAACTTCGGCGATAAGCTCTTCAAATTCTCAGTTATTAGGAGGGATTTGAAACCGCTCCTTAACTCTTTATACGAACAGGGCGTTCCCTGGGCAGTTCTCAGCAGAGAAGACAGGCTAGAAGTATATGTTCCAACTCATGTAGAGCTTCCGGGGGATATCCCACCACCCGAAGAAATATCCATTCCACCAATAGGAGATATGAAGAGGTACACTACGTATGGAGAATTAATCAATACTGTTACCTACAAGCTCGGTACCTCTGCCTTAAGACTCTACTTGAAGGATAGAGGGTGGCGTTTAGCGCAGGGGAAGGTCTACAACCCTAAGGTAGTTGAGCAGGAATGGGAGGGCTTTAAGGTATATAAGGCCTTTAAGATCTTTGTTCGAAGAATAAAGAATGAGCTAATGGTTGTAATTGACCTATCCTACAAGGTTGAACCTACTCTCTCCCTTTACGAGTTGAAGAAGAGGATACGTGATGCAGACGAGATAACACGCGTCAAGATACTTGGACATTACTACTCATTCGAGATCGTGAGTAGGGAAGGCACACAAAAGAACGCCGACGATGCTATGAGGCACTTGCGCGGCGTTTTGCCTAGAAACGTGTACGCCCGCATAGCTGGTAGGAAGAAAGGAGACATAGTCAAGGTTTACATATGTAGCAGAGTACTCAGGGAGTACTTTAGAGATAAGCATATCCATTTGTATGAAGATGTCCTAGCTCCCCTCCCCTCCCTAGATAATGTGAAGAAAATTATAGACGGAGATTTACAACCTCTCTACAGGCCTCCCGGCACCCGGGTCGAGGAAGCAAGAAACTTCGTGAACACCTATCTTGGGGCGGTCTCCGTTAAGGGAGTCAGGTTAAGCGTACTTGAAGATGAGCCGTACCTCCTCGACCCGCGCTTAATTTTCAGGTACGAGCCGAGAGCTAAAACCGGTGCCCGAGGGGATAGGGTTATCGGGGCTAGAGTGATAAGTGATTACAAGGCATGGATTGACAGCGTGGAGCCGGTCGTAAAGGGCGAGCCTCTAAGTGTTGCTATGGTGAACACAGCAGGGATAAACAGGTATTACGTTGGTGAATTAAGGGCGACTTTAGAGAGAAGGCTGAAGAAAATAACAGGCAGTGAATGTACGGTAGAAGAAGTTACCAGCTTAGGCGAAGTCCTCAACGGTGATTATAACGCCGCGGTTTATATCGGAGGGAGAGACTATCGTGAGTATGCAGAGGTGGAGTACGAACTAGCTAGGAACGGCATAATCCCCCAATACGTTATTGGCTCTAAACTAGAAATGCTTGCAAGAAGGGGGAGAGTAAAGCCACACTATTACGGGTTCGCCATAGCCAAGAGGATAGCGTTAAGGGCTGGCTACCGTTTCATCAAGCTCACTCCTCCAAGGGTGTTTCGGGGCGGGGCCGTAGCGGCTGTCGATGTAACATACCTTCGCGTTGGGGGAGGTCTCTATACGGGTCTGGTGTCCGTGCTCCTGAGTGCGGATGGCTTGGAGATAGACTACTTAGACCCCGCGGTCGGTAGTAGTGAGGACAAAGCTATAAAGTATGCAGCTGAAAACATCGCGACGGGAGTTAAGCCGAACCCCTTAATCCTGATGGTGAATAAGGCGTGGCTCCGTAAGAACCTATCCGAAGCCTTAGAGAAGCGTGGGAAGGAGTGCGTCGTCGTGGGAGCTACTAAAACGCACAGCCATCCAAGGTTGCTGAGG
>CAZFWY010000154.1:0-1800 GCA_964522715.1 uncultured Thermofilaceae archaeon | reverse complement strand
GTACACGGCGGTTGCCTACTACGGCTCATCCCCCTCCCTGCTCCTGGTGAACTCAAGCCCTGCGGGAGTCGGGATAACGGTCAACGGCTCCACAATCGAGACCACGCCCTTCTACCTGGCGCTAGCTGGTAAAAACTTGGAGGCTTCCAGGGTAATGATTTAGGCTTTATAATACCGACTGGCTGTTTATTCTATCGATGAGTGTGGAGGAGTATTACGAGTGGCTCCTATACATATACCAGAGGTGGTACTCTAACCCTAAGCCCGTTGTGGACTCTGTGATTAAGCAGTTGATGAGAGAGGAGGGGCTGAGCTGGGAGGAGGCTGTTCTGAGGCTCTACGGGAAGGTTTACCGCGAGGTCTACGCGCCTGTGGAGGTTAAGCGCGTGATAGGGATTACAGACGCTTTAGGGCTTGCCTGGAACAGGTTTAGGAGGTCTCCGTCCCTGGCTCTGCCAGTCCTTCTTGGGGAGGCGGCCCCCTCCCTTACTACTCTCTCGGTAATGCTCATCTTCTTCTGGGTTCTCTGGAGGCTCGGGGAGGCCGGCCTCCTCTCTCACATAGTTGACTCTGTCATAGAGGGCGACTTCACGGTCTTCGCGAGCCCGTCTATCTGGGAGGTTTTAACCCCGGCTCTATGGCTGTCCTTCGCCGCCGTACTGGTCTTCCACTCCCTGGGGAGGGCTGTTGAGGCGGCGTTCGCCTACACTATGTCTCAGGAGGCCCTGGTGAGTGGGTGGACGACTGTTAGGAGTTCCTGGAGCAGGGCTGTGGGGAGCATATCTAGGGCTTTCTTCACGTCTTTTCTCTTCTCAGCTATATCGTACGGCTTCCCTGGGGCCTTAATCCTCCTCTACGTCACGTCCAACGTGGAAGCCATCGCGGAGGAGGGCTTTCTCCTAACGCTCTTAGGGATGGTCTTCGCAGCCATAGCCTATGTACTCGTCGCGGAGTTGTTGTTCATCTACTCGCTCCCCTCAGCGGTGATAGGCGGCAACAACGCGGTTAAAGCGCTGATAGAGAGCGCATCTCTCTTCAGGAGGACCTTCATCAGGGTCTTGGGGTACCTCGCCCTCCAAGTGCTCATAAGCATCGCCATAAGCTTAATCGTGGCGGTGTTTGGAGCCTTCCACATCCTGTTCGGGGAGTTCGCATCTATAGTGACAGTTCTATGCGTCCGACCGGTTCTCCTAACCACGCTCGCCGCCATCTATATGTCAGCCACGGAGAGGGAGTTCTACACGGAGTCTCTGAGTGAGCCGTCCATAGAGGACGTGATGCGCAAGTTACTGTCTAAGGGGTTAAAGTCTCTAGGCTGGGTGTTCAGAGAACCCAGGTGGTTCGTAGCCTCAGTCCTAACCCTCTCAGCCGGGGTAGTGCTGGGCTACTTCCTATCCCTCGGTGACTTAGGCAGGCTTTTCTCCGCTCTAAGCCAGGAAGAGATCAACCCGATATTCGAGGAGTACTCCCGCCTGTCAATATTCACGGACATATTCTTCCACAACTGGAGGATTGTGGCTTTCACGACAGTCTCCGGGGTTTACACGTTCCTAGCCCCGCTCTCCATAGCCTTCCTCAATGGGGTTGTCCTAGGGTTCGTGGGAGGCCTTGTGGGAGTAAAGAAGGTAGTGCTGGGGATACTTCCTCACGGAATAATCGAGCTGCCGAGCTTCTTAGCGGCTATATCCGCCGGGCTTAGGCTCTCCTTCAAACTCCTCAGAGGAGGGTTAGGGCCAGACGAACTAAGAGAAGCGGCCTACGTAGCTATAGGTCTAGCACCTTTCTTCCTAGTGGCGGCTT
>CAZFWY010000153.1:0-1853 GCA_964522715.1 uncultured Thermofilaceae archaeon | reverse complement strand
TTTCGAGAGGAAGGCTACCAGCGTCTATAATGCTCTGAAGCAATATGTAATCGGCTGCCTCCTCAGTAACCTCAAAGCCGCTTAACTTCCTAAGAGTTTTCTGCACAAGACTCCTAGTTTTCCCCGAGAGGACGGGTCGTTGAACTATCCTCACCCTGTCGTAACCCGCTGAATATAGCGCGACTAATAGCCTCTCTATACCTAGCTCCTCACCCCTCTTCAACACTAAAGTGAAAGATTCTCCCTCTTCTCTCGGCTTAGCCGCCTCCCTAAGCATTGTGATCTTCAGGCTACCGTCGCTAAGCATGTGTATGGCTAGTGGGCTACCCTCTTTAAGCCCACTTCGAACCACCCATTCCTTAGGGAGAGTGATAGCGTAACTCCTGCGTCCTATCAACAAGATTTTACGTACGTAAGTGGTTAGCATCGATAATAATTACTTATTGATATATAAATTACTTACTAACTACCTATAAACTAGTACCTATTATTATATAACATGGGCGTATATACTGAGAAAGTACAGAAAGCTCCCCTGGCTTTGTCCCCTGATGACGTATTATTGGTGCCCGGCCCTTCAAGGGTCAGGCTAGACGAGATAGATACGTCTACACGCGTCACTAAGAGCATTAAGATAGAAATACCCGTTCTAAGCTCTCCAATGGATACGGTAACAGAGCTAGACATGGCGTTAGCCCTAGGTAAAATGGGGGGTCTCGGAGTACTCCACAGAAACATGGCGGTAGAGGATGCGGTGTCAGCTATAGAGACGTTAAAGGGTGAGGGGTTAGCAGCCGCAGCGGCCGTGGGAGTTAGAGACTACGAGAAAGCCAGCAGACTAGTTGATGCGGGCGTAGACATCCTGGTTATAGATGCTGCACACGGACACCACATAAACGTTATCGAGGCGACTAGGAGGTTCAAGCGCGACTTCGACGTCGAGATAATGTCCGGGAACGTAGTAACCGGTGAAGGAGCCGAAGGATTGATACAGGCTGGGGCGGACTCTCTCAGAGTGGGACTCGGAAGCGGGCACGCGTGTACCACGCGTGAGATCACAGGTGTGGGCGTACCATTGTTAACCGCGGTCGCCTGGGTGTCGGACGTAGCTTCCTTGTACGGCGTTCCGGTAGTAGCTGATGGGGGGATAGAGAAACCAGGGGATATTGCTAAGGTTATAGCGGCTGGTGCCGACGCAGTTATGTTAGGCTATTTACTAGCTGGGACGGACGAGGCTCCTGGACGGGTAATTGAGGTGGGTGGGAAGAAGTATAAGCTTTACAGGGGAATGGGGTCTCGCGGGGCACTTGCAAGGGGTTCTCAACGTTACGGAGAGTTTAAGAGAGTCCCGGAGGGTGTTGAGGGCTACGTCGAGTATAGGGGGCCTGTAGAGGACGTTGTTAGCACGCTTGTTAACGCTTTAAAGCAATCGATGGGTTACCTCGGTGTTAGGAGCATAGCTGAGTTGAAGGAGAAAGCTCGTTTTGTCAGGATTACTCCCGCTGGCATCTTTGAGAGCCGTCCTAGAGGTCTGGCTTTCCTAGAAGGTGATACTCGATGGAGATAGAGGTAGGAGAATTGCTAGTAGCTGGTAGGCGCATAATTGAAAACGCCAAGATAGAGGTCAAGGGTAGGGGTTCCCTGTACGTTGAGAGTGGCATAGCCCCTGGGTTCTCCGAT
The DNA here is from genome assembly GCA_964522715.1 of uncultured Thermofilaceae archaeon. Lineage (GTDB taxonomy): Archaea > Thermoproteota > Thermoprotei > Thermofilales > JAPDKD01 > CAZFWY01. Next base: position 173 of record CAZFWY010000153.1, on the reverse strand, counting down.
TCACACGCACACCCTCACGTTGTAGACGTGGGTACAACTAGTAGGCGCTGGAGGAACAGCTTAGAGTGGCTGAGGAACAGAAAGCTCAGGGTAGATGAAGTAGCTCTGAGGATGGATGTAGAGTTCTCCAGGAAACTTGCGGAGGTAGTCTTAGCCAAGTCAGTTCTTGAAGG
>CAZFWY010000152.1:0-1861 GCA_964522715.1 uncultured Thermofilaceae archaeon | reverse complement strand
GTAATTTTGAAAGGAGTTAACCTAGAGGTGGGTAGCGGCGAAGTCCACGTGCTTTTCGGCCCTAACGGTAGCGGTAAGAGTACCCTACTGAAAACCCTGATGGGGTTGCCGCCTTACAGGGTACTAGCGGGAAAAATAATCTTTAATGACGTAGATATTAAAGACCTTCCCCCAAATGAAAGGGCCACTATGGGCATAGCGCTGGCCTTCCAGAACCCGCCTTCAATCCCTATAAAGCTCGACTATTTCGCGCGTCGTGTAGCCATGAAATTTAACAGCAACTTGGAGCTACTGAAAGAGCTAAACCTTGATGGCTTGCTCCCTAGACGGCTACATAAAGGGTATAGTGGGGGAGAGTCTAAAAGGGCCGAGTTGGCGTTAGCCTTACTTCAGAAACCTAAGCTCTTGATGTTAGACGAACCAGACAGTGGGGTTGATGTGGACAGTTTGAAAGATGTGGCTAAAGCTATAAACAACGCGATGTCTAAGGGAACCGCTATTCTCCTGGTAACCCATTTCGGGCATATAGCGGAGCTCCTAAGAAAAGTAGACCGAGCCCACGTTATGCTTGACGGCGAGATAGTTTACACAGGGGGTCTAGAGGACGTGCTCGGTAATTTGAAAAGGAAAGGGTATTCCTTCTTCAGAAAGGCGAGGTGATAGGCTTGGAGGAGCTGGCATTTGAAACCAGTAAGACCGCGGCTACCTACACCTGTGTCGATGAGAGCACTATTAAGCTGATGATCCAGAACTACACGAGGAAGCTCGGCATAGTAGTCCTCGACATAAAGGAAGCTTTGGAGAAGTACCCGTGGGCGGAGAAGTACTTCTGGAGACTTCTGGACAGGAAGACCGACGAATACGTCAAGAAAGCGGCGGAGAAAGAGATAGGAGCGTTTGTATACGTCCCGCCGGGAGTAAAGCTCAAGTTCCCCCTTCAGACGTGCTTCTTCGTCTCAAAGCAACGTATAGAGCAGGCAGTCCATAACGTGATGATAGTGGGAGATAACTCTGAGGTAGTCTTAAATACAGCGTGCGCTGCCGCTGCTGGCGAGAGTATACACATAGGGGTTACTGAAATCTACGTCGGCAAAGGGGCTAAGCTTACTTATGCTATGGTCCACGGCTGGAACCAGCTATTTGATACACGGCCGCGGACGGCCGTACACGTGGATGAAGGCGGGACTTTCATAATGAACTACGTCAACCTTAAGCCAGTGAGATCTCTACAAGCTGCCCCCCAAATCTTCTTGGAGGGGAACTCTTCCGCCTATATCTCTTCGACCATGCTGGCATCTAAGGAAAGCTTCCTGGATCTGGGGAATATTGTCGAGCTCGGAGGAGAAGGGGCTAAAGCTGAAGTGATATCCAGGGCGGTCGCTAAGGACGAGGCAAGAGTGATAATGAGGGGGTTACTGAGAGCCTCCGCGCCGCGTGTGAAAGGACACTTAGAGTGCATGGGTCTCCAACTATCCTCAAAAGCTAGGGTTGAAGCTATACCAGCTCTAGACGCGGCTGTAGGTAACGTCGAACTCACCCACGAGGCCGCAGTGGGTAAGATAGCCGAGGAGGAGCTGGCTTACTTGATGGCGAGGGGGTTCGACGAGAGAGAAGCGGTAAGCATGATCGTTAGGGGATTCGTAGATACAGGGTTAGATTACCTGCCGCCCTCTGTTAGGGGGCAAATAACTATAGTCTTAAATATGTTGGCAAAAATGGCAGTAGCTTAAGACTCTTCCTTCTTAATGACCTCCACGTACTCCTCAGCCGATAATAGCTTCTTCACGTCTTCCGGGCTCTTCACTTCTACCTCTACTATCCAGCCCTCACCGTAGGGGTCTGTGTTTATCAGGCCGGGGTC
>CAZFWY010000151.1:0-1984 GCA_964522715.1 uncultured Thermofilaceae archaeon | reverse complement strand
GGCTGGGCTACCGCAGGTGGGCTTTGGAGACTGGCTATGTTAAGCGCTTCCCGGAAGAGCACGCTTTCTCCAACCTGATAGTTAAGTACGGGGACGAGGTTAGGGCTAGGAGCCTAGAGGGCGCTAAGCCCCTGATATACGCTAGAGTGCTGCTTCACAACGCCTTTACGCTTGTACGTTTTGCTGCCCTCAAAGGCTTCAAAGCCAATGTCACTCCATACTTAGCTTGTGCGTAGTGTAAAAGCGTGAAGTGCTGAGAGACATATAAGGCTGCCCAGCGCCTCCTTAATGCTGGGCAGCTTCAACTAGGCTATAGGGCCACAAGATATCCTACAAGCTCCTGGCCAGAGGATGGTTGAAATACTCTTCAGAGAGCTTAGGGAAAAACATAGCTGGCCGCGAAGGTAGATATATACTTGCTGGTTCCTTTATCCCCATAGGTGAACGCTTTGAAAAGGTTAGTCAGATGTCCTAGTTGCGGCTTCACCTTTGACCTTAGCTATTCTAGGGCTCTCTCGTGTAGGGGTTGTCCTATGTCGGTTTTCGGGGACTGCGAGTACGTTAAGTGCCCTAGGTGCGGCTACGAGTTCCCGCCGAAGATAGGGACACGGGAGGTGCGGGGTGCGTTACGAGGATTTGCAAAAGGGTAATTTACGCGTTAATCCCTATTATGAACGGTTCTAAGCGTCATTTGTAATGAACTGTTTGGGGTGAACGTATCTTAAGCCTCTAATTCTATTGTAGGCCTTCTTGTCGTAGCTTATAAGAGGAGTACTCTCAACTATGGCGGTAGCGGCGTGGAGGCTGTCGAAATAGGATAAGTTGTATAGCGCCCTAAGTCTAGCGGCTTCCGCGTGGTATATGGGGCCAGGGCTCAGTATTTTGATTCGGTAAAAAGTTATTAAGTCGCCTATTTTGTGCCAGAATTCCTCATAGTCAAGCACTTCGATCCTGCCAGACTTCAACAGTAAGTCTAATTCTAATAGGATATAGGGAGTAAAAGCTATGTTCTGATACGATATAACCGCGCTTGCCTCACTGTGGTGTGGGTCTTCCGGGTCTATCGCGGCTACTAGGACGTCTGTCTCTACAAGTGGAGTTTTTGGCCCAGCGGGCATTCTCACGAGCGATCACCCAGCCTCCTTAATTAGCTGTTCAGACGCTATTCTGCCCAGCTTGCCTGGCTCTATGGATGCTTTAAGCGAAGTCTTCACGACTAGCTTGGATAATTCTTCTAATGGATCCTCGACAGGCTCGAGTATTAATGTCCTATTTTTCACCCGCATTTTTACTATTCTCCCTATTCCTAAGGCCTTCCTAACCTTACTAGGTATGACTATTCTACCTCTCCTATCGACGCGTAAGATGAGTTCCATATCCCTCCCGTGTAATTTATGAGACTGCCCACTATATTCTTCCGTCCTTACGATTTTTTAGTAACGCTCTCCGTAAGTATAGCGATGTGTGGCAGGAGAACAGCCTTCTATGCATGGTTGGAGACGCCTATGGGAGTTGTTTACGTAGCGTCTTCCAACAAGGGAGTTGTACTGCTGAGCCTGGGGGTAGATGAGGAGCACTTCAAGGAGAAGCTCTTAGGAATGGGTTTTAGACCTACCCGGGGAGGGCTTGTAGAGGGAGTTGTAAGGCAGCTCTGCGAGTACTTCAAAGGTGAGAGGGCGTCGTTTGACGTACCTCTGGATGTCCGTGGCACGCCTTTCCAGCTCGCTGTGTGGCGGGCCGTGGAGACTATACCCTACGGCGAGACTAGGAGTTACAAGTGGGTCGCGGAGAGAGTAGGGAGGCCGCGAGCCGTGAGGGCCGTGGGTAGGGCGTTAGCCGCGAACCCCGTCCCGATAATTATACCCTGCCATCGAGTGGTTAGAAGCGATGGGGGGCTCGGGGGTTTCAGCTTGGGGTTAGAAGTTAAGGAGTTCCTGCTGGAGTTGGAGGCGAAAAATAAGTGTAAATTCGAAGTATAATATCT
>CAZFWY010000150.1:0-2040 GCA_964522715.1 uncultured Thermofilaceae archaeon | reverse complement strand
TGTACGCATCCTCCACTACCCTGGTTAGCATAGTACTGGCTAAGTACCGTTAAAACAACCATCCCCCACTTTTTACGGGGTAACCAGATACATGAAGTAAGAGGTAGCATGTTTTATCCTTTTATAATTCCTAAGCATATATCATACTTAGGAGGAATTATGTGCAGGTTACATTCAGAGATTACAGGGATATTGAAGAATCCTTTTGTTAGCCAAAGTACGTTGATAGTTACGGGTACCTCGGCGTCAGCAGGTGCGTAGTTATGGAGAATCTGTATGTTAAGAGTATCTACGTAGAGGAGTTCAGGGGAATTAGGAGGCTCTCAAGTCCTCTTAAGCTGGCTAAGTTTAACCTAATTTTGGGGAGAAATAACTCGGGTAAGACAGCCCTCCTAGAAGCTCTCTACTTGATACCGCACCCCTACCTACCTGTCGTAATACCATTTACAAGTAGGAGGATAGAACTGATTGCGGGCATGCATGGTGGAAAGCCGTCTTTAGTCTATGGATATAGTGGTGAGGCGTTAATTAATTGCGAATTAGAGGGGTTAGCTATTAAGATGAAAATAGATGAGAAGGGAGGGACTGAGATTTTCGTAGACTCTCAGAGAGCCTCAACGCCGAGCAGCGTGGCTGACTCGATGAAAGTCGAGGAGAAGGCTTTGTGGAGTTCCTCTTACTTCATTCCGAGTGATACTCTGTTCTTAGAGAGAGTTCAAGCAGAGCTATTGAAAGATGATGTTTGGAGCAAGGTTGTTAAGGTAGGTGCTCATGTAAGCGCGGTTAAGGAACTCGTAAATCCCGTGGTTAGTGATACTTACACGGAGGTCTTGATAGAAAAAGACAAACTGAAATTACGCAAGGAGAGGATGGATGGTCCATTATACATACATATATCCGACCTAGGGGGAGGTGTTCAACGTGTTCTCACTATAGCATTAGCGTTAGAGTATCTCAAGCCCAGCTTAGTCCTCTGGGATGACTTAGAGAGTTCCGCCCATCCCGGCTTGATAGAGGTGGTATTAGACTGGCTTTCAAAAGGGGAGTGGCAGGTCGTAGTATCAACTCATAGCCTAGACGTTCTATACGAGTACGCCAAGGTCAGCCCCCTGAACAGCCAAGTAATACTCCTCCGCAAAGACCGCAACGACGTAGTTCAGTATAAGATTTTCAGTCCGGAAGAAATAGACGATCTCTTGGACAAGGGAGTAGACCCGAGGAAGATAGTAGACGTGATTAAGCTATGAGGCTGGTTAGCGCGATAAGCGTTAAAGAGCCTGTCCCTATTGTGTTATTCGCTAATGGTCGTAGAGACGAAAGAATATTCAGGGGTATAGCTTCTAAGTACAATCACAAGAAAACATTGCTCTCGCCCCAAATACCCCGCGTAACTGGCTTAGCTATTCTAGAGACGTTTGCCAGGCTCGTAGAGATGACTGAGGTAACGGTCTTCGTTATTATTATTGATAGAGAGCACATTAGGGAAGAAGAACGGCTTTTGTACTGGCTAAACGGGTACGGTTTTAAGGCGCGAATAGTGTCGAAAAGAAATAGTTTACTAAAGATGATATGTGAGAGAGGGCCTAAATCAGTCGTTCTGTACATTGTACTTCTAGGATATACGGAGAAGGGCAATATCGAGGAGAATCTATCCGAGCTTATTAAGCTTATTAGCGGCGAAGAGGTAAAGCCGGATAAGGTATCTATTGCGTCGTGGCTTAAGAAAAAACGTATGAGAGATGTCGACGTAGTTATGCGGGCATCCAAGTCTCAGCTTGAAAAAGCTTTCCAGCCCATAATCGACCTATTACGCGAATTAGAACGTAATAATTCTACGTAGGTTTTCACATAGACGAAGACTAGGTAATCTTTAATTAACACAAGGTGTATACACCTTACTGTGGAAACATGACTTACCATTCAAGTTTCAACTACGAGTGCCCTAAATGTGGGGCTAGGTACGCGCCCTTCATGAAAGGTGTTAGGTGCCCTAAATGCGGCTACGAGAGTGGCGAGGTCTACCCGATGGCTGAGGAGGCT
>CAZFWY010000149.1:0-2159 GCA_964522715.1 uncultured Thermofilaceae archaeon | reverse complement strand
GTGATTAGTAAAGTGGAATACTGACGGGAACGGTCGGAGGGTGGTTTACGTGAGTCTTAGGGATGCTTGGAGAACCCTTGAGCTAGCGTGGGAGGAGGTGGAAAAGTATCGTAAGGATGGGGAGGTTTTGAGGTTGAGGGATGCATGTGAGAAGGGCTGGTTGGCTGTGGTTTTGGCGACAGATGCTTTGCTTGTGGGGTGTGGTTATGGGAAGCCGTCGAGTTACAGGGAGAGGAGGGAGATGTTGAGGGAGTTGGAGAGAGGAGATTCGAGGGTGGCTAAATTGGGGTTGAGGGACAGGTTTGGGGCTAGGGGTTTCTATCTGCACGTTCAGGGGTACCATGAAGGGTCGTTAGAGGTGGAGGAAGTTATAGAGGAGCTCGGCAAGGCTGAGGAGTACGTCCGTGATGTTGAGAAACTAATAGGGGGGCTGAGAAGATAAGCATGTGACTGGGGGTTAGAATTCTAAGGCTTGACCTCTTCTGCCAATCTTGGGGATGTTTGGGGCTTTTGTAGAGTTATTGGTGGGCATGGTTAGGATTATGCTTTTAGGTGGTAGGGGTGTAGCCCAGTTTTGACTTTAGGAGTTTTAGAAATTTGTGTTTTCTGTAGTTTAGGGAGGCTAGCTCTTCTAGTACGTCTGTGTAGTGCGTTTTCAGGTGTGGCTTGTTTTTGACTAGTTTTTCTATTGTTTTTAGGTTCTCTACCGCGCGTACATAGCTGGGTGTCTGGGCCTTTTTTACTTCTTTGTGTAGGACTGCTACAAGGGCGTGTTTTATGGTTTCTGGCTCTTTTTCGAAGAGTTCTAGTAGTTTTTCTACGGCCTTTTCTAGTGTTAAGTCGCTCCTTAAGTAGAATACCGCGGCGAGCGCAGGGCTTTTGTCTTTTAGTAGTTCTGCGAGTCTTAGGGGGTTATCGACGTTTATCCAGGCTGCGTAGAAGAGGGATTTCTCGAGGCACTTCTCGGCTAAGACGTCCTCCATTATTTTTGCCGCTTCTTCGTAGCTTAGAGTTTTGACCCCTGCTATTTCGGGCGATCCGAGCCAGCCTTTTTTGATTATGTAGCCCATCCTGGCTAGATCTTCTCTTAGTATTCGTCCAGCCTCTGAATTCCTCCTTGCCACGGTGGAGAATAAATTGTCTAGCCTGTCTTGAGGGTCTCTCTTTAAGAATAGGAGGAAGGAGGATAGGGCTAGTATTGTTATCAGCCCGTAAATGCACCTAATGTCTCCTGAGACTATGCATATGTTTAGTGTTTCGTAGAGCCTCCCGGGGTTTTTGTATGTTTCTTCGCCGCCGAATTCTAGGTCTGTGATGCCTAGGAGACCTGTGTAGATGTGGATATAGTATTTCTCTACTCCTTCCGTGAAGATTTTTCTAATCCCCTTTAGGAATGCTCGAACTTTTCGGTAAAGCTCCTCGTTCTCCTCAAATAGTGGGAGACTTTCCAAGAAGAGACTGTAAAGTCTCTCTCTGTCCCTATCTTTGAACTCCGAGACGCTGAAGTTGCTCGCCAAGATATCCCAGAAATACTCGACTAAGGAGTATATGACCGGGAAGTCGGTCCTCTCTGTCATACGTACGGATAGCTTTATGAGACTTAGTATTTCTCTCTTAAGCTTTTTAATTTCGCTGCGGCTTAAGCGGTTAAGGAGAAGGTATAATGCGTAGGCTATGCCTGCAGCCTCCATTAGTGTGGCGTAGCCTCGTCCGGGCTCCCACTCATATAAGAAAGACCAGGCTCTTCTTACGCCGTAGTCTACTAGTTTTTTAGTCTCTTTCTGGAAAATTGTCTCTGGCATAGCGGTGTAGAGCAGGGAAAGTATGGCTTTTACTTCTGAGTCCGTCTCGATATACCAGCCTTCCCTATAGGCTTGCTTCATGGCTTCGATGTGTTTACAATTGAGTCCCACGGGACAGGTGCATTCGTTACTTCCGGATTTTAGATCCAGAACGGCTCTATAAGTGGCTCTCCCGACGACTACGCCGTAAAGCTTCCTCCCGCATTTAACCAGAGAGACTACGCGACTTCCGTACATCGTCGCAGTCTTTTACTTTACGCGCCTTAATATCCTATACGCTACATGCTCACACGGGTTCCTTAGGTAGGCTTGCCACGTATCTCTTAGCGGCTTTTAAGGTGCCTGTTACCCGTATTA
>CAZFWY010000148.1:0-2212 GCA_964522715.1 uncultured Thermofilaceae archaeon | reverse complement strand
CGCTTGAAGGCACTGGGAACAGGGTGTTCAGGGGCAGCGTGGGCTATGTCATATACAGGTTCAACGACTTATCCATGTCAGCGTGGGCCACGAGACTCCTAGAGTACGGCCAGTTGGTGAACGTCGGTACGGGCAGGTCTACGGGCCTAGGCGTAATGAAGTATAGAGAAGCGTAGCCTGCGGAAGAGTAAGCTTTCACCAGGTATATGAGAAAAAAGAAAGAAAGTTTTTACCTTAACCCCCTACACTGCTTTTTCCTCGCCTATCACTAGGAAGGCTGTCGTGAGGTTCTGGTGGACGGCAGGGCCTCCAAACCTGGCCCACTGCTCCCCGTAGCTATTGAAACCTATCAGGGCTGCTCCCTTAAGCCTGGCCTTAATTTTCTCGTACGTCTGGGAGATCTTATCCCCTACGAAGGCGGCCGACCCGGCGCAGTGTATCAGTACGGCCGCCCGCGGCTTGAATGTCTTAGCCCTCACTAAGGCTTTCTCGAGGGCTCTATCAGTGGCCTGTATTGTCTCCTCGGGTGTGGCTTTCAGTAGGTGTACCGCTTTGCCCTCAGGTATCTCGGCGAAGCACACTATCTTGTCCCCGTCTACTATAGCCGGGTGTTTCACGTAATAGAGCCTGCCTCTGTGGTCTAGCAGGCCTAGGGGGTTCCCCAGCCCTATGGAGAGCATGTTCTTGGAGACTTCCCCCTTACTCCTACCGACCCACTCCGAGTAGACGTCTAAGGCTGGCTTCCCGTCTATCTCGACTAGAACCTCTCTCCTAGCCCCCTCCACCTTAGTCGCTAAACCCCGCTTACCAACGTACTTGTACGGGTGTTCGCCAGCAACCCCTACCCTCAACTTGGAGGCGAGTAAAGCCACGACTACGGCGCCCGTATATGACTTACCGTTGGCGAGCTGGTACCCGAACGGGGGCTTCAACTCGTAATCGTCGCCCGAACTCCCACCCAATATCTGGGGCGCGCAACCCACCGCTCTACGGACGCCGTGTAGCACATCCTCCTCCCTCCCGGGGGCGGAGAAGACCAGGGCTACTAGGGGAGGGCAGAATATGTTCTCGGCTTTTATCGTGAACTCGAAGCCCGCTATCGACCCTAAAGCCTGCATGGCTGCTTCGTACCCGGCCTTTACGGGGTCTTCTAACACTCCCTCCGCCACTCCGACGCCCAGCCTAACATCGTCAGTACCTATCAGGAAGACGGACAGGCTACCCTTATGCACGCCCTCATCCGTGTATTCACCCGCCGTTGAGGCGCCAGCGAAGGGTATACCTCCTAGAGCCCTGTACAACTCCTCAGCCAGAGCCTTATGATCGGGATACTTAGATTTAGAGGCGAAGACGAGCGCAGCCTTAGGCTCAACCCCTAATTTCTCCTTAGCTTTAGAAACAGCCTCCTTAACAGCCTCAGAAACATCCTCCTTAAGGCTAAAACCGGTCGCGAACACGGGGCACCCACCCCGTTAAGGGGCTCCAGTCATGTGAATAACGTAAAAATCTCTAAAAAGATTAATGGCAATAGAGGGCTGGCAGGGATTTTCGGGATTTTCCCGCTTCCCGTAGATTTAGGACTTTAAGCTTTAACTATGAACACAGGGATCTCGGTTACTGTTACGAGGCCGCTTGGAACTTCTCTCCCGAGCTTAACTATTGGGGCTATGGTCTACCTCTGTGACTATGCTGTGCACAACTACTCCGCCGCTGATATACTTGGTCATGTTAAGCTCAACCCGCCCAGCCTCACTCCAGGCAACGTACACCTCTCTCCCTGGGAGAGTTATCCTGAAGAGCCTCACTCCCCCGCCAGCCTCTACCTCTTCTACCTTCTCGAAGCCGTTCATGAAGTACTGAAGCATGAAGTACGTGTAGTAGGCTGGCTTGGGGTTACCGTCCTCGTCCCTAAGCGGTATCAACTTGAAGGGCCCGTCCCAGTAGGAGTCTGTTTCGGGGGCCCAGCTCCACTGGAACCTCTCAACGCCCATAGAGTAGGCTACCACGTGCATCTTAACTACGAACTCGGCGTTCTCCTTCTCCGTGAACCCCTCTTCGTATGGGGGTTCGGCGGGGCTTTGGCGCGCCCGGACGGGTACTTCCTGGAGGAGGGGAGTAGCACTAAGAGGTTGGCCGCACTATAGAGTATTAGGGGGTAGGCTCCGAGTAGGGCTATGACGGCCGTGACGAGCATCAACACTAGGCTTAGCCA
>CAZFWY010000147.1:0-2214 GCA_964522715.1 uncultured Thermofilaceae archaeon | reverse complement strand
TATTGCAATAAACGTTATAAGGTAGTTAGTTCATATATTTGTGTAAAGGTGACTAGTTTTGCTGATTCCTAAATCTCTGCTTCGCCGACTATACATACGGGGGAGTATCCACAGGGTTGAGAATGGCTTCGAGTTTACCCTGAGGAACGGGCTGGCCACAGCAACTCTAATATCGCCCCTAGAACTCAAAGTGGAAGGAGAAGCTGTAGACCCTGAGAGCGTCGTGTTAGTCTGGAGCGGCGGTGAACTGAAAGCGTCAGAGATAAGCCGTGATAAACCCTTCAGGTTCCAATCCGGATCTGAGGTCGTAGTGAAGATGTTAGGTAGGGAGGTCTCAGACAGGGTCAAGGTGGAGATATGCGCGGAGACCGGAGAGTATGGGAGGCTGTGCTTCGACTTCGAGGATGAGGTGAGCTAGGTGGGGAATTACGCGGAAATGTTTAGGCTTATAGGTCATAGGGGGGCTGCGGCGCTCGCCCCGGAGAACACGATGCCTAGCTTTGTCAAGGCTTATGAGTGCGGGGCGACAGCCATAGAGTTCGACGTTAGACTCACTAAGGACGGAGTCCCGATAATCTACCACGACGACAATTTCAAGCGGTTGACGGGGGTTGACGCCTATGTCGCGGACGTGAGCTTTGAGGAGACTAGGAAGTTGAGGGTTAAGGGTGAAGCCCCTATACCAACTCTAGAGGAGGTTTTAGAGTTTGCCTCCGGCAAGCTGGCTGTAGACGTGGAACTAAAAGTCGTGGGTGTGGAGGAGGAAACGGTCAACCTGCTTAGGAAGTACGGGCTGGAGGATAAGGCACTGATAACTTCCTTCCTCCCCACGGTGCTGGGCGAGATCAAGAACATAGCGCCTGACATCGAGGTCGGCGTGCTCTTGGAGGAGTGGGATGACGAGTACCTCGACATAGCTAGGCGTATCGAGGCTTACGCCCTGCTCCCTCCCTACACTATAGTTACCCGCGAGCTGGTGGACAAGATCAAAGGCTCGGGTTACGCGTTAATCGTGTGGACTGTCAACGACCCCCAGGAGGCTGAGAGGCTGCTGGAGATGGGTGTTGACGGCATAATAACAGACGACCCCTGCAAGCTCAGGGAGGTAGTTAGGTGAGGGAACATGGAGAGGGACTTCAGCTACAAGAAGATATTCCTGCTGGGCTTCGGCTTCTTCGGAATATCCCTCGTCTGGTCGGTGTACAACTCATTCGTGCCGATATTCCTTAGGAACTTCGGCTTAGCGTTCGCAGTGGTAGGCGCGATAATGACCATAGACAATATCTTCGCAGTGACAATCCAGCCCTACATAGGTTTCTTAAGCGATAAGACCAAGACCAGGCTGGGGAGGAGGAGACCCTACATACTGGTTTCAGCTCCTATAGCGGCTATTACCTTAGCCCTCATACCGGTATCACCCGTATTACCCCTCATGTTAGTCGCAATCGTAATCATGAACTTGGCCATGGCAGTCCACAGAACCCCAACCATAGCGTTAATGCCAGACATAACTCCGAGCGAGTACCTAAGCAAGGCTAACGGTATAATTAACTTCATGGGCGGGGTAGAGGCCCTACTAGCTTTCTTCGTGGGAGGAATGCTGTACGACATCAAACCAGCCCTACCCTTCCTCTTCGCAGCCATACTCCTCCTAGCCTCCTCCCTACTAATAGTTGCCGTGATCAAAGAGCCCGAAGTACCCCCGGGGAGCCAGTCTTCCGAGGGCGCCCTCAGAGACATGTTTGAAACCTTAATCCGGGCTTTCAAGGAGAAAGACCCGAGCTTGAAGGGCATACTCCTGGCTATCTTCGCGTGGTTCTTCGCGTACGGCGCTGTCGAGGCCTTCTTCACGAGTTACGGTAAGTGGTACCTGGGTGTGAAGGAGAGTACCGCGGCCATGGTGCTAGGTCTCTTCGCGCTAACCTTCATATTGATGTCTATTCCGAGCGGCTTCATAGCTACGAGGATAGGCAGGCGGAAGACCATAAACATCGGTCTTATGGGGCTAGTACTCGTGCTTAGCGTCCCGATATTCGTTAAAAATTTACTCTTCGTCACAGCCGCGATGCTCGCGGGAGGGGTCTTCTGGGCATTCGTAAACGTTAACTCCCTGCCAATAGTAGTGGACCTGGCGCCCGAAGAGAAGATAGGAGGACATACGGGGCTATACTACCTCTTCGAGATGGCCGCGCTTATAATCTCCCCGCCAGTAAC
>CAZFWY010000146.1:0-2333 GCA_964522715.1 uncultured Thermofilaceae archaeon | reverse complement strand
TTTAACATATAGAGAAAGGCGAAAGATGACCTCTGCGATTAATCTTCCCTGAAAGTAAGCTATTTAACATAGTGACGGGGGGAATTGTGAGGGCTCTTTGGTCAGTCCATCGCGAAGAGAGGTTAAAGAGGTAGCTGAGTACTTTGGCGTAAACACGAATTTCGATGAGAAGTTAAGTGGCTACCCCGTCGACGTGTACTCGATACTCCTACCGAAGTTGCCGCCAAGGGCGAGGGTCTACGTGGTGTATTCTCCTGAGGCCAGGGCTTTAGCCTGTTTTCCCCACATTATCGGCAAGGGTTTCGAGAGATTAAACTCGTACTTAGCGGCTAAATCCGTGGAGGCTATAGTTGACCTCGCTGGGCTCGACGGAGAAGAAGTTGTCCACCTGCATGTTTTGAGAGCGGGGCCGGGCTACCAGCTCCATAGGGGTCTGAGGAATAAGCTGGGCTTGTTGAGGGAGGTCTACATAAGGCCTCTGTACTCGGACAACAGGAACAGTATTGAAGTGGTTTACAGCAACTTCTCCAGCCTGCCGGAGGCGTCCGAGGTATCTGTAGTAGCGCCCGACACCATTGCTACCGGGAACACACTAATAGTCGCTTTAGACCAGCTTAAACGTGAAGCCGAGGATAGGGGTACGGCTCTCAAGAAACTCGTGATTTACGGCTTCGTGGCGGATAAGGGGCTCAATAGGGTCGTTAGGAAAGCGGTGGAGCTGGGGTTTAAGGAGGTATACGTGTTCGCGCTCGTCGATATAGCCGCGCTCGCGAGCAACGATTACGACATGGTTCTTTACGGGCCCGACCTAAGTAGTAGGGAGGGAAAGGTGCTGGGAGGAGTAGCGCCTTTGGAGGTTTTGGAGAGGTGCACCCCCTACTACGTTCCCGGACTCGACCAGCCGGGGGACTGGTCTGCGAGGCAGTGCTGGCTCTTCAACGGGAGGAGCCTTGAGAGGGGAAATTTCGAGAAACACTTGAAAGGTGTTAGAGCCGCGGTACAGAAGGTCTTGGAGGAACATAGTAGCCAGTCCTGGTTTAAGGCTTGGCATAAAGATGCCTGTAAAAGGGTATTGGCAGCGGTTAACGCCACATACAGAGAACTGGTGAGAACTTGCAAGTATGGGTACTACCAATGAAGCCGTTGTTCGCTGGGCAGATATACAGGGGCTTGAAGAAATACGAGTTACGGAGACGCAGGCTGAAAATAGAACGGGAAGATAGGATAGTGCTCTACGAGACAACTCCAGTCAAAGCTATAACGGGCGAGTTTAAAGCGGGTGATGTAGCTTACATGAACGCGATCCTTGTAGCTGAAAGAGTAAGAGCTGGGCTAATAGAGGGATGCGACGAGAGAGATCTACCTTACGTGGGACTACGTGGACTGGTAACTGTGATAGAGGTCACAGGAGCTGTTCGCTATAGGAATCCCATAGGTCTTCGAGAGATAAGGACGCTGGCTCCTAGGATAACTTTGAGATGTCCCTTCAGGGTTGAGAGGTGGCCTCGACTCTTAGAACGCATAAACGATGAGCTGGAGCGCTCTCTAGGTCAGAATGTCCAGCAACTCCTGTAGAGTGTGTATTTTGATGCAGTCTACGGTATTGTAGCTCTTCTCCCTATCTATGAGTATGGGGGTTATTCCCGCGTTTCTCGCTCCCACCACGTCGGCCTCGTAACTATCGCCTACGTGAATAGTCTCGGCAGGCTTAGTTCCAGCCCTCCTTAGAGCCTCCTCGAATATCTTGGGATGAGGCTTCTCGTACTCGACTGCGTAGGATATCACATAGAAATCCACCAGCGAAGCTAGGCCTTTATCCCTTATGACTTCCTCCGCGAATGAGGAAGCGTTGGATATTATTCCGAGCTTTAACCCCTCTCTCTAAGCTCGCTTAACACGGGGATTACGCCGGGGTACAAGGCTACTGTTTCGGTCTTCCTGAACTCCAGCACTATCTCCCGAGCTAGCCTCTCATCCTGAGGTATACCGAGCAGTTTTAATATGTAGAGGTTGACCTCTATTCTGTAATCGAGGGGTAACTCGATATAGCGCAGGGGGTCGGCTTTAAACCTCTTCAGTATTTTCCTTCTAACCGGCATGTAAGCCTCTTCTGCCTCAGAGAAGGCCTCGGAAACTTTAGCGAGCGGGATAGAGTAGCCCCACCTTTCGAGTACTCGGCTACTACTCCAGGGGGTGAGAGGGCGTAGTACGCTAACGTATTCCCTAGGTCTAGGAATACCACCTTCACTCCTCGAAGAGGGCTATACATCTCCCTAGCAGCCCCGTGCTCCTCCCTGCCTTACACGATGCGAATGTTTATATTTCTTAGCCTA
>CAZFWY010000145.1:0-2347 GCA_964522715.1 uncultured Thermofilaceae archaeon | reverse complement strand
TACTTATCCCTTTTAAGGGGACAAGGGGGCAATATATGAGCTTATCCATTCCTTTAATAGGCGGTGGAAGCGCGCCCTAATATTAAAGGCTTAGAGAGCTCTATGTGTTGGGACGCTCTATGGAAGGGGGAGAATTTAAATTAGTAGGCTGGCGGCACGTCGAGATGAGCGTACCCAAGGGCTGGTTCCTAGGTGGTGAAGGAGGTTCGAAGGGTTCCGGCTTCTTCAGGTTAGAGGATAGGTATAGGACGCGTCTCGAGTTGTCGTGGGATACCATCAAGTTTGAGAAGGCTCCGTTACCGGAGGATGCGTTCGAAAAATGCGTTAAGGGGTTCTCGGATAAAGTTGAAAAAAGCAGTGGTAAGAGGCCCCGGCTAATACACAAGGAGCTCGTAGAAGTAGCGGGGCACGAAGGGGTTAAGGGCGTGCTCAAAAGTGGCCCTTGGATAGCATCAGTAGTGGTGTGGTACTGCGAGTACACGGAGAAGCTCTTCATGTTGACCTTACTCTTTAAAGCGGGTGAGGATAGGAGAACTATCGAAGATGCCGTGATAAGTAGTCTTAAATGCCATTTCCCCGAGGGGGGTGAGGTTCTCTGGTCGCTTTATGGCGTAGACCTTTACCTCCCTGTGAACTTTTACCTCCTTCACGGGGTCTTTACGACCGGCTTATCGTACGCGGTTTTTAAACATGCACGTGAAGATGTCTTTTTAGTAGCCACGTACGGCGCTATGGCTAACCGCATACTTAAACCCTATAAAGACTTCACGGATTTCGTAAACAGGAAGGTTCGCAAAGAAGTGCTAAAGAAGGTATTCAAGTTTGGGAAAATCGATGTAAAGAAGGAAGGGGAAAGGTATAGTCTAAGTGCTACAGGTATCGCTTTCCTGGCGGGAAGAATGAAACTTAAAGGCCTTGCGTGGGTCTCAAAAACCGATAGGCTCTACATTATAATGATTGTAGGATTAGGGAAAGCCTTTGAAAGACACCTAGAGACTTTAGAGCGGGTCGTTAGGCATATAACTTAGTCTTTCTCGGCAGTTTTAGCCATTAGATAAGCGTCTTCACCATCCCTGTAATATCCTCTTATGACGTGTACCTTCTTGAAGCCTAGCTTCTCGTAGAGCGAGATCGCGGGCTTATTGGACACCCTGACCTCCAAGTAGTACTCATCAACCCCGTATATCCCTCGAAGGGCTTTCATAGCTTTTAACATAAGTTGAGTTCCTATACCTTTCCTGCGCATACGAGGCGTTACGGCTATGGATATAACGTGCCCCTGCTTACCGATGAACTTTCTCTTAGTGTAGAGATGGCCTCTCTCCACTCTGCACATTATGTAGCCCACTATTTCCCCCTTAGACTCGGCTACTAGGAACGCCTTAGGGAACCTGTTCTGGTGCATTTTGAAAAAATACGGTGGGTAGTTTTCTGGTAGGTTCTCTCTGTTAAGCCTTATTACGGCGTCTAGATCCTCCGGCCTAGCTTCCCTGACGATATATTCATTGCCTGTTGCCGACATATTGTCGGCACCACTATTCTAAGAGTACTCCTTTCTCCTTAAGGATTTTGTATATTTTTTCTACAGCTTCCTTCACTTGGCTTTCTTTCCTAGCCCCCGTACAGACTATGTTTCCACTCGAAAATATTAGGAGGACTACTTTAGGCTCTTTCATCCTGTATATGAGGCCCGGGAACTGCTCTGGCTCGTACATCGCGCCTTCTAACTCGTAAGCTGCCTTTTCGAGGTCTACCCCTACCTTAAGCTTAGCGCTAGCTACAATGTTCTGTATTTCAACTATAGGCTCGCCCTTGATTTCTATCCCGTGATTTCTGAGGAGTTTTATTATACTTTTTACAGCCTTGTAGACGTCTGCTTCAGACTTCGCGCCAGTACAAACCATTTTACCACTAGAGAATATAAGGGTCGCTGTCTTAGGCTTGTTCAGCCTCAACACTAGTCCGGGGAACTCTCGGATCCCGAGCCTAGAGCGGCTCAGGATGTTCCGGGCTGTACTCCGCGTTGGGTACCCTCTCGGCTATTTTCTCTAGGTCTAATTCCTGGCCTAACGTCACTGATGCAACAACGTTTTCAATCTTAAATGTGGGTCGTCGAATAGCCATCAACCCCCCTTTAAATATTCACAAATCTTTTAGACTTCAACCTTTATAAACCCTTTTTAGTCTAACTCCTCCTACCCCCCCAGATAGCTGTAGAAATAACTCCCTTTTCCTCGAACTCATAATCGCATTTTTACGGTGTTTCTAAGAGAATATTATGCCCTTTATAATTACCTCGCTTAAGGAGAAGTGCTAGTGCGTTAATAGCCGGTCAGGGAATTTCCTG
>CAZFWY010000144.1:1663-2378 GCA_964522715.1 uncultured Thermofilaceae archaeon | reverse complement strand
TGATGTCGTATATGACTAACGTGTACCTCATCACAGGGTCACCTGTGGAACCCTGAACTTCGGGGCCGAGCCCACGAGCCTAGCCACTAATCTCCTAGCGACCAACAATATGAGTCCTGAGACCGTTAAGCGTCTACCAGTAACCCTGACCTGGAGGTTCAACCTCTCCACTACGGCCTCAACCACGGCCCTCTTACCCTCACCCGTCAACATCCCATCCCCAAGTAGCCCCGCCAATTTAGAGCCCTTCTTGGCGACCAGGCTCAGCACAGCCCTATCCACCACCGGGGCTCTAAAAGGCTCCATCAAGTCGTAGACCAGGGCAGGCCTCCTCTGACTATCTGCGTGTAGGAAGCCAGCCCAGGGGTCGAGCCCAGCCCTAAGTATCGAGAGCCAAACCTCCGTCGAGAGGATGGAGTACCCGTAGTTCAGCATGCAGTTAACCACGTCCTCGGCACCCCTCTTAACCCTACCCGGAAAGCCGAGTTCCCTGGGTAGTAGGAGGGAGAAGGCGTCCCAGTAGACCTGGGCCGCCCTAGCCTCTATACTCATCAACACTCCCCTAGCCCTCTCACAAGCGTCAAAGCTAACCCTGGAGGCCTCCTCCGAGAAACCCCTGATGGTAGACGCGGCCCCCATGACCTCGTCCCTAAGGTCTCCAAGCCTCTTCCAAGTCCTAGCAGCCCTCTCCAACACTCTGGCCTGCTCGGCCAGC
>CAZFWY010000144.1:0-1653 GCA_964522715.1 uncultured Thermofilaceae archaeon | reverse complement strand
GCCCTCACCCCCTCCCTGGCGACCTCCACCCCCAGGGGCTTATCCGCCGCCTCGTACTGAGCCCTCCTAACCTTCACCAGCCCCCTAAACTCGAAGGGCATGAAGACTCCTAAAGGCCTGCCAGACTTAGACGTGACGACCAGGGGGATGCCGTACTTCAGCGCTAGCTTGATCAAGTCCATGCTGGCGCTAACCCCCCTAGAGGACAGGCGTATCAGGTCAACGTTCCCGGCCGGCACCTCGACAAGCTTCTCCCCCGCCCTCTTAACGACTATCCTATCCCCCTTCTTAGACACGAAAGCCCCGTAGCTATCAACGTTGAGAACCCTCAACAACCTACACCCCACAGATACTCTTGTAGGGGCAGTACGGGTAGCACTTCACCGGCCTGCCGGGATCCCTGGCGTGGCTCACAATCTCCAAGGCCTCGTCTCTCCTCTCCAGGAACTCCCGCCTGTACTCATCCCCGACGAAGACGTACTCAGTCCTAACTATGGGCAGGTTGGCCTCGTCGAACCAAACGTAGACTATGGCACCGACGTTCACGGGAACCTCTATCTCCGACTCGAGGGCCAATGCATAGCCGGCCAGCCCGACCTTGTACATCTCCCTCTTCCTGCCAGTCTTGTAGTCGACGACCATGTACGTAGGCATGAAAACGTCAACCCTCAACTCCGGGCTAAGACCCAAGCGGGTACCGTCAATCCTGTACTCAGCCACTTGGGGGACGGCGCGGGAAACGAGGGAGTCAACGTATATACCGGGGTGCTTACTCCTAGCCTCATCCACCGACGCCGCCATCCTAAGACAGAGGTACCTCCAAAGCTTAACACCCCTCTCAACGAGACCCGCGGGCGGCTCACCCAGGCCAGACTCAGAGAAGACCTGAGATGCAATACCCATAACCTCGCTGGCAGCCCTAGAAGAGGACTCCTCAAACAGGGAGTAGCCCTCCACTATACCGCGGGAATAGACAATCCTTTTAAAAACCTCGACGGCGCAACGCATAACCTCGTGGTAAACCCGGCCCTCAGCCATCTTAACGCTAGGCTTACACCGGAAACCCATCACATGCCTGAGATAGACGTCCCTCATACTCTCACAAAAACCACCGCTAACCTCAGACACCGAGAGGCCGACACCCCTAACAGGCGGCTCAACAGGCGGAATATCCCAGTTCCAACCCCGAAGCTCATCACTAACACCAACCCTCTCACCAACCCTCCTACCAAGCCTCAAAGCGTAGCCCAGATCGATCAAACAAACCACCAAAACAAAAACAAAGAAACAAAACAAAAAACTAACCCAGAAAACCGTAAATAAAAACAAAAACAAAAAACACACAACTCCCCCTACAGACAAATACAGCAAACACAACAACCCTTAGCAACAATTAAACAAAAAACACTAAAAAATATTCAAAACAAAAAGAAAACACACAGCAAGCAAGCGCAAACCTTTCAACCTTCTCTCGAAATGCTTCCATGGCGGCAGGGCAACCTAGAATACCATTAGGCTGTTAAAGGAGTTAGAGGATGCCGTGGATACAGTTTTCAACATTCTCTCGAAATGCCTCCTAAGACTACTACGGAGGGCTCGTCGTTTTTCTATCAAAAATAGGTGCGGAAATAGGTAACTGTACTGGAACTACCT
>CAZFWY010000143.1:0-2580 GCA_964522715.1 uncultured Thermofilaceae archaeon | reverse complement strand
AACTACCAAGCCATAGGGCAAGCAGTAGTATACAGATCACTATTTAAAAACAGGAAAGGCAAAGAACCCAAAGCCCTTATTATCTGCCGTCACGCCCCGCCAGAACTAGTCGAAGCTTGTAAAATAGACGCAGACATAGAAGTAATAGTCCTATCTTAATTTCATCTCAGCCGTGTAGATGCCGCCATTATCTCCTCTATGTGTGACGTCAGTTGCGGAGATACCGTGTAGTGATACGTACCCGTCTCTATGTTCCTGACCAAGCTATAGAGGGTTAGGTTAGCGCTAGTTACCAGCGCCTGCTGCCCAGCCACCAACTTCGTGTGTAGGTGGGGGTAGACCAGTACCTCGCCCCTCTGGGACAGTACCTCTATGGCTTCCTCCTTCCTCCTCTTAGCCTTGGGTGTCCTTTCTATCTGTGGAGGCCTTGTGACCACCGTTAGCCTCGTAGACAGCTCTATTAATGCCTTGGCTACCTCTGGGTCTATCCACGGAGCTACCACCTTAACGTGGGCCGAGCTAGTCACTATCGCCGCTATCGCAGCTAATATGATGGGCATCCTTGGAGCCGTCCTGACGATGTCAATATCCCTATACTCCAGTAACTCGTAGCTCAAATCAGTCAACGCGATTTCCTCCCGCCTAGCATCTGTCTCGAAAAGCCCTAGCTCCGACCCCAATGTTAAAATCAAAGCCTCAACTGTGTGGCGGTTATAGGGCTTAACTACCGGTCTCACCTTCCTATAGGCTAATCTTAAGAGAGGCAGAGCCCTCTCCATAGCCTCCTTGACTGCTCCTCCTAAGTCTCTAACCACATTGTCCACTGTTGTCTGCCCTCCCCTGCTGGCCACGTACCGGATAAGCACCTTTATGGGCGTCCACCTAGCCATTCTCAACGTTATCAGCGTCGTCTCTCCCCTTAACACCCTCTCCGCTATCCTCGAAGCCCTAACCCGCCACCCCCTCTCGACCGGCTCTATGACGGCTAACCCTAAAGACCAGAGTAGCCTGGCTACAGCTCGCTGGTTACTATCCAACTCTGAACTATGCCTAGGCTGGCGGAACAAGTAGCAAGCCTCTCTAAGCCTCTTAAGATTAACCGTAGATCTACGTACGCCCTTAAGGCTTCGTAAGCCGTTATCACGTGCTATTCAGCGCAGAGTCGGTATTTGTTTATTTTTCAGTAATGAAGGATAATTATAAAGGCTGAAGGCTTCGTTTCAGTGTAAAGGTTTATGTATGCGTTTTGATAATTTGTATACAGGGATGTTTCGTTGAGGGAGATGATAACCGTATCCGTTAGGTTGCCGCGTTCCTTGGTTAGGGAGATAGATAGGCTGGCGGAGGATAGGGGTGTTGATAGGTCAGCTATCGTCAGGGAGCTCCTCTTAATCGCTATTAAGGAGGCCAGGATTAAGAGAGCTCTGGATCTGATCAGAGAGAGAAAGGTAAGCGTTTGGAAGGCAGCTGAAATAGCGGGCGTGACCTATAGGGAGATGCTCGAACTCTTGAAAAGATACAACGTACCGTTCCCCCTTTCCCCAGAGGAGTTATTGAAGGAGTTAGAGGAAATTGAGGGCGGCGAGTAACTCAGGTCCACTTATTCACTTAGCCCGGGTAAGCGCATTATTTTTACTAAAGAAGCTTTACGGCGAAGTGTTAATCCCCTATGAAGTAAAGATTGAGGTGGTATTGAGAGGAAAGGAAAAGGGTTATTCGGATGCTTTTATTGTGGAGAGAGCTATAAGTGAGGGGTGGATTATAGTCGTAGATGTTAAGCCTCCTGAAACTTACCTGTCTTTAGCTAGCAGGGCTGGCGTACACATGGCCGAGTCCAGGGTTATATGGTTGGCATACAGAGAAGGGTTAGTAGCGCTCCTAGACGACGATGCAGCCAGAGTCTTCGCGGAGTCATTAGGCATTAAAGTAAGAGGTAGTTTAGGAATTCTCATAGAAGCCGTCAAGAAGGGATTTATGAGTAAGAAAAATGCTCTAAGAACTCTTGACAAGCTGAGTAACGTTATGTATCTAAGTGCTGACTTATATAGAATTGTTAGGAAAGCTATTGAGAGGATGTGAACAATGGTCTGTGCATACTTAGATGCGGTGGTGCCGAGCTATGGGGGTTATCACTGTCGAGATAAACGATGAACTGGTAGCTGAGTTTAAGAGGAGGGTTGCCCTTATCTACGGGGCTGGGGAGGACGCCTTATCTAAGGCTTTGGAGGACGCTATAAGGCTCTGGCTTAAGTCCGTCAGTAGGCCTAAGAGTGCTAAGTTCTACGCGTATAGGGATGGAGAGATTGTCGCCGAGTCGGACACGTTGGAGGGTCTTGCCGAGAAACTCGGGTCTTTAGGGCTGAGCGTCAGGGAAGTGGTCATAGTGTCCAGCGGCGAACCTAAGTCTGAAAGGCTGGGTTTTCGCGTGAAGAGAGTTTAAAGTCTGAGATACATATTGGCGGTTATCACGCTAATAACAATGTTATTAACTGTAAAAAGAGGGGTTGTCTTTATCCCTGTACTACTACTGCTGGTGGGGGCCAAATGGCTAGTACTTGGTAGCCTGGTACTACTCTTATC
>CAZFWY010000142.1:0-2604 GCA_964522715.1 uncultured Thermofilaceae archaeon | reverse complement strand
CCCCAACAGCCACCACCACAGCGACAATCAACCCAACCACCACCTCAACAACCACCGCAGCAACAACCACAGCAGCAAACTTCCTCCCAATAACCGCCTCCAGCTGAGGCCCCCACGGAGACCGGAGGGATGGAAGACGTCGAGATGATACTGGCGACGATAGTAGCCCTGACCGTAGTTAACGTGGTTATACTGGTAATAATCTTGAAGAAGAGAAGGGAAAAACCGCTTCCACCGCCGCTCCCACCTCCCCCTTAATTAGTTATTCTTTTCTTTCCAATTATTTTTGTAGACCGGTTCCTTCTCGTTAGTTATCCCAAAGAAGTTACTTTAGTAGGAGATGAGAGTATACGTATTCGACGAGGACTTCTTGGTCGTGGCCGAGGCTACTGCTTGCGTGGGAGTTTAGACGAGTTAAGGGAGGGCACGTATAGGGTTAACCTTGTGCCTAAGAAGTACGATGTTGGGCTCGGCTACGTGTTAAACAAAGAAATCGCCGGAGATTTGAGGAGTGAGAGCCAGCTGATATAACGGCGGGGATTAAACTCTGGCCTTAATCCTCCTTATCTTATACCTGAGGAGCTCTACTTCCTTGGCTAGCTCGTCTGGGGATATCCTGCCCTCTTTGGCCAGCCTCTTCACGCTAAGAGCCCTGACTCTTAACAGCTTTATCTGGGTCTCCCTGAGCCTGGCCGCGTAGTCTTCCCTGCGTATCTCCTCCATTATCTTGATGTTCAGCAGGTTTTTGGGCGGCTCGTCGTATAGGATCCCGTCCCTTATGTAGACTACTCTCGAAGCCAGCTCAGCGAGTTCAGGGTTGTGCGTCACTATCATGAAAGTCTGCCCGTAAACCTCGTTCAACCACTTAACGAGAGACATTATCTTGGCTGCTGAGGAAAGGTCTAGGTTCCCTGTTGGCTCGTCCATTAACACGATGTCCGGGTCGTTGGCCAAGGCCCTGGCTATGGCTACTCTCTGTTGCTGGCCCCCGCTCAGCTGGCTCGGGAATTTGTGGGCGTGCTCCTCCAGCCCTATGATCTTGAGTAACTCATAGGCTCTTTTCCTGGCCTCCTCTCTGGTGTACCTCCCGGAGAATATCATCGGCAACATCACGTTCTCTAGGGCTGTGTAGTTTCTGAGGAGGTTGTAGCTCTGGAAGACAAAGCCAACCCTCGTAGACCTGAACTCGGCCAGCCTCTCCTCGTTTAGATCCGTCACGTCGTAGCCGCCTATGTAGACCCTTCCTCGGCTAGGCCTGTCCAACGTCCCAGCTATGGTTAGTAGGGTGGTCTTACCGCTGCCGCTAGGCCCCATGACTACCAGTAGCTCCCCTCTCTCTACGGTTAGGTTTACTCCTTTGAGTACGGCGTACTCTGTCGAGCCCTGCCTGTATATCTTCCAGACGTCAACTAATTTGAGCGCCTCACTCATTCTTCAACACCTCCACGGGCTTCACGTTACAGGCTTTGAATATCGGGTAGAGCGATGAGCCTAGGCTTACCAGTACGGAGACCCCCAGGCAGAACCCCAACAGGTTGTAATCGATGATTAAGGGTACCTTCAACATGCCAGTAGAGGCGAACAGACCCCTAACTGCGTCAGCCCCGAGGATCCCTAACCCGACACCCACGGCCCCGCCCACTAATCCGAAGAAAGCCGCTTCGAGGAGGAATATCAGGGCTATGTGATAGGTCTTAGCGCCTAGGGCCCTCATAACAGCTATCTCCCTGCTGTGCTCCCTCACGTTTGTCATGATTGTGTTAGAGGTGCTGAAGACGGCGACCACTATACCCACCAGGGTCACGGCTAAGAGTATCCCGTCCACGAGCGAGATAACCTGGTACACGGCCTTCATTACATCGCTCCTCTCGAACACTCTGGCCCCAGGGTACATCGAGACCACCGCGCTCTTAACGTAGTCCTTGTACTCCGGGGACTCCAGCTTCAACATGGCCATGGAGACCCTCCCCTCCCTACCCAGCATCTCCTGGGCCTCGCTAAGCGGTATGATTACGTAAGTCCCAGCCGCGCTAAGCTCCTGTATCTTCATCCCTATGTCGGCTGTCCCGACAACCCTGTAGAGGTAAGAGGTAGAGCCTATCTGTGGCTTAACCAGCACTATGTCGCCCACTTCTATGCCCCGGGACTCTGCGAAGCTCACCTCGAGAATTATCACCCTCTCCTCGCCCTCCCTAAACCCCCTACCCTCGGCGAACTCCGACACCGCCATGTCCAGGTCCTCCGGCCTAACACCCATAATGAAAGCCATAGAGCCCTCCACATACCCCATAGTCAAGACTACGGGCACGGCCCTCTCAACCTTAGGTATCCTGGCCAAATCCTCGGCCACCAGTTCGGATAAGTCACAGAGCCCCTCACCGTACACCAGCAACTCTCCAGCCAAGACGCTGCTGACAACCTCTTCAGCCGCGGTCTTAGTACCTATACTCGTAATCCTGAGAGCTGTGAAGGCGGCTAAACCCCCTGCTATAGCTAGTACGGTGAGTAGCGATACGAACTTCCTGAACTTAACGTCCCTAAACGCGAAGACCAGGGCGGCCCACAGCACTGACATAGATATCCCCGCTAATCTTGTATATCATA
>CAZFWY010000141.1:0-2629 GCA_964522715.1 uncultured Thermofilaceae archaeon | reverse complement strand
GAAGCCTTGGGATTAGGAGCTAGAATAGACGCTGTATGCTCTGACTCTTTGCCGAGTGTTAGGCCTGAAGCACTGGATGTAGTGTCATCTAATCCGCCTTACCTGCCGGTAAGTGACGGCGATTTAAAGTGGAGCGGCGGCAGGGGAGGGATAGAGGTAGCCAGCAAGTTCGCGAGAGACTCCATAGTGGCTCTCAAAAAGGGCGGTATTATGGTTATAACGCTCTCATCACTCTCAGATGTGAAGGGCTTTAGATGTTTAACTGCCGAGCTAGGGTTCAAGAAAGTCTACGTAGTGAAGGTGCCCGTAGGATTGATGGAAACTCTAATTACGTTTGTTTTTGTTAAAAAGTGTAAATGCTGTGCAGAGGAGGGGGGTAATGTACCTAGTCCCTAAGCGTTACTTCGTTACGGATGGAGCGGGTATTAGCTACGTATCTCCACTCAATGCGTTCGATCAAGCCCTTAGAAACGCTGGAATAGCGCATTTAAACCTAGTACCAGTATCCTCCATTCTGCCGCCGAACGCCCGCGAGGTCAAATACGAGGATTTACCTCCAGGAGCTATAACGTTCGTCGTAATGTCTCGTATCGAGGGGAGAGACGGGGAGAGGATAGCCGCTGGCCTGGCGTGGGCGAAGGGAGAGAAACATGGCTACGTAATAGAGGGGCATAGTCGTGAAGACATAGACTTGAAAGAAAGGCTACTCGACATGGTAAGGGAGGTTGAGAGGCTATCAAATACAAGGTTTACAGACGTTAAAACTAGAATTAGAGAGCTAAGAGTACCAGCTGGAGCCTACGGATCCGTAGTGGTTGCTTTAGTTCTAATCCTTTGAGCAGGTAAACCATAATTACCCAGCGGTGTATTTTTCTGCCCTGGTGATAGGGTGGTAGAGGAGAGAATAATCGCCTACGTACTCCTTAACGTCATGGGAGGCAAGGAGTACGATGTAGCCGAGAAGATAAAGTCCATTGAGGGGGTTACTGAGTCTCTCGTAGTATACGGGGAGTACGACGTAGTTGCGCGTATACAAGTAGACAATATGAGGATGCTAGACCGGGCGGTCACCAGGATAAGAGAGATAGAAGGCGTTCTCAGGAGTATAACTCTCCTAGGGTTAGGCTGACCTTGGGGAGGGATATTGTCTAATCCTACGCGCAGGATAGCTATTTTTCATGTACTTCCCGTTTTCTCTTCGACTATTATAGGGGGGCTAGCTGGATTCATACTATTTTCATCGGGCGTAATGGAGAAAGTTGAAAGCCCGTTCCTATCAGGGGAAGACATCCAATCAACAGCTCTAAATACAATGTCCTTCCTAATGCTCGTAGCGGCGGGGAGCTTCTTCGTCCTATTGCTGTACAAGTTCCGCAGGATACTACTACATTATCTATTCGCTTTTTCCATATTCATCTCTGGAACTGGAGTGTACACTGTATACTTACTAGCCCTGGTAGGGCTGGGTGTTATTCCCAGGCTGAACGATATAGGCATTACGATTCTCTCAGTACTGCTATCCACTGCGCTGGTAATATCCATAAACAGGAGGATGGAAGCCCTACGAATACTTCTCTTGCTAACCTTCGGCTCCCTTGTCGGCCCCCTCTTCGCGTTTATGTTGCCCACGTGGAGCTCTCTTGCAATAGTAATAGCTCTCTCTATTTTCGATATATACTCCGTATTTAAGGGTCCTCTGAGTAAAATGCTGCCGCAGGCCAGAGAAGGAGATGCTCGAGGAGAATTACCGGGAGAGTTCAAATGGGTTACTGTGTCCTTTAAGGGGGTCAGCTTAGGAATAGGGGATTTAATCTTCTACTCTATGATCTCGGCCCTAGCTCTCATTAAACCAAACGTGAATATCCTAAGGTGGATACTTACATCGCTAGTCCTCATGGCGGGTGCGTACGTAACTTTGAGGTTATTGGAAAAACGATCGGTACTACCAGCGCTCCCCATACCGGCGCTGGGAAGTATCACTCTTTACCTACTCTTAATACAAGCCGGAGTTTAAGGGGGTCAGATCGCCCGTCTAACGCCATCAAGGCGCTTCCAACGCGGTCTTCATCCCCCGGGATCAAGTAGCTAGTAGTACTAATAATTTTAGGGCGTCCACGTGGACTCGTCGTTTATAGTTACGACTACATCTTCCGTGCATAGAGGATCTGTTACGAGTTTAAACACCCACTTCTCTTCTTTGGAGAACCACACAGCTACCACAGCTTCTCTCCTCTTATACTTCTTAAAGACTGAAAGGAACTTCATGAGCTTAATCAGTTGCCTCCTCTTAACCCTCACTTTGTTTTTAGACGTACTCTTAACCTCGAACGCCACTATCCTATCCTCAATATTATTCACCGAAAATACGTCTGGGAAAGCCGTAGGAGAGTTGCGAGGCGACCTACTACCGCTCACAGGAACTCGGAAAACATAGTTTCCGGGTTTTTTAGAGAGAAGCTTGACTAGCCTTCTCTCAGCGCTGTACCCCCTCCGCTTACCCTTGATAGCCCCCCTCTTAGCTTCAGTCATCCCATCATCTCCCAATAACTTTATACCTAATTTAAATGACGGAGAACGAAGCCACTCCTTAAAGAGATAAAAGAACCCCCACGGCTATTAATGAGTGGGC
>CAZFWY010000140.1:0-2635 GCA_964522715.1 uncultured Thermofilaceae archaeon | reverse complement strand
AGAGATTCCTCCAGTTCCTCCGGTAGGTAGAAGTGGCAGGGCGCGAAGCCTCTCTCGCCGTAGTAATCCCCTGTGTCCCTTATCCTTCGGAATATCTCCTCGTCTATCAGGTCGGGGAAGTCGGCTAGGGCCCTTATGAGCACGGCTAGCCTACCTATCACGGAGATGAAGATAGGGGAGCCCTCCTTGGCTACCCTGATGAGTTCGTCTAGAGCTTTCTCTCTCCGCTCCTCCTCTACCAAGTGGGAGAGAGCGCCTCCTAGGCACAGTACGGCGTCGAAGTAGGAATCTCCGAACATGGAGAGGTCGTCTATCGAGCCCTCCACGATCTTAATCCTGTCCCTAACCCCCGCCTTTACGGCTTGTTCCTCCGCTATCTCAAGGAGCCTAGGAGTTAAGTCCAAGAGCACTACCTCGTAGCCCCTCTTAGCCAGCTCGATGGCATACCTACCAGGCCCCCCGCCCGCGTCTAGGATTAACCCCTCCCCGGGCAAATACTTCTCCAGGAAGTACATGGTCGTGTCAAACTCAAGCCTATGATAGGGGTCTTTAACCAGCCTTAACCACTCCTTCAATCCCTCTCTAGAGTAAAACTCTTTCACTAACTCGTCGAACTCCACGCCCCCACACCAAAGCCCTATTTAGAGAATACCATGCGATATAATAAGATGGTGGGTGAATGGTCTTTGGAAAGTGAGGGTAGCAGTATTATAGAGTTCCGAAGAGGAGTCATATACCTAAATAAGCACAGCTTTGCGCCAGAAGATGAAATAGCAGTAAGTTTCGCTAAAGCATTAGAGGAGGGGGGCTTCAAGTACGTTATTGTCGCTGGTTATGTCGCTATTCTTTTCGGTAGAGGGAGAAGAAGCGACGACATAGACTTCATCGTAAATATACAGAGTGAAGAGGAATTCCTAGGTATCTGCAGATCCGCTAAGACTTATGGCTTTAATTTAATGCAGGGAAATATCGAGAACCCTGAGAGTGTACGAAGAGTGTACGAGGAATACATAGCTAGAGGGTATAGCGTGAGATTCATGTATAGAGGAATAATATTGCCGAACGTAGAGTTCAGAGCCGCTATAACCTCTTTAGATGAGTATAGTATAGAGAAAAGAATACCTGTGTACATAAAGAGTAAGGGGAAAATCTACATATCACCGTTAGAACTCCAAATAGCCTATAAGCTTAAGCTAGGTAGTGAGAAGGACGTAGGTGACGCAGTCTTTCTTTACGAACTATTTAGCGATAGAATAGATAGAAAAGAACTGGATAAGTGGTGTACGGAGCTAGGAGTAGATTGCTCAGTTCTGCGGAGGGGTGTAGAATGGCTTTAAAGGAGGAAATAGAGGAAGCCAGAAGGAGGAACATCGTAGACGTTATCAGACATGCTAGGTGGGAGGCGGAGATGGTTAAGAAGATGGGGGATAAGTGGTTTGAAGCGAGAGACGAATGGCTCAGGAAGGCCCTCGAAGCCGACTTAGAACTCTTAGAGAAAAGTCCACAGATTAAGAGAGCCTTGATAAAAGCCTTGGAAACGAGAGATAAGATACAGCAGAGAAAAGAGCCTCTTAGATCCCTCTCAGGAAAATAAGAAGTCATGTTTAGTAACTCTGCCTACGAGCCTAGTTAGGCGCACTCTTATTCGTGACAATAGCGATGCTCATGAGGATATTACTCCCACGACTTCCCTTCCTGCGTGTGAATAAGTAAGGCTATTTATGGAAAATGGTGGTTAGGTTTTTCCATTGGTTAAGAGTTATATGTCTCAGGAGAATCTGCCGTATTAGAGGGGCGTCCCCGTGATGCGTCCTTCCAGCCGTTAAAGGGGGTTAGCTGGCTTTGAGCATTCTGGAGAGCTTGAGGAGGAAACACGGTTTGCGTAGTGTAGCGTTACTCTTTATGTGTTTACTCGTAGTATCCCTGACGTCTCCCCTGTGTGCGTCCTCGTTAGGAGAACCCGTGACCAGTGCGAAGAGAGACCTTAGAGCGCAGCTTGAGGAGTTCTACAACTTGACGTATATTAAGAGACTCAGCTTAGAGGAGCTGAACTGGTCTCTCCTAGAGGAGAGGAGGATTGGGGACATAGTCGTTCTCTACGGGCGCTGGGAGGCTGGCGACTTCGAGGGGTATACCTACGACTCCCATCTTAAGACTATAAGGCTACGCATGTCTGCGATCGTATTTCTGCCAGAGAAAATTAGCGGTGAAAGGGGGTTTGTATGCGCACTACACACAGAGAAACACATGTTAGAGGTCAACCACAGCTTGTTCGCTAAGCTGGCTAGGCGATACGGGATACCGATACTACTCTACGGGGAGAGGTCGGTAGACTGGGAGTCCCTGGGCTTTGAGGGTAGGAACGAGCTGATATACAATGGCTACTTCGCTACTTACCTCCTGAATAAGGACTCACCCAGGGATATCGTTACCGGTAACTTCGCCTTGGCCCTGGCTAGGACTCAGAGCTACGCTATAACCCTGCTCCAGAGGATCTGCGAGGAGAGGGGGATTAGAGTTGAGAAGGTGGGCTTCTACGGCGGATCTAAGGAGGGGTATGCACAGTGGTTTGCCTCGACAGTTGACGACAGAATCCTAGTCTCCAACCCCGTGGGGTTCCAGATGGAGAACTTCA
>CAZFWY010000139.1:0-2644 GCA_964522715.1 uncultured Thermofilaceae archaeon | reverse complement strand
GGGTTAACCCTAACCTTAGCTTTAACCCTGTCCTTTACCCGAGGGTAGCTTGAGACGGAGCTCTTCTCCCTTCTCCTACCAGCCGACGCCTTAGCTATTGACAAGGCGTTCTCAAGGGCGTAGAGTAGGGACTCGTAGTCCAACTTCTCGGTCGAGGCGAAGCCCCAAGAACCCCCGTACAGAACTCTCACGCCAGCCCCGGCCGAGTACCCACGGCTAGTCTCCTCCACGTGGCCCTTACCCACCCTGACGCTCATAGAGACCGACTTCTCAACCCTAACGTCTACGTACTCAGCCCCCTTCTCAACGCCTAGCTTCATAATCCTACCGGCTAAATCCAGGTACTCGCTCATCGAGTAGCACAGCCCAGAGAGAGGTTAATAAAGCCATGCACCCAGAGCAGGCTACACTTTCCAGGAGTGTTGCTCAATAGAGCCTTGCTCGTAAACGCTGGGTTAAGCTGGCTCAGAGTAAAGACGTTGAGTTGTACAGCGGCTAAGCATTATTACGTGCACATATCACTATAGAATTGATGCTCGACTACGAGGAATACAGCAGATGGATGACCACGTCTAAAGAAACCCTTGATTCGGCACGCGGAGATTTGAGTAGGGGGGATTATAATTGGTCTTGTTTTAAAGCTCAGCAAGCGGCAGAATTCGCAGTTAAGGCCTTACTATACGGGTTAGGAGAACCCCCCTTACGGCCATAGCGTTGTTTACCTCGGCCCATGGAACGCCAGTAATGTCGGCGACTACGACTTTAAACCCCCCTCGTTAATAACGTCGTGTATATCAGGGTGGCCTCGTCCGAGTACTGGGGTATACGCGGTTGCTCATTGAGAGGAAGAAGCCCTCGTTCTCCACGTGAGATGGTCTAAAATTAGCAGCATAAATTTTTCCTCAATATAGTATTATTCGGCTATGTATATATTTAACCTGAAAACTCTCTAATACCTAGAAACCTGGCTAGAATGTATGACATGTATATAAAAAAGTAAAAATAAAAAGTTAAGGGGGTTTAGTAGGCCTTTACCTTGCTTACTCTCATCAGTCCTGCCTTCTCGAGCGCTAGTATGCGGCTAACTACCAGCGACTTGTCGACGTGGTGTCTCTGGGCGAAGGAGGCTACGTCCACCGACCCCTTAGACGAGATATCACTGGTTATGTAGGCGTCTATACCCATAAGCATACTGGTGTCTCCGGTTATCCTTCCGTAGACTACGAAGTTCTCAGGTATTGTGGGGTAGGACTCCATCATGTAGAAAGCAGTACCAGCCGAGGCGCCAGCTATAGCCCCTATCAGGATGACGTACAGCTGAGTGATATATGGGACGAACGGCGATAGTAGTATCACGGTTGCAAGTACGACTAAGTACACAGTTAGGGCTAGGGATACCGCTACTATGGCTCGTGTCCTCTTCCTCTTCTTTACTATTTCTTCAACCTGTAGGTCTAGGAGGCTTGCAGCCGACATCTATTCCCCCTCCGACTTAACCCGAAGGGAGGGTATGCCGAGTAAGCCAGCCACAATACCGGCGTCTTTATTCCCTAGTATCAGGGCTTTCGGCCCGACGGATACGCCCGCGATGATAACTGAGGCAGGCTCTCCGTCGAGACCGAGCCCTATGAGCGCTCCTTTCAGAGTTCCGTGGACCCACTGCGGAGGTAGTACCTCCAGCCTACTGCTACGTATGTAAACTTCTAACACCTTGCTCAGCTCGTCGTCCTCCAGTACTCTTCCGAGAGTCTCCGTGGTTATTGCGACCTTATCGAGATAGCCGAGGAAGTGAGCCAGCATCCCTGAGTCGTAGAGTTTCCTGAGGGCCTCGTAGTCGATGACGTAGGGCTTCCTGGAGGCGAAGCCCACGAAAAGTACGACTACAGTCGCTATAATTACGTTAAACACTGCAGTCCCTGAAGGCCCTACTTTACAGGGGATCTTCAGGGTGACGTCAGCGGTATCCCCAGTTTCAACTATCACGGCCTTATTCGTGTACTCGCCGCAGGATGGAGATCCTAAGGACACGAAGTACGTAATCGTTACCGTCCCGCCCTTGTAGATGTATACGCGCCATACAAGTTTTCCGTCCTCCACTACTGGTTCTATGGACGCGTTGAACACGTTGAGAGTGGACGGGTAGTCTAGAATCGTTATTTGTCCTTCGTAATTCTTCGATACTACCTTTATTGTGTATTGTAAAGTCGTATTACCCACTATTTTCACACTCTTAGTTATGGTGAGGCTGGGCGGGACCACCTCCACCGTAGTGGTGCTCGTGGTCTTATTGACATAGACCACGTTTGTGGCCAGCCCACCGCCAGGAATACAGGTAACCTTAGCTTTAAAGGTTATGGTTGTAGTCTCGCCTGCTTTGACTTCGCTGAGCACCCATACGAGTCTCCCGTTACTTATAGAGGGTTCTTGTCTCACCCCATTGATTGTTGAAGAGTCCTTGACGTATTCTAGACACGCGCCTAGCTCATCTACAACTCTAACGTCGCTGGCAGACCCGTTGCCCACGTTGGTAATAGCAATAGTAAAGGTGACCGTGTCAAGCACAGTCACTACTTTCTCGCTCGCCGTCTTCGCAAGCTTAATCTTCGGTACGTGGATAGGAGTCGGCGGGCCTGGTGGTGGGGGA
>CAZFWY010000138.1:0-2678 GCA_964522715.1 uncultured Thermofilaceae archaeon | reverse complement strand
GCGACTGTGTTGTTCTGGTCTAGTGTCGCCAGTACTGTGTATCCTTCGGCTTCGTAGTCGAATACTGGTATGTAGAGTATGTTTAGCTGGCTGGGCCCGTCCGCTCTCTCCCCTCTTATCCCTTCTAGGAGGGGGTCGTCGGCGTCTGTGAACGTCCAGGAGTAGCCCGCGGCTTTGTACTCGGTTATGTTCGAGGATATCCCTAGGAGCCTCTTCAACTGGTGGTACTTGCGCTCCCCGTACCAGTCGTAGGCCCCCGTCCTGCCTACTATGAATAGCCCGCCTCCCTTCTCCACGTACTTCACCAGCATGTCTACTAGCCAGTCGTCCATTCGGTAGAGGTTGTCGAGTATTAGGGCGTCGTACTGGTATATCGCGTCGGGGTTCTCCCTCACCTCGTCTACGGGAATTACGTCGGCGTCAAGTCCGGCTAGGTGTATTATTCCCCATAGCGCCGCCGCCTCGACCAGCTTGTAGGGTCTAGACCCGTAGTAGGTGAAGAAGCAGAGCCTTGGGTCTTCTAGTATGGCTATCCTGGACTTGTTGAGGCCTCCCTCGGGCAGAGCCTTGAAGGTCTCTATAAAGAGTTCTATCTGCTGGTCTGTGAACTCGGGCTGCTCCTCCCCTGTCCCAGGCATTGGTACATGTCCTCCCCATATGGCGAGCCCGGTGCCAGTTTTCCTAGCCATCTCGGCCACTGTGGTTATCAGCTCTGGGTGGGCGTCGTAGTCGACTCCCGGCCTGCCCTCCCACTTTATGAAGGCCGCCTTACCCCTCTGCTCGAAGTACTTGAGGAATGGCGGGTACCCGTAGAGCTTTATGGCCCTCGCGGTGTCCTCCTTTAGCCCTGGGTTTACGTAGACCACGTCTACGGGGGACTTGACGTAGCTGTAGTAGTCTATGGCTAGGAACACGGCTCCCGAGACGCCTAGGAGTAGGGGGGTCGCAGGGGTCTGGACTAGTACGTGGTTCGGGTCTAGCTCTTTTATCAGCCTGGCGAAGTGGAGCATGCACTCCGTCTTCTCCTCAAGCCTGAACTCCATCCAGTCCATCCACTCCCTCCTAGTATCTCCCGGCCCATTCACGAACTCCACAGTCTCCCGGTAGCCCTCTGGCGGTGGTAAGGGTTGGGGCGGAACTGCGTTCTCGAACGTCACGGTCCCGTTCCCCCAAGCCTCCCTCAGGGCCTCTACGCTCCCGTACTTCTCCCTCAGCCACTCTCTGAACCTCTTGATAGCCGTGGGGGAGTAGTCGTACATGCCCCAAGAGTTGTAGTAGTTGGCCCCGGGGTAGTTGTCCTCGTTTGTCCAGCCGAAGTCTAGGCCCCAGCCCAGCAGCGCGGGGTGGTCTTTGTACCTGTTAACTACGGCCCTGACTACCTGGTCTCCGTACTTGAGGAGTGCTGGGGAGTTGAAGGTGGCCATGTAGCACAGCCCTCCCGTGTTGTTGGTCTGTAGCTGGTCTGGGAAGTTCTTAACCCACCATATGGGGGGAGACAGGTAGTGGAAGGAAAGGATTATGTAGACTCCTTTCCGGGCGGCGTAGTCCATTATCTTGTCTAGATCCGAGAAGTCTAGTAGTTCTGAGGCGTCCTCGGGCACCTCGAAGTCTGGGAGTAGCTCTACAGCCTCCCTAAGCCTCCCCTCCCTAATCAGCTCTTTAACCCTAGTCATCAACCTCCTGTTCTTAAAGGCGAACTCTTTAGTGACCTTGTCGAGCACTGGCCACCTGACCTCAACCCTACAGAAGGTAACCCCGTAGCGCGCGGCCTTATCTATGTACTCTATCACCTCTGACGTCGCGTAGAAGCCGAGCAGGTCTACGGGTTTCCCGTCCACGAAGAGCTTGGCGTTCCCGTCCACAACCGACACGTAGGTCTTAACGGGTCTGCTCAGCCCCGAACCTCCGCTCCTCGGGATTAAAAGGAGGGCCGTCGCCGCTAAAGCCGCGCATAGGAGTACGGCTATTAACACGGTCTTCCTCATAATATCCACCGATAGTAAGAAGTTGGGACGAGCTATTAGGAAAGCCCTGGAAAGACGTGGAAAAAGAATGGGTTTTTATGATGGGAGGGCTGGAGGTACGAATTCGGACTCGCTTACAGACCTAGACACGGACTGGGCCTCCCACGTCGCCTCCCTGAAGAGGCTACCGTTCCTGTAGCGCTTAACCTCCATGTAGAGCGGTATACCGTCGCTGGTGAAGCAGGCGTAGATCTCCACGTCCTCCTGCCCCACGGTCTCTGTCTTCCTCCAGCAGTTACACGTCTCGCCTAGGATAGTCTCGGTACCAGCGTACTCGGCCCCCTCCCAGTCAATCTCTAGCACTCTCCGGGCGGCCTTTGAGAACTTGGTTTCACGCCCCTTGAGGCACATCCAGGTGCCGCCGGGGGAACGGGTGCAGTAGGCCGACTCCTCGGGGGTGGATATAGCTATGAGGGTGTACTCCTGGCTTACCAACTCGAACTTAATCTTATCCCCCTTCCTAACGATAGTTATAGTCATCTCGGAAGTCCGCTCAGCGGTCTTCACGACGTGCCTATAGGTCACCTTAAACTCTTCCCTCAGGTTAGGGGGCGCGAGCTGCCATCCCCTAAACAAAAGGAAATAGGCGGCCACTACGGCTAAGACTACCACAACTAAAACCGCTACCACTAGGAGAACGCTTCTCTTCTTGGA
>CAZFWY010000137.1:0-2682 GCA_964522715.1 uncultured Thermofilaceae archaeon | reverse complement strand
TCTCTTAGGAAGGATTTGTCTGTGGGGTCGAATTTCTGGGGTTCTGGGTGGGCTAGGTATATACCTGTGCGTATTATGAAGCGTTGCTCGTTAATGTCTATTGGAACCTTGTCCCAGCATCCAGCTGTCTTTAAGAAGTCGTTGAGCCCCTTATCTCCTAGTAACCTGAGACCTTGCTCAGTGAGGTCGCCCTTGAAATCCTTAAGCTCTATCTTAACCCACTCCCTAAGCGTGATACATTTGAGGGAGTCTAAGACATAGCGTACCTTTACTAAAGCCTTAGTTCTAGTCAGAACTCTCTCATTAACTGAGTTCTTAATGAACCTTAGGAGCTCTTCTCGTCCTTTGCCTTCGAGGAGTCCTCTGACTCCGTACTTTGATGTCAGCTTCCTAAGCCCTATTCTCAATTTCTCATCGAAACGCTTAAAATAATAACCTTGAGTCACAACGGCTACTATTAATTCCTCGAAGACCTCGGGGCAGTATGGATCCTTATCGAGACACTCCTTCTTCCTCTTCAGATCTTCGACTGTTCTCTTCACTTTTTCTTCGGTGTGGTAGTCATGGCTGAAGGTCTCGTATATCTTATCCGCGAGCCTCCTGAGGTCGAATTCTAGGCTCATATGTTGGACGCCCATTTGTGATGAGAGCTTGCAGCTAAAAAGCTTAGCTTCATGGAGTGTAAAAGGAGTTGGTATCAATATTCTAAGGAGTACATTCACCAGCCATGCTTATATTATCGATGAGACATTAATAGTGTATAAGGGATGAGGATTGGCCCAGTCTCTCGACGTTATCGCCTTGAGCAACCCCTTTAGGGGGTGTACATCCTAGCGAGGCGGCCGTAAACCCTGTACGACGCCAGCAAGGAGCTTCCCGGAAATATTACTCGTAACCAGCATTAAAACCAGTCCTCAGGGGAGAGGAATACTTGCTCGGGAGGTTCCACGTAGTTGCTTAGATTATGCTGGTTTTTCACTGGGTTAACCCTCAGGTAGGCGCGTTTTACGTGGCGGGCTGTTAAGCCAGTTCTTTTAGGACTGCCCTGACCATTTCGATCTCTCCCGAGATTTTGCTTTCAATCTCCGGTGAAGACTCGACCTGGACTATCCCCTTTATGGCTTCCTCGTCTCTGGCTCCTTTCCAGGCCGACCTGACTATGGCCCAGCCTTTCTCCCCGGACACCCTGACTAGTCCGAAGTTCACTGAGAGGTGGTATATGAACTCGGGCAGGTAGTTTAGGGGTACCCTGTCGAGCTTCTTATCGGGCGGGTTTAGCAGTATTACCGGTAGGTCGTGGGCTCTAGCCGTGGAGTACATCTGTTTGTCGTGGGTTACTAGTACTACGTTGACTCCCTTCGCCATGAGCTGGGAGTAGTCCCTGGCTATTTCGGCGTCACCCTCGCACTTCTTCCTGGGGGTTGAGACGTAGGGGTATGCTAGCTTTACCCTCTCGTACTCTCTGAGCGCGGCTAACCCCCTCCTCCTCTCCAAGTGCCACGTACGGGCGAGTTCGTTCCCCAGTTTCCTGGAACCCCTCATACCGGCGAGCTGGCGAACCCACTTGGCCTCCTCCCTGTCCATCTCCCTCTGTACCTTAACGGCTATCTCGTAGAGTATGCAGCCTGATATGGCGATGGGCGGCCTAGACCTGGTCATACCGGCGGCGAGCGTAAGTGTACAATTGTAGAGTACATTGGTGTCTACGGCCAACACCTTCTGCCTGGGGTCGGAGGGGTCGAAACGCGTAGCCCTCTCCATGAGGCTCAACAACTCGTCCATGTTGGGCGGCCGTGACACCCCGGCCGAGGTCAAGGCGTCCCAGAACAGGCGCCTGGAGACTGGCGGCCTCAGACAACCCATGCTCCTGAGGATGGACTCTAGGGCCCCGAGTTCGTCGTCGGCGGTTAAAGATAATACCCAGCCGTCTACGTAGCTTATCCTCACGAGCTCGGCCCTGTACTGGGGTAGGGAGAACTCCAGGACTTCATCTGCGATTGTGTTCGTCAGGATTGTCAGCTCCTCAACTCTGAGCTTCACCGGCACCTCCAACACCCCCTAGGACTACTAGCTGGGCGCAGTGCTTGGGGATTAAGGGGTATATCATGGACTCGTACTCTCTACACTTCAAGTGCAGGTATAGTATCAGGTCTGCCCCCGACTCTACAGCCGCCTTGTAAGCCGCTATACTCATAGTCTTCCTGCCCGGGGTTATGTCCACAGCCACCCTGAACCCCTCACTCTTAAGCCTCTCAATAACTCCTGAGATTACCTTGGCGGCCTCCCCTATGTCGGCTTCCTCCACCACCTCGTGCCTAACCTCCACTTCGCCGAGCAACCCCTCTAGGGCCCGGGCGATCCTCTCCACGAAGGGCTCCGATGAGCGCGAAGGGAACAGGTAAACCAGTGACGGCTCCCCGAACCTGTCCCTAAAAGCGTAGACACAGCTAACCACGGCTTCAGGCCTGACCCCAACCGTCAAGACGAGGGCCCACTTCAAGGTTATCACTATATAAGCTGCGAGGAGGGTAAAAAGTCTGAGCTAACAGGCGATAGGAGCAAAAGTGAGAGGAATAGGTAAGGCGGCCCTAGGGATTTAGATCCTGGGCTCCGTGAGTTCCCGCCCGGACTCTATCAGCCAGACACCCATCTCCCTGGCGGCCTCGACGGTCCCTGGCATGG
>CAZFWY010000136.1:0-2701 GCA_964522715.1 uncultured Thermofilaceae archaeon | reverse complement strand
AAAAATCATTACACTATCTCTTCACGGTGATGACACCTCTACCCTCGGCCCCTGAGGGGTGACGAGGGACGCAGCATCTGAGCTAGACGACCCTCACAACGGCTTCCTCTCTATAGTCTACTATAACTCTCACGTATCCGCGCATTTTTCCGTCTATCTCGGGGTCTCCCGTGTCAACTCTCAGCACGGGTGTTTCTCTGAGCTTCCTCCTGGTCGCGAGAACTAGTAGGTCTTTCCTAGTAACCTTTCTGAGCACCTTGGGGCTTATCTGCTGGTTCCCCCTCCCGAGGATGAAGCCCTGCTTACCTATAGGGGTAACCACTACCACTATCTTAGGGTACTCGGCGCAGTACTTCAGGAGGGTCTCCTCGTCTACGTCTCTCGCCACTAACTTCCCGTTAGCGTACAAGTCCACTCCTAGGAGGGTCTTCTCCACGCCGAGCTCCTCGGCCAGCGCCTTAACGGTGGATCCCGGCCCCAACACGTAGAGTACTCCCGGCCTAATCTTCTCCTCAACGACGTATCTAGCTATCGCCTTTTTATTCTCCTCCTCAGAGGCGCCTACATACACGCTCTTAGATGGTTGTAGTAGCTCCCCTTTCCTTAAAGTCTTGGCTACCGAGTAAAGCCTCACCCTTAGAACATCCCTCCTATAGGCTTCCTCGTCTATGTCCAAGACCTCGGCCTCCACAACCTCTGCTTTACCCTCAACCCACGAGTCCAGAATCTCGGCCGAGGCCTCGGGAGTAGAGCCGAAAACCCCGCTGAAGACCTTCACGCCAGCAGGTACACCGAGTACGGGTACGCCGCCTGCCACGGACACCACGTCCCTCGCAGTCCCATCCCCGCCAACAAACACTACGACCTCCGCCCCTCCCTCCACGGCTTTCCTAACCGTTTCCCTCGTATCGCGCGGCGTAGTCCACTCGCCTGCCTCATGCACCACCTCGTACGTATAACCGCGCTCCCCGAGCTCCCTCTCACCCATCAACCCGCCAGCAGTTAGGAACAGTATAGAGTCCCCTTTCCTGAGCGCTTTGAGGAATCTCTCAGCCCTACCCGGTGAGCGTAGCTTAACCCCCCTGCTAAGGAGTTCTTTAATCGCTTCTAAGTCGTCGCTGCCCTTTAACCCGTAAGGGCCGCCTAGCCCAGCTATAGGGTTAACCACGAAACAGACTTTCTTCATAGCCACGCCTCTTTTGAAGTCTTCGCCTTAATGCCTTTTTCTAAGTTAGATCGTTCAGGTAGCTATTCCCTACAAATTTGTGAAAAGCAATGGAGTAATTTGCGAGTACATATAATAATACTCTATCGATATTCTAAGACGGGCACTTCCAGCGGTGAAACTATGAGTTGCACTATCCGAGTCGCTAAGAACGGAGTGATAACTATTCCTCCTGAATTGATGAGGAAGTACGGCATTAAGGAGGGTACGAAGATAAAGCTTGTTGAGCATGGCG
Source organism: uncultured Thermofilaceae archaeon (assembly GCA_964522715.1). GTDB lineage: Archaea > Thermoproteota > Thermoprotei > Thermofilales > JAPDKD01 > CAZFWY01. The sequence continues at coordinate 1,241 of CAZFWY010000136.1, read as the reverse complement.
AGTGTATATTGATGATTCCGATCCCTAGTCTCGAAGACCTCTGGGGTATCGACCGCGAACATACCCCCATTATAATCGAGGCTATCAAGGAGCTTGAGTCTGAACACAGAACAGCTAAGTGCAGTCGAGAATCACGAAATCAAAATAGAGAGGTCTCTCCGAATAGGTAAGAAGTGATGCGTATATGACCCTCGGCACTAAGGCCAGGGACGGCGATATCATAGTTACCGAGGATTACTTCATCTTTTACACCTTCGGGTACTGCCACCCCCCTGACAGGGTAACAGCCTTCCTCAAATACGTGCCCGAGGAGTACGCGGTCCTATTCAACTTAGAATGGCTAGACCATAAGTGGAGCTACACGGGCAGGCGTTACCTAAGGCCGAGGCAGCTATACTCCCCGAGGGTCTTCTCCGAGATAATTAAAACCTTCAAGCAGCACTTCCCCTACTACCTCCACTACTCCGAGGATCTCGGCAAATACGTGGTAAGCGTTCCCCTATCTAAGGTTCTGAAGATACGCACGCCTAAAGAAGCCCTAAGAGACTTACTAAAAAGAGAGAGCAGAGACTGGCTGGAGGAGAAAGCCGTCAAACTGGTTAAACTGGTATCTCGGGTCGCCGAGGTACCCCTTAGCAACCTCGGGATCCACGGCTCAATCTCCCTGGGAATGCACGGCAAGGGCAGCGACATAGACATAGCGGTTTACGGGGCTAGTAACTACAGGAAGGTGCTGAACGCGCTCCTACAACTAGAGAGAGAAGGCGTGGTTAGGATACTGAGGAGGACTTCCGTCGAGACCCTTCGGGGCAATACGGGGATCTTCGAGGGTACCAGGTTCGTGGCGAACGCGGTTAGGACGGACGAGGAGATAAGATGCCCCAACGTCAGGTTTAAACCAATAGGAGAGGTAGTCGCCGAGTGCCTCGTACTAGACGATGAGGAATGTGTCTTCAGGCCAGCGGTATACCGCGTGGAGTGCCGCGAAGTTATAAAGGGGGGGTTCGACCCAGCCGCGCTAAGAGAGGTAGTATCAATGGTGGGACTGTACAGGTGTATAGCCAAGAAAGGCCACACTATAATCGCTAGGGGGATGCTGGAGGAAGTACGCGGCGAGGAGGAGTACCTTAGAATAGTGGTGGGCTCGGGAGTCTTAAGCAGGGAGTACCTGGCCCTGGTGCCCCGGAGATGAGGTTAAGGGATAAAGACTACATAGAGACTGTCGAGGGCCTGTTCTTCTG
>CAZFWY010000135.1:0-2705 GCA_964522715.1 uncultured Thermofilaceae archaeon | reverse complement strand
GGCTGAACGGCGTCCCTGTCAGGTCGTTGAACTGCTTACCGCAATCTCTGCACATATACCTCTGGACGTATGGTTTTTCGCGCGACTTCCCGTTTCTAACTACGTGTTTCGAGCCGCAGTAGATGCAGGTTACGCCTTCCGGCCACCTGTGCTTTCTTATCATTTCTACTATTTCTTCGTCGGTTAAGCTTAAGAGTAGACGTGCCTTCGGCATCAAGCTATCATCTAAAGATCAGCTTAAAAAATCATATGAAATAGAGGCAAGAGCGGAAGAATTTTTACTCAACTCGACGGAACATGAATTAATAAGCAGATACTCGTAATATCTTCATGGTGTGAAATTTGAAGGAAGCTCTTTACTACGAGCGCCTAGACGATAACCGCGTGAAATGTAACTTGTGTCCTCACGGTTGTGTAATCTTACCGGGCCGCTATGGGATATGTAACGCCAGGAAGAATGTTGGAGGAAAGCTCTACGCTATGACTTATGGAAAGTTAACGGCTATGTGGAACGATCCCATAGAGAAAAAGCCGCTCTTCCACTGGAACCCCGGCAGTTATACCTTTAGCATAAGCTCCGCAGGGTGCAACTTTAAGTGCCCATGGTGTCAGAACTGGAGCATCTCGCAGCGGACGGTAGAAGAAACGTCTAACGTGGAGTTGAGCCCTGAAGAAGTCGTTAAGTACGCTAAGAGTTACGGAGCCCCCTCAATCTCGTACACTTATAACGAGCCCCTGATATGGTTTGAATTCATTCTAGACACTATGAAGCTCGCAAGAGCTAACGGCATAAAAAATGTCTTAGTGACTAATGGCTTCATTAATGAGGAACCCTTGAAAGAACTCTTAACATACCTAGACGCGGCGAACGTGGACGTCAAAGCCTTCAAGGAGGAGACATACCGTAAAGTGATTAAAGGAAGGCTCGACGTGGTCCTCAGGAACTTAGAGATAATGTCTAAAGCTGGCGTTCACCTAGAAACGACGTATCTCGTGGTTCCGGGGCTTAACGACGACGCAGAGGAGGTAAGGAGTCTAGCCCGTTGGCAAGTAGAACATTTAGGCCAATTTACGCCGCTCCATATCACTAGGTTCTACCCTCAGTACAAGTATACTCACGTGGATGCCACTCCTGTGTCAACGCTGGAGAGATTAAGAGAAGAAGCACTTAAAGAAGGGCTGAAATACGTGTACCTAGGCAACGTCGCTGGACATCCCGCAGAGCACACGTATTGTCACAATTGCGGTAAACTCCTAATACGCAGATGGGGCTTCTCGATAGTCGAGTGGAACCTGACGGACGACATGAAGTGTAAGTTCTGCGGCGCTTCAATACCCGTTAGGGGCAAATATTGGAAAACTGGTTCTTACGAGGGCTTAATAGTATAGGTTGCGAAGAGTGGTGTTAATGGTAACGATACTGGTGGATGACAGAGAACTTCGCTCCGGGATACCGGTGATCCTAGAGAGACTCGGAGCGGAGGTAAAAGTGGAGAGACTTGAAATAGCCGATTACATAGCTGGTTCGACGGGTGTGGAGAGGAAGTCTGCTCACGACTTCCTTTCCTCTATAGTTGATAAGAGATTATTCGAGCAAGCGAAATACCTCTCCTCGGCTTACGAGAGAGCCGTGATAATCGTAGAAGGAGATTTAGAAAGAGCCATTTCTAATAGGAAAATAGGCTTTCCCCAGGCGTATGGCGCGTTAGTCTCACTCCTAGACCTAGGAGTTTATGTCTTTACCGTTAGGAACCACAGGGAAACGGCTTGGCTGATCTTCTCTCTCGCTCGGAGAGAGGAGAAAAGAAGAGGGAAGAGATACCTGGCCCCGGTTAAAGTACGCGTCGTAAAGTATAACAAGGGCGTATTAAACGTCCAGCTCAACCTAGTCTCTTCGATACCAGGCATAAGTATTGAGACTGCTCATAAGATACTCATGCACTTTGGGACTCCGAGGCGTTTCTTCAAAGCATCTAGCGCGGAGCTCAGGAAGGTGCAGGGTTTAGGCGAGAAACGTGTAAAGAAGATAATAGAGGTTTTAGATACGGATTACCGCGCTCTCTCCAAACTAGAAGGTCAGAGCGACATCGACGAGGATATTAACTACCATTGACATTAAGGTCGAGGTGGTTAACCTGGCAATTACGAAAGAGAGGGTAATAGAGGCTTTAAAGAAGGTTCACGACCCAGAAATCCCTATCAACATAGTTGACCTAGGCCTAATCTATGGAGTGGATATTGAGGGTGGCAAGATCAAGATAAGGATGACCATGACGACTCCCGGCTGCCCTATGAGCTACTTCATAACGGAGCTAGTTAGGGAAGTTGTCAAAGGGGAGATACCCGAAGCCAAAGACGTGGAAGTAGAACTCGTCTGGGACCCTCCCTGGACTCCGGACAGAATGTCAGATGAAGCTAAGAAACTCCTGGGCTTAGCGTGATAGTCGGAATGTCCAGCGAAGCATACCCCCTCTCTGAAGACTCTATAGTAACTTCTGACGTGGCTAAAGCCGTTTCGTGGGGATTAAAGTTGGGTTGCGACCTCGGCTGTGGTGGCGGGTACATAGCCGAGCGTATGCTTGATAATGTGGAAACTATCATGCTCGTAGATGTGAATATTAATGCGGTTAAGTATGCTCGGAAGAGATTAGAAGCCTTGGGATTAGGAGCTAGAATAGACGCTGTATGCTCTGACTCTTTGCCGA
>CAZFWY010000134.1:0-2739 GCA_964522715.1 uncultured Thermofilaceae archaeon | reverse complement strand
GAAAACTATGGGTCGTGGATTCTGTGGAGTAATCTCACCCATGCAGGCCTGAACAGCTCGGTTTACGTCAAGGACGAAGAGAGTATACTTAGGATCTACTTCTTCACGAAGGGGGGAGACAGAGTCTTTAGGCTCGACTACAGGGCTGCGGAGCTGGTGTTCGATGCCGTCCTAGCCGACTCAACGGTGCTTTTTGACGGCGCTCAAGTCTACAGTTTCTCCGGGTGGCGAGAAGTCAAGGTATACAGGGTTAGGGTGGGGGGATGACATGTACGCTATAACTGAAGTTATGTTTGTATTAGCTACGGTGATAGTCCTGGCGGCCTGCGTAGCTATGGGGTTCTCCGTCGCGTCGAGCGCAAGGAGGGCGGCGCTGGAGACGTACATGGACGAGGTTAACGCTACGATAGAACTCTTAGACTACTACTCCGACGTTATTATTTATTCGCCGCTGCCATTCGGGGGGTACTCTGAGCTTAAGGGTGGGTGAGTTGAACGTCGGCAGGGCTCTGGAACTAGTTTTAATCGTGATAATCGTGGTCGTCTTCACGTCACAGGCGGCCATCGTCTCGATGAGGTGGCACAGCACTCCGCATACACAGACTTTGAACCGGGCACTGGCGTATTACTTCCTTACACACTCCTTCAACACCACGTCGTTCGTGGAGTTCATGTTGAAAGCTGGCGGGGAGGACGTGATTGCCATCACAGAGTACAGAGGAGCGCTAGGAGCTGTGCCAGCCCGACGTGTGGTTTACCGTTCCGAATGGAGTTACGGGTACTACCCGATAAGGGCTCTCTATCTCAGTTCTAACTTCACCTACGTCGTGGTGGAGGTGGTGGCGCGTGGCTGAGAAAGGACAAATGCTGGCGCTAGCCGTTTTCCTACTGGCGATTTCGCTACTGGCCGCTTTAGCCACATTTAGGGAATACACACCAGAACCCCAGGTGGTGATAGTGAGAGACTGGTCTCAAGCAGCTAGCGTCGTGACGCTGGGGCGGCTATGGGTCTCGGTTGCGTCCCGTCTCGGCTACTTCTGCCCTAAATGTATCAGGTATACTTCTCAGGAGCTGTGGAGGTTGAACAGAACTTATAGGCTGAACATTCCGCCCTTGACAAATACGACTATGCTCAGGGGGGAGGGGGACGAAAAGGCGGGGTACGTGAATTACTACGTGTACTTCTACAGGGAGGACAGAGGCACAGAGTACGTGAACGTGACAGTCAGGGTTTCCTACCGCTTCCAAGGCACATACCTGAAGAAAGTAGGTAAAGAGGATGTGCTGTATAAGAAGTACGAGTTAGTGTATATTCATGAGTATAAGGGGCCTTGGGGAAGCCTCAGAGTGTGCCCCCGCCTCCTAGACCCCGACAAGGAGGCCGATATAGTAGAGGTGGGGGAGTGCGTGTGGATGGTCGGTTTCCCCGCGAAGCTGGGTAACTACACTCTGATAGACGAATTTGGAATTCAAATCGGGGTGGGATGGACGTGGAAATACAACCCCTGATCATTAGTTTAGCGGGGATAATAGCTGTGGCAGCGGTGTTAGGAATAGCGTCTAAAGTCAGGCTGGACTACAGCGACGAGTTACAGCTCGCCTCGGACATATACAGGGTTTACAGTATGAGTGGCTGCGTGGTGAACAGCTACCGCCTCGACGACGTTATAGTGAACTCCTCGGGGGTATACTTCCCGGTCTACGTGGTTTGGAGGGGTAGGGCGACTAACAGGATACCACTTCCTACAGCTAACAGTACGGTCTTTGACGGCTTCTACCAGTTGAAGACGTGTTTTAATGGCTCCTTAATAATTACTAGGGTGGGTGGATAAATGGGGGAGGTAAAGAGGGAGATAAGGAGGATAAAAAAGAGAATGAGGAGTCTCAGGCGTGCCTCGAAGGAGAAAGCTAAAACCGGGGAGTCATGGCTGAAAGAACTCAAGGAGATGGTCAGGAAGAAAAAGGAACTCGCAACTCCCATCTAGCCTTTTTTCCTTCTACAATAGAAGCCCATAAAGAAAATTATATTTTTATGGTTAGCGTATTCGTCGTGGAGGTGTGCCTGTTGATTCTAGAGGTTGTTGGATTGGTGTTGCTGGGCTGCGTCCTGGCGGCTATCGTACTCTTAATAGTATTCATATACGACCAACTTACGAACCCCGTGCCTAGGGAGCCGCCCTGGTGGTTCTACGCCGTCGTTATCGCTGGCTCGTCAGTCATAGTACTCCTAGCCCTAGGAGGAGAGGCGAAAGAGCCGGAACGCGTTGTTGCCGAGTGGGTTGGAGAGGCCGTCAAGAGGGCCCTTAGCCTCCTTAAAGGGGGCTGGTAAAGAAAAAAGTTCTCTTTTTACTTCTTATCTTAATAAGGCTAGTATATGTATAGAATGTTGACTCCGAGTAGGAGTAGGTCGATGTCTGCGAAGATGAGGACTACGGCTAGCGTGAGGAACGCTGTGGGTATCATTCTCGGGTCTAGGGCGGCGTCTATTAGTGAGACGAGTATGGCGGCTATGAACAGGGGGAAGGCCTGCGCGAGACGTAGCGTGAAAGCCTCCTTTAACCTCGTAAACTCGTCCACTCCCTCCTCTAGGACTAGTACGTACTCCACCTTCTCCCTCCCGCCTATCTCGACGGTTACCCTCGCTATGCACGGGGTGTCGATGAGGTGGGGGAGGGGGCCGAGGGTAACCACGTTGAACCCCTCGGTCAGGTTCGCCGTTAATCGTCTTTGAAGGATGGG
>CAZFWY010000133.1:0-2740 GCA_964522715.1 uncultured Thermofilaceae archaeon | reverse complement strand
TATTGCAATAAACGTTATAAGGTAGTTAGTTCATATATTTGTGTAAAGGTGACTACTTTTGCTGATTCCTAAATCTCTGCTTCGCCGACTATACGTACGGGGGAGTATTCACAGCGTTGAGAGCGGCTTCGAGTTTACCCTGGAGAACGAGCTGGCCACAGCGACCCTAGTATCGCCCCTAGAACTCAAAGTAGGAGGAGAGGCTGTAGACCTCGAGAGCGTCGTGTTGGTCTGGGGCGATGGAGAGCTGAAAGCGTCAGAGATAAACCGCGACAAACCCTTCAGGTTTCAATCTGAGTCTGAGGTCGTAGTGAGGGTGTTAGGCAGAGAGGTCTCGGGTAAAGTCAAAGTGGAGATATGCGCGGAGACGGGAGAGTACGGGAGGCTGTGCTTCGACTTCGAGGATGAGGTGAGCTAGGTGGGGAATTACGCGGAAATGTTTAGGCTTATAGGTCATAGGGGGGCTGCGGCGCTCGCCCCGGAGAACACGATGCCTAGCTTTGTCAAGGCTTATGAGTGCGGGGCGACAGCCATAGAGTTCGACGTTAGACTCACTAAGGACGGAGTCCCGATAATCTACCACGACGACAATTTCAAGCGGTTAACGGGGGTTGACGCTTACGTCGCGGACGTAAGCTTTGAGGAGACTAAGAAGTTGAGGGTTAAGGGTGAAGCCCCGATACCAACTCTAGAAGAAGTTTTAGAGTTCGCCTCCGGCAAGCTGGCCGTAGACGTGGAACTAAAAGTCGTGGGTATAGAGGAGGAGACAGTTAACCTGCTTAGGAAGTACGGGCTGGAGGACAAGGCACTGATAACTTCCTTCCTCCCAACAGTACTGAGCGAGATTAAGAACATAGCGCCCGACGTTGAGGTCGGCGTGCTCCTGGAGGAGTGGGATGACGGGTACCTTGACATGGCTAGGCGTATTGAGGCTTATGCTCTGCTCCCTCCCTACACCATAGTTACCCGTAAGCTGGTGGACAAGATCAAAGGCTCGGGTTACGCGTTAATCGTGTGGACTGTTAACGACCTCCGGGAGGCTGAGAAGCTCCTGGAGATGGGTGTTGATGGCATAATAACAGACGACCCTTGCAAGCTTAGGGAGGTAGTTAGGTGAGGGGGCGTGGAGAGAGGCTTCAGCTATAAGAAGATATTCCTACTAGGCTTTGGCTTCTTCGGAATATCCCTCGTCTAGTCGGTGTACAACTCCTTCGTACCCATATTCCTCAGGAACTTTGGCTTAGCGTTTACAGTGGTGGGCGCGATAATGACCATAGACAATATCTTCGCAGTAACGATCCAGCCCTACATAGGTTTCCTAAGCGACAAGACCAGGCTGGGGAGGAGGCGGCCCTACATACTGGTTTCAGCTCCTATAGCAGCTATTACCCTAGCCCTTATACCAGTATCGCCCGTACTGCCCCTCATGTTGGCTGCAATCGTAATCATGAACCTGGCCATGGCAGTCCACAGAACCCCGACCATAGCGTTAATGCCAGATATATAACTCCGAGCGAGTACCTGAGTAAGGCTAACGGTATAATTAACTTCATGGGTGGGGTAGGAGCCCTGCTGGCCTTCTTTGTGGGAGGAATGCTGTACGACACTAAGCCAGCCCTACCCTTCCTCTTCGCAGCCATACTCCTCCTAGCCTCCTCCCTACTGATAGTTGTTGTGATTAAAGAGCCCGAAGTACCCCCGAGAAGCCAGTCCTCTGAAGGCGCCCTCAGAGACATGTTTGAGACCTTAATCCGGGCTTTCAGGGAGGAAGACCCGAGCCTGAAGGGCATACTCCTGGCGATCTTCGCGTGGTTCTTCGCGTACGGGGCTGTCGAGGCTTTCTTCACGAGTTACGGTAAGTGGTACTTGGGTGTGAAGGAGAGTACCGCGGCTATGGTGCTGGGCCTCTTCGCGTTGACCTTCATATTGATGTCCATTCCGAGCGGCTTCATAGCTACGAGGATAGGCAGACGGAAGACTATAAACATCGGTCTTATGGGTCTAGTACTTGTGCTCAGCGTCCCTATATTCGTTAAGAACCTACTCCTCGTTACAGCCGCGATGCTCGTAGGAGGGGTCTTCTGGGCATTTGTAAACGTTAACTCCCTGCCAATAGTAGTGGACCTGGCGCCCGAGGAGAAGATAGGGGGTCACACGGGGTTATACTACCTCTTCGAGATGACTGCGCTTATAATCTCCCCACCAGTGACCGGGTTCTTCATCGACCTGGTAGGTTACAGAGCGGTGTTCGCGGTAGCCGTGGTGTGGCTCGTAGTCGCCATCCTGTTTATGAGGCTTGTCAAGAGGGAAAAACGAGGATAAAAACTTTTTATTTATTTTATAAAAACTATTTCGCTAGAGCCTTAAATACTTTCTCTACGCTGGCACCGGTGTAGAGCACGTCATACACAGAGAAGAGCAGGGGAGCTTCTTCGCGCCCTATCCTCTTCTCCGCCAGGAACTTAGCTATGACTTTCGCGTTGCGGTAGCCCTCTACTACTCCAACTCCTCTCCTCTTCATTTCCTCGACGGCCTCCTCCAGGCTTAGCCCCGACCCTAGTAGCCTGCCGAACATGCTGTTCCTGCCGCCCGTAGCTGTTACGTAGAGGTCTCCTATCCCTGACAGGCCGTATACTGTATCTTTCTTTCCGCCACACCTGACGATTATATTCCCCATTTCCTCCAGGGACTTCGAGATAACCGCAGCCTTCAGGTTCTCCCGCGGAACTCCGGCCTTCTC
>CAZFWY010000132.1:0-2752 GCA_964522715.1 uncultured Thermofilaceae archaeon | reverse complement strand
GAGATGGCAGTTATATCCGTAGTTACGTTACCCTTTAGGTACGAGGGTGGTCACAGGCTTAAGAACGCTCAGGCAGGGCTCAGGGAGATAGTCGTCTACTCCGACTGCACGATAGTTAACCTGAACGATATCTTGCTGGAAAAATACGGGGAGATGCCTATAACCGAGGCCTATAGGAGGATGGACGCCCTGATAATGAAAACTGTGAAGTCCATGGTTGACATGATGGATCCACGTGACGCTGTCCACAGGGTAGATTTCCCGGACCTCGTAAGCATAGTGAGGAGGTCTGGCGTAGGCTTCGTAGGTCACGGGAGTCATAGGAGTATAAGGAGGGCGTTAGAAGCGGCTATTAACTCTAGGCTCCTTGACGCAGATCCCTCAACTGCTACTGGCGCTTTAATCTACATGTCCATACCTAGTACCATCACTCTGACTGACATGGTTGAGGGGCCCAGGCTCCTTACCGAGAAGTTCGGCATTGAGAAGATAGCTATGGGTGCCCGCGTAAAGGAACTCTTAAGGATACCTGAGGTTATGGTGATAGCCACTGGTGTGGAGTCTAGGAGTGTTACCGACCTGATTGGAGACGTGAGGGAGCTTCTGAAGGAGTAAGATAGGGGGTGGGATTGTGGCTGTTAGAAGGAGAGTGATGCAGAGAAGAATGGAGGAGGAAGCCCGTCTAGCAGCTGTTAGAATCAACGTTGTAGGTATTGGCGGGTGTGGTAATAACATAGTAACTTCCCTCTGGGGTAAGGTTCCTGAGCGCTACGTGAAGCTCATAGCTGTTAACACGGACGCAGCGGTTCTTAGAAAGAGTAGGGCTCACGAGAAAGTCCTGATAGGGAGGTTTTCTATGAGGGGTAGGGGGGCCCAAGGAGTTCCGGAGCTGGGAGAGAAGGCCATGGAGGAAGACATCGAGATGGTCTTTTCAGCCATGGACGATAACGTCGACCTTATTATAGGCGTAGCCGGGCTTGGGGGTGGTACTGGCACTGGAGGTCTCCCGCCATTCTTCAGAGACTGCAACTACAAGTTCCCGAACGCTGTTAAAATGGCCGTAGTTACATTACCCATGACCGAAGAGGGAGAGGAGAGGAGGAGGAACGCTCAGTTCGCCTTAAGAGAATTACTGGATGTAGCTGACGTGGTACTGGTTAATGCAAACGATTTAGCATTGGAAAGAGCTAAGATAGCTGACATAATGTACGCTTTTGACTTAGTTAACAGGAAGATACTGAGGAGCATAAGGAGCATAATAAGGATGCAGAGCTATGAGGTCGGGCCTGGGATAATAAACGTCGATTTCTCTAACTTCTACAGGATATGCTACAAGTCTGGGCTTGGGTTCGCTGGCGTCGGCAGAGGCTTAGACGTAATATCCTCTCTAGAGGACGCATTAAGAGACGACTACGCAGACACTAACCTAACGGACTCTAAAGGAGCTATAGCCTACTTCGAAGGCCGCTCCCTAGACCTAGACGTATCCCAAGTTAAAGCGGCTACTAACGCCCTATCAAGGAGGTTCAGGATACCGACGGTCTTCGTCGGTATAAGGCCGACCTGGGATCTCCCTGAATTGAGGGTGACCCTGTTTGCAACTTCTGTTAAATCTAGATATGTTGAGAATTTTCTTGCGGAGTTATGAGGTGATAGGTTATGCCTCTCTTTAGGAGGAAGAAGAGGGAGGAAAAGGTTGAGGCCCCGCCCAAACCGGTGGAGAAGCCTAAGGAGGAAGGGCCTTCCCTGTACGAGTTGGCAGAGCAGTTCTTAGAGGCTAATAAGGGCGAGCTCCATCTGGCCTGGTTTGCGGAGCAGGAAGGCTTCCCGTTCGAGCCTCCGGCTAGAAAATTTGTTGAATTTATTAAAAGTAAAGGGGTTAGCCCCCCGAATCTCGATGAGGCTCGGAGAGTCCTCGATGAGGCTCTCCGAGCCAAGATTTCCCAGATGAGTGGGCCGTATAGGTGATAGGTATGGGTACTAGGTTGGATCAGGACAGGTACCTTTCGGAGGCAAGCGAGTTATCAGCGCTGAAAATGGTAGTGGTTGGTATTGGCGGCTGCGGCAACAACACCATAAACAACCTGAAGAGATATGGTATAACTGTACCTACAGTAGCCGTTAACACCGACGCAGCCGTACTTGCTAAGACAAGGGCTGATTACAAGATATTGATAGGCGAGAGTAAGCTGAGGGGCAGAGGTTCGGCGGGCTCTCCCGAACTCGGTAGACGGGTAGCTGAGGAGGACATGGACAGAATACTGGCTCCCCTACGTGATAAAGAGCTAATAATACTAGTAGCTGGTCTTGGAGGAGGTACCGGCACCGGAGGATTACCAGCCATAGCTGAGGCGATAGAGGAGAGATACAAGGATAAGTTAACGATAGCCGTCGTCACTCTGCCTTTCACTTCCGAGGGGCCAATGAGGGCAGCTAACGCCCAATGGGGCTTGGCCCAGACATTAGACGTTTGCGACATGGTACTAGTCTATGCTAACGATATCCTGAGGGAGAGAACCGGTAACCTACCTATTTCGCAGGCTTTCAGAGAGATGGACAAGCTACTAGTCGACGTGATAACGGGTATAGTGAACCTCCAGAGCGTGGTACCCCAGCCGGGCCTAGTGAACATAGACTTCAGTAACCTGGCAAGGATGATAGAGGACACGGGTCTAGGTTACGCTGGAGTTGGACGCGGCAGAAGGGTCTACGCGGCCTATAGGGACGCCCTAGACAAGAACTTCTGCGAAGC
>CAZFWY010000131.1:0-2765 GCA_964522715.1 uncultured Thermofilaceae archaeon | reverse complement strand
GGTTGACGGGGTCAGGAGGATGCTTGTAGACGAGGAGCCGCCCCCACCAACCCCTCTAAACCCCTCGGCGTGCGGGTACTGCAGGTTCAGAGACCTATGCCGAAGTCTTACGGCTTAGTTCCCTTAAAATCCTCGAACTCGTCCACCCTATAGGACTTAGTTTTACCCTTTAATGCCTTAACCAGCGCGTCTAGGGCTTCCTCGCTGAAACCCTCTGAGTCGTGAACTTTAACCTTGACCAGACTTTAAAAAGTAGTTATCCCTACTACCTGTTACTTTTTAATTTACCCGTTAAGTGGCAGACTAACGAGCTGTAAAGGCTAGAAACCCTGCTAAGACGTGTCGTAGTGTATCTTCGTTCTCTCTCTCAGCGCGGCGTCCTCTTCTTCGGGCTTCTTGAGCCTGGCTAGGAGTTCCTCCCTCCCCACGGGTTTTAGGAGTACCGTGCCGTCCTCCATCAGGTACGCAGCTATCAAATCCCCCCTCCTGACACCCAAATGCCTTAGAACTCTCTTTTTGAGAACGGTGTGTCCCTTATCGTCGTATATTCTCAGTATCTCCACATCCAATTAGTTACACCCAATTTACCATAAGGTAACCTTATTATTAAGGTTATCCCACTAGGAAATAGGTGTATCTACTTGAGCGGAGAAATCCTCCTCGACACTGTGGCCCTATGGGGTCTCGTATTTATCAACTCGAAATACCACGAATCCGTTGTAGGACTCGTAAAGAATAGGCACGTGTTCATCCATACTATCTCACTCCACGAAATGGTTTATCCAGCCTACAAGTTGGAGAGCGAGGGAGGCCGCAACCTCGACGCAGGCTTAGAACTCATAAGTAACTTGGAGAAGAGCTACGCCAACATAGCCTATAATTACCAGTTCCTTTTCAAGATAAGAAAGCTGACAATACTACCGTTAACGCTAGACGACCTGCTCGGGGCATACAGACTCATACTAGAGGAGAGCGAGATATTCGTGGAGGAGAGAGGCGGTTTCTGGCCTAGCATAGCGGATGCAGTCATAGCCCACGTATGGAGACGGCTACACGTAGAACTAGCCACAAACGACGAGAAACTAATAACATTCGGGGAGAAATACGGGCTCCCCTATAGAGAAGTAGTACCAGCAATACCCTAAACGACACACATCTTTCGTGATTAAACTAGGAGAGAGGGGAAGAGGCGCTTGGGGCTCTAACCAGGGAGCCTGCGGGTGTTCGGGTTAGGTGGGAGAAGTATGCTAGGACTATGTCACCCTTCGACGTCCTCCTCACTGTATAGGTCTGGCTCAGATTCTAGGAATTCCCGGAGGGACTCCTCCTGAATCTTCAACAGCCCGTACTCCTCCAGGATATCCTCAACTACCTCCCTGTTAGACGCTAGGACGCGGCAGACCAGCCTAACCTCCTCCTCGCTAACCCACTCCGGAACCTCAACAGTGATAGTCTTCATCTCAATACAACGCCGCCCCAAACACTTTAAAAACTTTAAACCTAAATTCTGGCTCCGCTCACTCTTAAAACCGTGACTAACTGGCGGGCAAACTATTCTTCGGTAACTGCCTATTATCGGGCTAGGAGAGTTTGTTGCGGGGGTTTAGAGGAAGTGGCTGAGCCGGTAGACGGTTATTCCTAGGTTTTCGGCTATTTTTGCCATTTCTGTATCTTCCGTGGCTAGCGGGGAGTTGAGGTTTCTGGCGAGGTAAACGTATGATGAGTCGTAGAATGCGAGCCTGTTCTCTGTTGCTATTCTCTGAATGTCTGTTAGGTCGAGGTCGGTCACGCTCCACATCTTCATGTATCTTAAGAGGGAGTGGACGAGCGAACAGGCCTCAACGGCATTCTCTGGGCTTATTCTGCCTAATAATGTACTTTCTTTCCAGAAAGCGTTGCAAACCTCGTAGATTGTTAGGTCGAGGACGTTGAAGTTGTAGTTCTTCGCGAGCCAGAGAAGATCTTTGCCTTTCACGAAGATTAGGGGGGCGAGGACGCTGGCGTCTACTACGAGAGCTTCAGCGCTACCTCTTTTTCCTCTCTTCGCAGACGATTCTCGCGAGTTCATAGGGGTCTACCTTTCCCCGAAGCTTTTGAGCGAATTCCTCTAGTCTTCTAGCCAGCTCCTCCTCTTCGAGTCTCCTGGCCTCTTCTAGTAGCTTATTTCTTATCAGCTCGGCTACGTTGACATTGTGGGCTTCGAGTTTCTCCTTAACCCATTTCGGGATTCTAACGCTAACTACGACGCTCATAGACCTACCGTATACATAGTGTATACAACGTAGAATAAAAAGTTTTATCTTCTCGGGTCTTGTTTTTCGGTGTGTTTTGGGCCATGTTTATTAGTTTGGGTTTTTCGCTTTTCTTTGAGAGCGTGTGGGGTCTGTTAGGCTTGTGGAGAGGAAGTTGTCCGGGTTGATCAGGGTTTCGATGGTTCCGGGCCCAGTAGATATGGGTAGCGGGAAGGGGTAGGCGGAGAGAGGTTTGTGTTTTCTTTGGAGGGAAATAATTTCGAAAAATTTCTCTCTATGGAGGACAAGATTTGCCCTGGGTAGGTCGTATAGCTTCGCGTAGGCGTTAGTCTTGGTATAGCTCGTATAGGTTTCTGAGGAAGGTTAGGACTGGGGCTAGCTGTTCTGGTTCTCTGTCCGCTATTAGTAGTCCTAGCCTGGGGAACCAGAAGACTATCCTCCCTTTGCGGCCGGCCACCGCGACTGTGTTGTTCTGGTCTAGTGTCGCCAGTACTGTGTATCCTTCGGCTTCGT
>CAZFWY010000130.1:0-2770 GCA_964522715.1 uncultured Thermofilaceae archaeon | reverse complement strand
AGGCCGCCGCCCTATCCATGCTAGGCTACGGGGCCTCGTTATAGTGAAGGGGGAATCCGATTTATCTCTTTTCCTCTTAATCTTCTGGGGTGTTATGGGTGGTTGAGCGTCAGTTTATCGTCGTCTTAGGCCCTGCTGGGTCGGGCAAGACTACGTTGACGGCTAGCTTTGGTAGGTGGGTTGAGGAGAAACAGGGTTTGAGCGTAGGCTATGTGAACCTAGACCCGGGCGCCGACATACTACCCTACAAGGCCGACTTTGACATCAGGAGGTACGTAAACGTCAGAGATGTCATGAAGAAGTACGGTCTAGGGCCCAACGGGGCTTTCATAAAATGTGCGGACCTTATGCTTGAAGACTTGGAGCGTATAATCGCGGGGATAGACTCCGTAAAGTCTGAGTACGTAATAGTGGATACTCCCGGCCAAATGGAGTTGTTCGTTTTCAGGAGGAGCGGCCCAACAATAATTGACGGCCTCAGAAGTCTCGGCTTCCCCATCGCGGTGGTAGTTTTCGACCCATCTCTGGCCGGTAGCCCCGTGGATATAGCCGCCCTAAAGTTGATGACCACAGTAGTGCAGCTTCGCCTAAACGTTGATAGCGTACCCGTGCTCAACAAGGTAGACCTGCCCAGCTCGTCGGAAGTCGCTAAGGTCCTAGAGTCCTCTAAAGACCTACTTGAAGCGTTAAGGTATGAGGAAGGTTTGTCCGCAGATCTGGCCCAAGCGCTCATGACAGTACTAGAAGACTATAGGCAGGCCAGCAGACTCGTTAAGGTTTCCGCGCTGCAGGGTACGGGTTTAGAGGAGCTGTACGATATTCTCCACGAAGTGTATTGTACGTGCGGCGACCTAACGTAGGGCGACTACTTCTGCGAGACCAAGGAGTAACAGGTCTTCTTCTAATCCCTCTCTTATGCTCCTCTCTGGTAGGCTAAGCGATATGACCTTGGTTCTCCCGTAGCGGCCCATGCTTACAACTCTAGCGTTTATAACGCCCAGCATATCCATCTCGTTGAGTATCTCGCTAACCCTCCTCTGAGTTACGGGATCTACGCCTATGGCCCTAGCTAGCTTCGTATACTTGTTGTATATGGTACCGGTGGTCAGGTTGCGCGTTTTTTCTTTTTCGAGGGCGTATATCGCCGCCAACACTAACTTGACGTGGAGAGGCAGGGACTTAATGACGTCCACGGCTAGGTTCTTCTCAATCTCCCTCTGAGCCATGACCACGTGCTCCTCCCTGACCTTCTCCTCCCCAGCCCTCTCCGCTATGTCCGCCGCCTTTAAGAGTAGGTCGAGAGCCAGCCTACAGTCCCCGTTCTGACGCGCAGCTATAGCCGCGCACTTAGGTATTACCCCCTCCTCCAGTACTCCCTCGTGGAAGGCCTCTTTAGCCCGCATAGACAGGATATCCTCCAGCTCCTTACTGTTGTAGGGTGGGAAAACCAGCTCCTCTTCCCCCAGGCTACTTTTGACTCTGGCGTCTAGGAACTCCATGAAGCGCAGGTCGTTCGTAATACCCACTATCGACAGCCTAGAGTTGGTTAGTTGCTGGTTTATCCTAGTCAGGAAGTAGAGAACGTCGTCCCCGCTCTTCTTAACTAGATGGTCTATCTCGTCCAGCACGACTATCATAACCCTGCCGAGCCTGTCCAGCCCGTCCACGAACCTCCTCATAACCTCGCTAGTGGAGAGACCTGTAAACGGCACGCGCCTACCCACAGACCTGCTAAGCTCGGCTAGCACCCTATAATTCGTGTTGTTCTGCCTACAGTTCACATAGGAGAAGATAACCCTCCCCTCAGCCTTCTCTCCCAGCCTTTTCAACACGTACTTAGCCACAGCAGTCTTACCAGTCCCCGTAAAACCATAGATGAAGACGTTGTTAGGCTTAACCTTAGAGAGAGCCGGAGCGAGCACCGTAGCCAGCCTCTTAATCTGGACATCCCTATGAGGAAGCTCGTCCGGCACATAGTCGGGGAGGAGTATCTCCCTATTCTTGAATATCCTCGAACGGAGGAACCTCTCAAAAAGCTCGTCCAGCTCGTCAGCCACGCCAAACACCTCCACTTGAACCATAGGAAGCAAAGGAGAATTAGCCGCATCAAACAGCCAGCCCAAAAATACACCAATAATACTCCTATAGTACGACGCGCTAACCCTGGAGAAGACTTAGTCGTGATACTAGTTGGCTGGAAGTTCGAGTTCTAAAGAATGAGCCCCTTCAGGGCAGGAATCAGCTAAAGGAATGTACATCACGTCTCAGACTGGGGAGTACTCATCATGTAACGGGCGATGAATCCAAAACTACCCCCTAAAAAGAGCGGAAAAATACTTATTAAGCGTAGCGCAAGCGTGCCTCATTAAAAAACAAGAGAGACCCCTATAAAGCACTGCTTTTCATACACTCAACTCTATTTTGATCCCGAAAACTACCCCTAATACTAGGTACTTTCATGAATATCCGAGAAAACGCTTTATATCTAGACGCAAATATATAACCGGGGCTCCTCCGAGAAGCCTCCCCGAACAGTGAGGGGAGAGCTGGAGCAAAGCATGGCACAGCCCCCACACGGTGCGGCCCGTATCCGAGGGGTACGGGCTAAGGAGGCCAGGCGCGGGGAGGGGAGACTCGTAGCCCAGCGGCCAACCGCCAGCCCCCTAGGTAAATCCCTCCTCGCCCTTCTTTACCACCCCCTCCATCCCAACCTCTTATGCGCCGAGGAGATCCTAAACAGGCAGGGGTTTAAAACAAGCAGAAGATACAA
>CAZFWY010000129.1:1601-2778 GCA_964522715.1 uncultured Thermofilaceae archaeon | reverse complement strand
GTGACCTACGCATTAAGGCACACAGAGCCTATTTAAATACCAGCACGAGTGGAGATAGAGGCAAGAGTTTTGAGATAAAATCTCTGAAAAGAAAGTTAAATTCGTCTAGAAAAGTCTCTCGGATAAATTTTATTATATTGTAAGTTGATGTATTCCTTGTTACATGGTGTAAAAGCGATGGGCGGAGGAAAACCTCCGTCGCTGGGTAAGGCTGCTGACGGCCCTGTCTCTAGGCATTTAAACCGTAAGTTCTCCCAACAAATAACGCTTCACGTTCTTGCTAAGACTAACCTCACCCCTAACCAGGTTACATGGATGATATTCGCCTTTACTCTCCTCGCTGTCCCCTCCTACCTACTGGGTCTCTACTGTCTTGGAGGGATAATAGCTCAGCTGGGTAGCATGCTGGACGGCTGCGACGGGGAACTAGCGCGGCTCAAAGGTATGACCAGCGAGTTAGGAGCCTTCTACGACACAATACTTGACAGGTACATGGACGTCCTGATAATAATAGCCGCAACATACAGGTTAGCGCTAGGCCTAACACCTCCCCTATCCGTCTACACCTGGCTTATAGGTCTCTTCGCAGTGCTAGGCAGCATAATGACGTCCTACTCCTCCTTCTTCGTCAGAAGAGCCCTGAAGGGGGGAGACGTAGCCTGGCCAGTAATACTATCAGACGGGAGAGACGTGAGAACCCTAATACTAGCCATATGTAGCTGCCTAGTACGTGTCTCCCCTCTATTCCTCGTAGCTGGCCTCGCCTGGATAGCGCTCGTAACCAACCTGAAAGTATGCTACAGAGTCAGCGTAGCCCACCACATATTCAAGCCCCCACCCAGGTGATGGGCATGGCCCTATACAGTCCCCGGAGGAAGGAGTACAAGCTCGAAAAAGGCTCGGGGGGTAAATGCGCGCTCTGCAACCCCTATAAGGAGCAGATAATATGCGAGAGCAATGCGTGGATACTCATAGCCAACTGGTGGCCCTACAACACGGGACATGTGATGTTAATAACCAAGAGACACATAGAGGATATCTCCGAGCTAAACGAGGAGGAGAAGCGGGAAATCGTACCCTTCATACTCAAAGTAGTAGAGGTGCTGAGGCGGGAGTACAAGCCCCAGGGCTTCAACATAGGACTGAACCTAGGCCAGTGGTCTGGGGGAAGCGTAGA
>CAZFWY010000129.1:0-1501 GCA_964522715.1 uncultured Thermofilaceae archaeon | reverse complement strand
TGGCGGGCCCGCCGGGACTCGAACCCGGGTTCTCTGGCTCCGCAGGCCAGCGCCTTATCCATGCTAGGCCACGGGCCCTCTATCTGGGTAACTTAAGGGTAGTGTTGTTTAAAGTTTTCTAAGGGCTCGTCAGGTCTTTCACTATGCCGTAGATTAGTAGGGCTCCTATGATTATCGACCCTATGTCTACAGCTGCGTAGGCTGTCCTGTGCGGTAATACGACGGATAGGAGTTTTACGAGTAGGCCTCCAAGCTCCGAGTATACGATTACTAGGATGACCAGCCATAGTACCTTGTCTACCACACTTACCGCGGTTGTATAGTGTATTGGTAGCGCGCGGGACACTATCACGGCGAGGGGGCCGAGGAGCGACCGTATCAGGAAGGCTATAACCAGTATGAATATAACATTGAGCCCTTCGCCCGTCGTTATCAGGGGTTCCTTAATTATCGGCTCGGTGAGACTTACGTACCTCAATACCGCCTGGTAAACCCCGTAGACCAGGGCTATGGCTATCAATGTCCGTATAACTAATTTCCCACTGGCGTTCAGGCTCGCCATAAATCACCACCTAAAAGCCTGCTGATATGTTACCTCTCGGCGGGTTTAAAAGTCTCTATTTAGAGGCTCTAACGGGTGTAATTTTGCAACGCCCACGTAAACTGTACTTCGGGCCTGCAGGTATACCTCACAGCGCCAAGGGGAAGCCCACCAAGAGGGGCGTGATAGAGGTTAAGAGCCTAGGCCTCGACGCCATGGAGATAGAGTTCGTACGGAAAATCTCCCTCTCGGAGCAAGCGGCTAGGGAGGTTAAGAAGGTGGCGTCCGAACTCAAAGTCATGCTCACAGTACACGCGCCCTACTACGTGAACCTAGCCGCTAAAGACGAGGAGAAGGTAGAGGCGAGCATAGAGAGGATAGTCAAGAGCGCCGTGATAGGTAGCATGGCTGGGGTTTGGAGCGTGTGTTTCCATCCCGGATTCTACCTGGGCAGAAGCCCCGAGGAAGTCTACGGGATAATAAAGAGGAACCTGGAAAGAGCGGTTGAAGCCGTGAAGAGCCACGGGATCAAGATCTGGATAAGACCCGAGACCACGGGCAAACACACACAGTTCGGAACCATAGAGGAGGTGGTCAGGCTGAGTGAGGAAATAGACATGGTACTACCAGTAATAGACTTCGCCCACATACACGCCAGGCACAACGGGGCCTACAACACCCGGGAAGAGTTCAGGGAAATACTCGACACCCTAGAGGACAGGCTCGGCAGAGAAGCACTCAACAACATGCACATACACGTCTCAGGGATAGACTACAGCGAAAAAGGAGAAATACAACACCTAGACCTAGACGAGTCCGACTTCAACTACAAAGACCTCCTAGCCGTACTAGCCGAGTACAAGGTAAAAGGAGTCCTAATATGCGAAAGCCCAAACCTAGAAGAAGACGCCCTCCTCCTAAAGAAAACCTACCAGAAAATACGCAGACAGAAAAGAAAGC
>CAZFWY010000128.1:0-2849 GCA_964522715.1 uncultured Thermofilaceae archaeon | reverse complement strand
ATGGAGACGGGATTCCGTGGGATGACGCTAGGAACCTGAGGTACGTGGAGGGGTCGTGCGACGAGTCGGGCTGTGAGATAGACTTCTCCAACCTCCGCTACGACCCCCAGGTCGGGTTCTACCTAGACAATAACGGTAACGGCAAGCCGGATTACACTGGCCGCTACCCGAGGGTTAGGACGGACGTCGATGGGAGCGGGGCCGTAGAGGAGGACGAGGACTTCGTGTTCATGTGCCTGACCGTGCCGTGGGACGGGGGAGTGAAGAGGGTGTACTCCCACCTAGTGACGGAGGCAGCCGAAAGTCTCGGTCTCTTCTCGAACATCCCAGAGGACGTGGCGAGGCCCGAGGAGGCTCTCAACTTCTGGAGGGAGAGGGCTATAAATTACTGCTACGACGGGCTGGCCAGGTACTCGTCTCAGATCAGGATCATGCAGCTGGGCTTCGAGGAAGACCACGTACAGGCTACCCGCGACCACCCACACATAGTCATCAACTACAACGCCTTCAAGAAGAGGGGGTTCTGGGTTAGGCTCAACCCGGACAAGAGCTATCTAGAACTCGTAACCGGGCGATTGCCTCCCTCAGTAGGAGAAAACCCGGCCAACATAGATCTGACGTTCAGCAACATAGTTGATCACCTGTTAAAGTACAGGAACATCAAAGCGGTTATCTACGCCTCAGTGCTGGAGATGGCCGATAGGACTCACTTTAACGACTGGAGCGACGACTTGGAGAGCGTACTAACGGAGGGGGCGAGCCGGGTAGGTAGGTGTACGTACGAGGTAGAAGTCGTAGAAGGCTACCTGGTCACGGCGCCGAACGGGAACAAGCTCTACGTCAGGATATACCAGCCAAAGACAAGCCTCTACGATGCTAAGTTCCCGGCCGTGATATTCGTAGGAGGAGGGAGGGGCGAGGGAGTACTGGGGCCTCCCCAGTCCGAGGGGAGGAAGCTAGGGGACGTGGCCGAGCTGGGAGTCATAGAGGTCTACTTTAACCCCGAGGGGGTAGGGCCTCCCCAGTATAAAAGCGAGGGAGAGCCTAACTTCGGCGGGTACCAGCAACAAGACGACCTTAAAGCAGTCATAGAGTACGTCATGTCCCTCCCAAACGTGGACGCGAATAATGTGGGGGTGATGTCTTTCTCCTTCGGCATAGCCACGGCGGCCGGGTGCCTAGGGAGGTACCCCGAGTTAGGCGTTAAATACCTGATAGACATCGAGGGGCCCTCGGACAGCGTAATAGCTGCTATGGACTATGGGACGGAGGAACAACAGGAGGCCTTCTACAGGTCTTTCGGGCATTACAGCCTGGCTAAAGACCCCTCGCCTGAGAACCAGGCTTGGTGGGCTGAGAGGGAGGCCTACAGGTACATCGGTAACTTCACAGGGGCCTACCTCAGGCTTCAGGGCGAGATAGACCACATACAGCCCAGAGGGGTGTACGAGCACGCGTTAAAGATGAATAACGAGGCCGTGAAGGGCAAACCTTGGTGGGTTAGGATAGGCTTGGCAGACCAAGGGAACCCCGTGAACAAGATATACCCGCTGGACGACCCCTCCCAATACCCTGAGTGGATACCCGGCCGCATAGCTGATAAGTGGGGATCCGTGGTCAGCAGCGCGATACTAGAAATGGTGGAGATGTTTGGGGGAATACCGCAGGTGTGCAGCGGGGCCTCAGAGAGCAAGCCAGCGAAGATAGCCGTTCACGACGTGGACATGCTGGGCAACGGGAACCTCCTGCTCACGATATTCGTAGTGGGTGGCAAGCCCAGTAGCGTAGTAGAGGTGGATAAGTCGGGCAACATAATCTGGAGGTACGATGACTTGGACTTCGCCCACAGCGCTGAGGTTAGAGGGGACTTAGTGTTAATAAGCGACACAGGGAATGACCGCGTGATAATAGTCGATAGGAGGACTAACCAGGTGGTGTGGAGCTCCGACGACGTGACGCTTAGCGACGGGTCGAAGCTGAACTACCCCAACGACGCAGACTTCATATCCGACGACAGGATACTCATAACCGACAGGAACAACCACAGAGTCATAGAGATAGACCTGAACGGGAACATAATCTGGCAGTTCGGCGAGACGGGCGTGCCCGGGAGCGATGACTCCCACCTGAAGTTCCCTCACAACGCTGATAGGCTGTCCAATGGGAACACCATTATCTGCGACTCCGAGAACGACAGGATAATAGAGGTAGACCCCTCGGGGAACATAGTCTGGGTGTACCAAGGCGGGCTCGACTGGCCTAGGGACGCCGACAGGCTGCCGAACGGGAACACCTTGATAACGGATTCCCGCAACGGGAGGATAATAGAGGTAACTCCCAGCGGCGAGGTGGTCTGGAGCTATGGGGGGTTGAAGGTGCCGTACGACGCCGACCTACTGCCAGACGGCACCGTACTGATCTCGGACAGCGGCAGGGCTAGAGTGATAATAGTGGATAAAGACGGTAATTTGCTCTGGGAATTAATCATTCGTTCAGACTTTCTACCATAAAATCTTTACATACATAATGAGCTTATAGAATTTCTTTTCATTTCTTCTCCCTGGCTCGCCTGTTCCCGCCGAGCCATCCTCCTTCAGCCAGGCATGCTCCCCTCTTCAGCGGCGAGTATCTTCCCGAGAGAGTCGATAGATTGGAAAGAAGGCCGTCGTGGCGAGGAAGGTAATCGATAAGCCTACCTCCGCGGCCATACTCGTATCCTACTTCGGCTTTAGGAATGACACTCTGGAGAGAGAGCGGGACAGCCCCCCTAGACATATACTTGATGTCTAAGCGGGAGTTGAGGAGGCTCTGCAGAGCGGTCGGATATAGGGTGATTTAGGGCTAGCAAC
>CAZFWY010000127.1:0-2861 GCA_964522715.1 uncultured Thermofilaceae archaeon | reverse complement strand
CACGTAATGCTTGGCCTGCCCGGCACGGACCTGGACATGGACTACGAGGCTTTCAAGACCATATACGAAGACCCCGACTTCAGGCCAGACTACGTCAAGATATACCCGACACTAGTAGTCCCCGGATCCGAGCTCTACGAGTGGTGGAAGCAGGGCAAGTACCAGTCCTACACCCTGGAGGAACTCGTGGAGGTCATAGCCAGGATCAAGTCGATAACCCCGCCCTACGTCAGGATAATAAGGGTTCAGAGGGACGTCCCCTCAAACTGGGTGGCGGCCGGGGTGAGAAAGGCCAACCTCAGGGAGCTAGTCTGGAGCTACATGGAGAAGAAGGGGTTGAAGTGCAGGTGTATAAGGTGTAGGGAGGCTGGGAGGTACGCCCTAAGGACCGGGGAGTTGCCCAGCGTAAGGGACGCTAAACTAGTGCGCAGGGAGTACGAGGCCAGCGGAGGAGTAGAGGTCTTCCTATCCTACGAGGACACCGGGAGGGACGTGTTATTCGCGTTCCTGAGGCTGAGGATGCCCAGCGAGAAAGCCCATAGGTGGGAGGTAGACGGACGCACAGCCATAATACGGGAGCTACACGTCTACGGCCCAGCGACCCCAGTAGGGGAGAGGGGGGAGTGGTGGCAGCACAGGGGGCTCGGGGCCAGGCTACTAAGGGAGGCCGAGAGGATAGCCGCCGAGGAGTTCGATGCCCACAAACTACTGGTGATATCGGGGGTAGGCGCCCGGGAATACTACTTCAAGAAGGGGTACGAGAGGCTTAAGGACTCGTTCTACGTAGTAAAATACCTAGCGTAGCGGATACCTAAAAGATTCAAATTTCTAGCCCCACGTGGAAAGTAACGCGTGTGGAAACTGGTCAGAGACAGGATACCCAGCATCCTAGATAGGGAGGGAGTTCGATACAGGCTCCGTAAAGTCGAGAGCGAGGACGAGTACCGGGAGTACCTCCTGAAGAAGCTGAGGGAAGAGGTCGAGGAGTTCGCTGAGAACCCCTCCGAGGAGGAGCTGGCGGACATACTAGAGGTAATAGACGCGATAGTTGTGGCATACGGTTTCGATTGGGAGAGGATAGGGGAGGTGAAGGAGAAAAAACTTGTTAAGAGGGGAGGTTTCAGGGAGGGAGTGCTCGTCGAAATACTGGGATGACTAGCCTTCCTCCACTTTCAGATACACTGGGATCGTAGCGAGGGTCATCGCCAGCCCGAAGAGGTAAGCTAGCCTCGGGGTTCCCAGGTCGCTCAGCACACCCATAACCGCCATCCCTAAGGCACTAAAGGGGAGTACCAGCGTCCTCCTAAGACTTATAACTGTGGCTCTCTCCTCGCTGGGGATACACGTATTTATCCACGCCCCTACGGCCGGCCCCCTCAGACCTATGCCGAACTCTAGGGGTAAGCTAGCTAGTATGAAGGCGAGCGGGTTGTCTACCAGGTAAATCGCCGCGAAAGTCACTACGGATAGTCCGAGCGATATTAGAGTCGTCCTTTTGTAACCTAGACGCCTCGCTAATCTACCCCCGACGTAATTAGAGAGGCCCACGGTAGCCATAAAGGCCGAGCTGGCGAGGCCAAGCAGCCACTCCTCAGCGCCTAGGGACTCCATATAGGGGGCCCAGGTCAGAGTAAAACTCGGCATACTAGACGCTATTAGGAAAGTCGCTATGGTGAGCCATAACAGAGGCTCACACTTGAGGAGTACCTCCATACCTCTCTTCAGGAGTACTGAGTAAGGAGTCTTACCCTCTACCTCTGGTGACTCGCCTCTCCCCCTAGTCCAGTAGTAGGCGGCGGCGGAAGAGACAAAACAAGATATAGAGCCCATTATGAAAGGTATCCTTAAACTGTACTCGGCTACTAATCCGCCTACGAACGCCCCCGCCACTCCCACTAGCCAAGTCAGAGTCCCAGCAGTGCCCAGCACCACGGATAACTGCTCGTACCTCCCCTCCTCCTTTAAGGAGTCTACTAGCCACGCCACCATAGCTCCGCTGTAGAGGGCGGCACCAACGGTGGCCAGGAACTCTGAGAACAGGAACTCGTAGAGACTCCTAGACATACTATAGCTCAGGAGTCCAAGCCCAAAGAATATGCAGCCGATAACAGTTATCCTCCCACGCCCATACTTATCGGCAAGCCCACCTGTAGGGTAGTCGAGCAGGGCCGAGGATATAACGTAGAACCCGTCCACAAGAGCCACGCCTTTATAGTCCAGCCCACTCCGAATAAGGAACACGACGTATACCGGAGCTATAAAGGAGGTAGAAGCCACGAATAGAGTCTCAACTAGGTAGTAGACGTACTCGGGCTTCAGGCGCCTACGCCAAGCGGAATTCCCCACAAGTCCACCCTCATCACCGCCCCACACATACTTAACATATATCTAAGTTTTTTGGCGAACGATTCACTATGAAAGCCCTGCTTTAGCTTAAAAGTATATAGTTTTAGCTGGTTAGGTCGACTATTCTCTTAAGTTTCTCTTTAAATCCCTCTAAGGCCTCAATTCTTTTACTCTCTGGTATACTCGGCTCAAACATCCTCCCTACCTCTACTGTGTTCTCCACCTCGTCTAAGCTCAGCCTCCCATCTCCCACTGCTAGGAGCGCCGCAACACCCCTAGCCGTGCCCTCTATATCCACGGGTCTCTCAACCCTAAGCCCCGTGTAGTCGGCTAACAGCTGGAGGAACACGTCTGACTGGGAGTAGCCTCCATCACACCTGAGGGGCTCCCTCAACTCCCCGATGGCGTTACCCATCTCCTCCAGTATGTAGGCCGTGTATAAGGCCACGGTCTCGGCCAGGCCGCGGATTAAATCCTCCCTAGTAGTGTTAAGAGTTAAGCCGCTTATCACACCC
>CAZFWY010000126.1:0-2890 GCA_964522715.1 uncultured Thermofilaceae archaeon | reverse complement strand
GTTAATATTCGTTTTTCGAAAGTTATAGTCGTACTATTATGGTTTGACTATAGACGCATCTACCCCTACG
The DNA here is from genome assembly GCA_964522715.1 of uncultured Thermofilaceae archaeon. Lineage (GTDB taxonomy): Archaea > Thermoproteota > Thermoprotei > Thermofilales > JAPDKD01 > CAZFWY01. Next base: position 2,820 of record CAZFWY010000126.1, on the reverse strand, counting down.
GCGCTCTCTAACTGCTCTTCCACTCCCTTAAAGTCCGTGTCAGCAGTTCTTAGCGCAAACACTGGTTAGCCTCAATCTCTGAGGAGCTTTACGTAGGCTGCGTGTAATAAGTCTAAAGTTTTAAGCCTAAGCGTTACCGATAATTCTATAGCCGCCGCAGTTGGCGCGCCTATCCCGCCAAATGGGAGCGCCCGGGCTCTGCTATCCACAGCCCTGTACTTCAGGTTAAAGGCTAGGATTATAGTAGTTGTCTCAAGGCTCCTTTAAGCCTGACGGGCATGTCTCCCTCCTCCCTCTCTAGCTGATTAGCTCTTCTAGTTTTGCTTCTGTCATTGTTGTTCCCTATGTGCACCGCGCAGCCCCCCGCTACATACCTTCCGCGAGAAAGCGCCTTTCTATCCGAAATGGGACGGTCTCCGCTTGGGCGGAAGGCTAATAAACGTAAGGGTTAAAGGATATCTATAAGGTAGTTCCCTTTGGGGTTTGCCCTTGTCGTTGAGTTTGTCCCTGCTTAAGAGGACAGCCGTGGAAGCGGATACGGTGATTCAACGCCTCGACGGGAGAGCTAAGTTCATCTACTTCCTCTGGACGTCGTTTCTAGCCTACATCTTCTACGACTACATCCTCAACATAATATTCATAGCCGTAACGCTCGCCCTGGCGGCCTACGCCAAAGTGTTTAAACCGATAGCCCTAACCTTAGCCATAATAATACTCCCCTGGATAGCCATAGCTACGCCGATACTCTCCCTCCCCTTAGGGTTCCCGGGGAACGAGACCGTGATATACATGATTAAGCTGGCTGGCTACGAGATCCCAATATACTTGGAAGGGCTTGGCTACGGAATCACATGGCCCCTCAGAATAGCTGTTACGATATCCTCAGCCATGCTCTTCTACCTAACGACGAACCAGGCGAGGCTAGTGGCGGCCATGGTCAAGTCCAGAGTGCCTTTCCGAGCCATATACATGGTCATAGCTACCCTCCAGCTCATACCCCTACTAGTGGATGAAGCCAACACGATATACCAAGCCCAAGTGTCCAGGGGCCTGAGGACAGACGTGGGAGTAGTCAAGAAGATATACTACTACATAGCACTCGTCATACCCCTAACCCTCAGCGCCCTTAACAAGGTGCAGATTAGAGCTATAGCCCTGGAGTCTAGGGGGTTCAGCGCTCCTGTCAAGAAGACATTCCTCTACGAAGCCGAGTTCAGGGCGAGAGATTACGTCTTCTTCCTAATTATGGCTTTAGCCACAGCCTTCCTAGCATACGTATACGTGAATTTCGGCTACTCCCCCCTAGCGCACATAAAGTACCCGAAGGGCATATGGGGGTGAGGTGAGTGGCGGAGCCAGTAGTAATAGTAGACCACCTGACCTACAGCTACCCGGCTACCCCTAACGTCTTAGTAGACGTAACGTTCCAAGTCCAGAAAGGCGAAGTGCTAGGCATAATAGGCCCTAACGGCGCTGGCAAGTCCACCCTATGTAAAGCCTTAAACGGCCTGGTCCCCCACTTCTATGGGGGTAGGATAGGCGGGCGGGTAATAGTCGCTGGAATGGACACCATGGAGCACTCAGTAGCAGAGCTATCCACAAAAGTAGGCTTAGTCTTTCAAGACCCCGAAGACCAGCTTTCAGGGCTAGCCCTGACAGTGTACGAGGAGGTCGCTTTCGGTCTAATGATGCTAGGAGTTCCGAAAGAGGAAATAGACCATAGGGTTAGGGAGGCTATAAAGAAAGTTGGTTTGGAGGGGTTAGAGCAGAGGTCTCCCTTCGAGTTGAGCGGTGGCCAGCAGCAGAGACTAGCCATAGCCACGGTACTGGCCCTGAAACCCGAAGTACTGGTTCTAGACGAGCCGACGGCCCAGCTGGACCCTATAGGCAAGTTTGAGGTCTTCTCCGTGATAACTAAGCTGGCGGAGGAGGGCTCAACGATAGTAGTCGTAGAGCACGAGATAGAGGAGCTGGCCACGTTCACGGACAATATACTCCTCCTAGATCAGGGCAGGGTTAAAGCCTACGGATCGGCCCGTGAGGTACTGACAATGGTGGAGAAGCTCAAGAGTGTAGGTGTAGACCCGCCCTCGGTGACCGAGCTAACCCACATACTCAACAAGGAGCTGGGCCTAAACCTGGAGGAACCCATAACCCTGGAGGAGGCCTTTAAGATATACTCGGAGGTTCTGGGGGTGGCGTAGAGTTGGCGGGCGAAGTAGTAATTAAGGTCGAAGACGTGTGGTTCCAGTACCCTACTGGGGTCTGGGCCCTTAGAGGAGTGAGCATGGAGGTAACAAGGGGCGAATTAATAGCCATAATCGGCCAGAACGGCGGCGGTAAGACCACTCTCGCTAAACACCTAAACGGCTTGTTAAAGCCCACTAAGGGGAGAGTACTGATAGAAGGACTCGACACTCGGACAGCTCCACAGTATGAGATAACGAAGCGTGTAGGATATGTTTTCCAGAACCCGAGCCACCAGATATTCGAGAGCACTGTCTGGGACGAAGTGGCTTTCGGCCCGAGAAACCTGGGGCTAAGCCAGGAGGAAGTCGAGAAGAGGGTCAAATGGGCTCTAAGCCTGGTCGGCCTGGAGGGATACGAGAAATCCCATCCATACGACCTGGACTACGGGAAGATGAAGCTACTAACGGTCGCGGCGGTCTTATCCATGAAGCCCGAGATACTGGTCTTAGACGAGCCCACAACCGGGCAAGACCACAGGGGCAGGCACATATTAGCCGCTCTCTGCAAGAAACTGAACAAGGAGCAGGGCATGACCGTCATAGTGATAACCCACGACATGAGGTTCGTAGC
>CAZFWY010000125.1:0-2914 GCA_964522715.1 uncultured Thermofilaceae archaeon | reverse complement strand
GAATCCACTTCATACCCGTCTCTACCCGCCTAATACCCGGGATGACTTCACCAGAAGCTGGCTGGACTCCCACCACCCTGACGTTACCTATTCTTAAAGTAGAAGGATAGAGCGCTCATGTGCTCAGAGGTTCCTATCCTCTACGATGCAGCTGGGGGTTATCTCATGACCCTTTAAGAGTTCTTTGACGCTAACAGCTAAGTCGGCCGACATAGTCCCATATGACGACGGCATATCGGGGTATATATTTCCTACCTCGCGCTGACAATTTTCTCCAGGAACTCCCTAGCGTCTTTCTTATCCTTTCCCGGGCCCAGCTTAAACACCACCCTGTTAGGATACATGAAGGTTAGAGGCACCCCGTTCACGTCGAATCTTATTAGGAGAGTCTTAACTTTAGCCGCAACCCTGTACTTAGACTCTAATATACGTATGAATTCTTCAATCTTCTCCATTCTGAGCAGGGCGCTGAAAGTCCCGTCGCTCTTGCACGACACGGTCAGTTGAGTAAAAAACTCGTCGAAGCCCAGCCTCACCACCCAGATATACACGCCAATAATATATTATAATGTCTTTACCAAAAGCCATACTTATGACAATGACTCACCCGATAATTCTTAAGTGCCCAAAGTGTAATACCACCTTTTTCTCACGAATAGTACTAAGTTGTGGATCGCAGGGAGTATACTCGGACTTATGCCCCAGGTACTGGGGAGAGAACCCACTTCCATACTTCATACATACATGCCCGAACTGCTACTTCACAGGTACGGCCGAAGAGTTCAAGGAGTACCTAGGCAGAGCCGAGGGTCTAAGGCTACTCAGGGACGGGTTAAGCTGCGAAAAGTACGTCCTACTAGCTAAACGGTACGAAATAGAGGAAAGAGGGGCTTACTGCGTGGGGATAACGTACCACAAGGGGTCTTGGTGTGCGAGGCTATCCGGGGAGCGCCTACTAGAGGAGGAATGCCTAGCTAAAGCCGAGGAATTGCTGGAGAAAGCCTTAGGTGACGGCTTAGTCCCCGGAGACCAGCTACCAATAACACTGTACATTATAGGGGAAATATCGAGGCTATGCGGAAAATTTACGAAAGCCCTAAAATACTACGATGAAGCCGCCAGTAGAGGAACGCGTAAACTAGTAGCTCTCGCCGCTAAACAAAGGAAATACACGGAAAAAGGGGACTCCCAGCTGAAAGAAGTTTCCCTCTCTTTAGACTCTTAGGGCTCTTTCCCTTTTGTATACTATCGCTAATATCAGCTGTGTAGTAGTTTCTATCATAGTAGTTAGCCCATTAATCCTCCTTTATGCAGTCAGAAAATATCTAATAGTAAGGTGTTATCAAAACTATTTAGAAAGTTTTCTAACCTTTCTATTTTTAATTTTACGATCTATTTTCTATCTTATCTAATATGTCATCAAATCTAGATTATCATAGTATATGTCCCCTATAGGTCTGCGCCGGGAGTTAGACATTTATAGGGAGCACTATGCATTATACCCATAAACGCTGGGTTGGTGTGGTTAGTGAGTTGGAGGTTCCTTATATTGGCATTACTCGCTACGTTAGTGTTCTTAGTTTTCTTCTTCTCAGGAGCTTACGCCCAGGGTAACGTCTACCACGTGGCTGTCAACGGGGATGACTCTAACCCTGGCACAGAGGATAAGCCTTGGAGGACTATCTCCTACGCTGTCACTAAGCTTGAGCCTGGGGATACCCTGATTATTCACGAGGGTACTTACAATGAGGTCATCGTCCTAGAGGTTTCGGGGACTGAGGACGCGCCTATAACTATTACGGGGGCGCCCGGAGAGAAAGTCGTACTGGACTTCCAAGGTGTCCATAGTAACTGCTTCGTGTTCTCTAAGGGCGTATCTTACGTTAACCTGGAGAACCTAACGCTTACTAACTGCGGTATATGGGCTATCTCCCTCGACGGGGGCAACAAGTACATCTATCTCAGGAACTTAGAGGTCGCGAACTCTGAAACCGGTATACACATGACGGTGGGCGAGAGCGGTAAGAAGCCCTGGTACGGCCCCGTGGGGCCCGTAACCATAGAGAACTGCTTAGTCCACGATAACGGGGTTGCTGGTATAGACTGTACGCCCGGCCCCTGCTACTCTCTGACTATCAGGTACTCTAAGGTCTATAATAACGGCGTGTCTACGGGCTTCGGGGCCGACGGGATAGGGGTTGAGACGGGAGACCACATAGTCGTCGAGTGGAGCGAGGTCTACGGTAATAGGGGGGATGGTATCGACCTATGCTCTAGGAACCCCCTATGGTTCGATACGTCTAGCGACGTAAGGGTTTCCGGCTGCCTTGTCCACGACAACGGGCTGGAAGGCGTTAAGCTATGGACAGGGGGGATAGTGGAGAACACGGTTATCTACTCCAACGGTTTCACTGGGCTGGACTTCATCTACAACGGTAAGTACAGAGTTGTCAACACGGCGGTGGTTAAAAACGCGATTGAGATAAGATCCTACTCTGTGTGCATAGGCTACGAGGAGATGGAGCCCCTAGGCAAGCAAGACAACCTGGAAGTCGAGATCTACAACTCAATAATAGCTTTCAACGGCCCACCCGACGCCCCGGTCGGGATATACGTGGGGCCGGGGGTCAAGTTAACGTCGGACTACAATATATGGTACAGCAGGTCTGACAGCGAGATATACCTAGAATCTACCGGTACCGACTATACCCGAGAGGACATAACTAGTGGTAAGTGGACGAGCGATACTGGGAACGGCGCCCACAGCCTAGCCGTAGACCCCCTCTTCGCGGACTTAGAGAATGACGACTATAGGCTGCAGAGCGGTAGCCCAGCCATAGACGCTGCAGACCCAGATAAAGCACCTAACCTAGACGTTCTAGGCGCTCCCCGACCTTACGGGGAGGGCTACGAT
>CAZFWY010000124.1:0-2957 GCA_964522715.1 uncultured Thermofilaceae archaeon | reverse complement strand
AGACGGGAGGGAGTGGGTAGTTGAGGGCAAGCCGATAGAAGTAGAGGTAAAACCGCGCGTACCCCCACAACCACCACAGCCACCCAAGGCCGCTGAGTCTCTAGATGAGGCCCTACTAGCCATAATCGGTGGGGCCGTTCAGAACCTAATACTAGGGTACTCGGCGGGGAAGATCTCTGCCCATATATTCAGGCCTAAGAGGAAAGTCGTTAAGCCCGTAGTAGTCTCAGGGCTGAATTACATAGAGGGGAAGGATAAGGCGCTGGCGATACTCGAACACCCGATGGCCGTAACCAGGGAGGACAGGGGAGACTACATGCTGTTCAGGAGAGCCACGGTAGACGAGATGTTAGCGGCGGTCAGCGCGAGCGCGGCCAAAACCCTACAAATATACTTCGCCGAGAAACTCAGGAGCGCTTTGGCCAGGTGGGAGCCCTCGGTACCAGACCCCGGCCAGGTCAAAATGAGGGTTGAAAGAGTGAACGTAAGGGCCAAGATAAAATCGATGTGTAAGGAGCTGGGTCTAAAGGTAGATGAAGGTAAGCTGTCTAAACTCCCGGAGAACCCGGCGATGACCTGGGAGTGGAGGAGGGGGATGCTTAGGAGGAAGGAGTACGAGGTGAGGGCGTACCTCCTGTCCAGGCTTGAGGAACTCTACTTCTACGATTACGACAACAAGCCCATGAGCCTAGGAGACCTAGAACCACTCATACCCAAGGAAGAGCCAGACCACCACCTAGTCATAATAGCCGCCTCACCGACGGGGTGGGACGCCAGGGCCAGGGAGTTCGCCCAGAGCCACGACAGGCCCAGAGTACACTTTATACTGGTAGACCTGAAAACCCTCGAAACTTACTACAACCCCACCAAAACAGTACTAGCAGACCTGGCCGCCAAGATAACTGAGGGAGAAAGGACGCTAATAGTGCCCCCGGAAGCCGAGGGAGAACTAGAGAAACTCGACGCCCTGCTAGTCAACGGCAGGATATCAGTGAAAACCTACCTAGAAGCGGCCAAGAAACTCGGCGCCAAAGTGTTATAAGCCGTTCACCCCTCTAAGTACTTAGGGGTTTCCAGCCATTCCTTTTAGGCATCGCTGTTTATACACTAAATAGGGGTAAACCCTCCACAAAAAAGGGATTGAGACTAGACAGAGTAGAGGGCGAGCCGAAGAAGCGTGATGGAAGTTAGAGAAGGTAGAGGTGGAAGTGACGTGCTAAGCGGAAGCTTCGAACTGCGTTCAGAGACAAATACCTATTATAAGGTGGGAAGCGCTGGAAATAAGGGCTTAGCCCGCCTGAAATTCACGGCGTGGGGAGAAAGATGGAGAAGGTTAGGGGCTTAGTTGACTTACTCCTCGCCAGGCTCGTGAAGGGGGATCTAGCAGGCTTCATAGAGCTGTCATCCGCCCTCATATCACCTTTAGAGGGCAAGCCATACGTCGAGTACGAGTATGACTCCGCCCTGTTCGTCGGAGACCTACACGGGGACTACGAGTCCCTCTCCTCGGCGGCGAGTTACGACGTAGAGGCCATAGTCTTCCTGGGGGACTACGTGGACAGAGGGCCCAACAGCCTGGAAGTCCTACTTGGAGTACTAGCCCTGAAGGCCGGGAACCCCGAGAGAGTAGTAGTGCTCAGGGGGAACCACGAAGACCCTGCAGTGAACGAGGACTATGGGTTCAGAGCAGAGCTAGAGGAGAAACTAGGCAGGTACGGCGAAGCCTTCTTCAACTACCTAGCCGTCCCCTCCTACACCAGGATGCCAGTAGTAGCCAGGATAAAGGCTGGGGGACTAACGGTACTGGCGCTACACGGAGGCCCAACACCATCCTTAACCCCCCAGAAAGCCGAGTCAATACCGTTGCAAGCCAGGCCAATAGACAAGACCTTGAGAGACATACTCTGGAGCGACCCGAGAGAGGGACTGGAGGGGACCAAGCCGAGCCCCAGAGGAGCGGGGAAACTATACGGCCAAGACGTAGTTGAGAAAGCCCTAGGGGCGTTCCAAGCAGACGTATTAGTCAGAGCACACGAACCAGTAGACGGGTACAAGGAGATGTTCGGCGGAAAACTATACACAGTATTCTCCTCCAGACACTACCGCATACAACCAGCAGCACTACTAGTAACAGGCGGAGAAATAAAACCAGTAAAACTATAACACAAAACAAAAATAAATCGTAAACCCAAGTATAAAGCGATGAGAAAAGCACTACCCCTCATGATAATAATACTACTCCTAGCCGCCTCACAACCAGCCGCAACCCAGCCAATAAGAGTGATATACAGGGCCGGCGGGGCCAACGACGACATAGCCTGGTCCCCCGATGGGTCAAAACTAGCCGCAGAATCATATATACTAGACAAAAACGGAAAACTACTATGGGTAATGGAGGAGCCTAGAGGAACAATCGAAGCCTTAGCTTGGAGCCCAGACGGCTCAAAACTAGCAGCGGGAAGCCACGACAACAAGATCTACGTCTTCGATACAGAGGGCAAACTGCTGTGGAGCTACGAGACAGGCGGCTCCGTCGAAACAACAGCTTGGAGCCCAGACGGCTCAAAACTAGCAGCGGGAAGCCACGACAACAAGATCTACGTCCTCGACGCACAGGGCAAACTGCTGTGGAGCTACGAGACAGGCGGCTCCGTCGAAACAACAGCTTGGAGCCCAGACGGCTCAAAACTAGCAGCGGGAAGCCACGACAACAAGATCTACGTCTTCACTGAACGAGGCAGACCACTATGGAGCTACTGGACAAGTAGGAGTGTTGAAGCCATAGCTTGGAGCCCAGACGGCTCGAAGATAGCAGCGGGAAGCCACGACAACAAGATCTACGTCCTCGGCACGCAAGACAAGCTACTATGGAGCTACACAACCGGTAACATTATTTCGGCAGTAGCTTGGAGCCCAGACGGCTCAAAACTAGCAGCGGGAAGCCACGACAACAAGAT
>CAZFWY010000123.1:0-3074 GCA_964522715.1 uncultured Thermofilaceae archaeon | reverse complement strand
GTCCTAAAGCGGTACCACGCGCTGCAGGTCAGGGAGGCGATGCGGCTACTAGAGGAGAAGTACCCCCACTACGTCCACTACTGCCCTGTCAGGAACATAAGGATCTCCATGGTACCTGTAACCCGCATAAAGAGGGCTTTCAGGCCCAGGGAGAGGCTCAGGGAGATAGCCAAAGCCGAGGAGAGAGACCCCCTAGAGGAGGAAGTACTCGAACTGGCTATCCTCATAAGGGACGCGGCCGGGATAGGTCTCGACAAGCTGGGCGTAACCGGCTCCGTACTGATAGGGATACACAGGCCAGAGTTCTCAGACATAGACCTAGTCGTCTACAGCCGCGAAGCAGCGCTAAAAGTAATCGAAGCCCTAAGAGAACCCCCACCTCCCATAAAGGAGCCCCCGGAGGAGAAGAAGTCGGAGTGGGTCTCAAACCTAATCAAGTTCTTCGGCCTGTCTAGGCGGCAAGCAGAGGAGGTAGCCAGGAGGAGGTGGAACTACAAGGTCTTCCGCGGCAGGTACTTCTCGGTACACCCAGTGAGGGAAGACCACGAAATCGCGGAGAAATACGGGGAGAAAACCTACCAACCCCTAGGTATGGTCGAGGGGACATGCACGGTGGTAGACGCCTCTGAGTCGATGTTCCTCCCAGCAGTATACAGGGTCTCCGACGTCGAACTCAAGGGCGGGAAACACCTAGACATAAGAGAAATAGTATCCTACGAAGGCATATTCTCCTCAATACTAAGAGAGGGGGAGAAAGTCTACTTCAAAGGAAAACTAGAGAAAGTCCGCACAGAAAGCGAGACGTACTACATAGTCACCATAGGAACCTTCGAAGTACCCGACAACCACGTCGCACCGATAGTTTAGCTCTGTCCCTTCCCCTTCAACGCTCTGAAGAGTACGTACATCGCCAGTACGACCGCTACAAGAGCTAAAACCAACACGTACCATGGAATCCTAAAAGGGTGCTGTTCATACTCTCCATAAAGCTCCCTCTCTAAGTTCTCCAGTATCCAGGCTAATCCCTCGCCCTCCCAGCTATGCACGTCCTTCCGAGGATTATACTTGTAGTAAACAGTCCAGCCCCATGCCTTAAGGGTCTCTATCTTGGGAAAACACGCACACTTAGCCCTATACCCTTCCTCCGTAATCCCACTTTCATCCTCTACCCCGGAGACGGCTACGTAGAGCGGTATCCCCGGGTTAAACGGCTCAATGTTCTCCTCGAAGAACGGGTCCGAATCCGCGAAGTACTCCCTGTAGAACTCGTCCGCCAGTATCTGTTCGAAGCTCCCCGACTTGTTCAGAAGTTCCAGTAACGGCGGCTTGAAGATACGCTTAGCTATCTCAAGTCCGCTGGCGTCAAGCCCTAAAACCCCCACATAGTAGTCCCAGCCTACGTCTATCGCCCTCGACATATTTATCGGCTCAAGCCTAGAAGACCTCATAAGGCTCATTATCCCCACGGGCGTACGTGTAGGGGCGCTGAACACCTTTATGAACTCGTCTGTGAAGAAAATCGACTTGTCCCACCCTCTCTCCTCCGCGAGGCACCAAATAACCCCCGCCCATAAGACCCACGAGGCGAACGCCCTCTTACCGGTTATGTTAACCACAGCGGGGGTGATACAGTGGATAATGTAAGCCGTGCTCGGCATGAACGTGTCAGCGATTAAAACTCTGACCCCTCTTATCTCGGGATGCGTACCCTTCGCATACTCCCTGGCGAAGGCTATCATCAAGGGGGAGGAGATACAGTTAGTGCTGAAAATCATCCTATCGTAGTCGAAGACCAGCTTTAACCCGTACTTAGAGTCTAACCCCCTCTCCCTCATGAAGGACGGTATATTCCTAAGAGCCTTAAAGGCGTCAATACATACCTTCACATTCTCCTCCAGGCTCAACGGGCTGTACTTCTGGAACGGCTCGGAAGGCCCGGCCCCGGTCATCCACGGTATCAAAGACACGTAGCCATGGCTAGCGAAGGCTATGCCAGCGTCGTACATCCTAACCTTCCAATTATCACTAAACGGGTAGTACCAGTAGTCTAAGCCAGGCCCTCCGAAGCCGTGTATCAACACCTTCAAAGGCCAGCCAGTCTCTTTCTTCGGAGACCCTACAGGTACGAAGAGCCTAGCACCTATCCTCGAACCCCCATGAGCGCTACTCCAAAAGTCCACGTAAAAGACAGCCACCCTATACTGTCCTCCCTCAACTGCCCCATCGGTCCCAAGGTAAGTTACGCTGATAATATCCCCCGGCTTGAAGCCAGAGACGCAGGGAAGACCCGGGACGCACCTGGGATTCCAGGAGCACTTCTTGTCTGGAAGAGTGTTGTAAAACCTCACAGGGGAGGAGTCTATCCTAACGGGGCTACCACTACTGGCTACTCTGACGAAATACGCTACTTCGAATTCCTTAGGCCATTTAAGCCAGGGAGACGCCCAAGTCCTTTCCCCGACGCGTACCATCCTCACGGACGTCCATTTTACCTCAGGAGAGTTCCAGACCTTGTCCCTTGAGAACCCATACATGAGGTAGGCTTCCGAGGCATTCCCAACCACGCGTGCCTTAACCCTTACCCGCCCATCCTTCTCCTCAAGCTCGACCAGTTTAATCTTCGGCCAACTGTTAATCTCCTTAGGATTCAAGGTGAGCCTCACTACAGCTTCGAGCATATTTCTGTTTAAGAACGGCTTCTCACTATCGTTCACAGCTCTAACGTACCTCCACTCTTTACCGAGGGAGTCCAGAAACTCTGATTCACACCCCAAGGGGAAATTCTTACCGTCATGCATCATGTAGCCGCACACGTCCCCCCCGATGATGTAAACCTCGGCTTTAAGCTCGTTAATCCTGCCAGCTATCGAGAGAAGCCTATCTACCTCTCTTCCAGTGCCGTTAACGAGGAACTCGTATATAGGGGCGAAGTCGATGGGTTGAGGCTTCTTCTCGGGGTCGGGGAGTAGGTAGGGGTTGTAGTCCCCCCACTGCTTAAACATGTACTCTATACAGGCTGTGAAGTTCTCCATCTGGAACCCCACGGGGTTGGAGACTAGGATTCTGTCGTCAAC
>CAZFWY010000122.1:0-3087 GCA_964522715.1 uncultured Thermofilaceae archaeon | reverse complement strand
CCCACATACTACAAAATAGAGGAAGAAAAAACGGGTTATCGGATTAAGGCTATACATTTCTCCGGGTCTAGTTGAACAAGCACTTTCTCCCCGGGGCTCACCACCTTGGTTGGAAGGTCTCTCATCCTCAGCTCCCACTCGCCCACGGCCACCCTGTACTCAACCATGTTCCCTAGGTAGGCTACCCTCTTCACAACCCCCTCGAAAGTGTTTTCGCCCTTCTCTGAGACGAATTTTATATGCTCCGGCCTGACGGCTATCGACACCCTCTTCCCCTTCTCGGGAGTAGGGGACACCGCTTTTATTAGTAAGCCGTCATCTGTCTCGACTACAACGCGGCCCTTCTCCCCAACTTCGACTATCTTACCCTCGATGAAGCTGGATATACCTATGAAGTCAGCGACGAACTTGCAGGACGGCCTCTCGTAGATCTCGGTGGGCGTACCCACCTGGAGTATCTTGCCCTCGTTCATCACACCTATCCTATCGGAGATCACCAGCGCCTCCGCCTGGTCGTGTGTAACGTATATCGACGTTATCCCTAGCTTCTTCTGTAACTCTCTCAGCTCAAACCTGACACTCTCCCTGAGCTTAGCGTCCAGGTTACTTAGAGGCTCGTCGAAGAGGAGGACGTCAGGTTCTACAACTATAGCTCTGGCCACGGCTACTCTTTGCTGCTGCCCGCCGCTCAGCTGTCTGGGGTAGCGGTCTTCTAGGCCTGAGAGCCTGACCAGTTCTAGGGCTCTCTTAACTCTCTCCTTGATCTCGTGTTCGGGGACTTTCCTTATCTTTAGGCCGAAAGCCACGTTCTCGAACACGGTCATGTGAGGGAAGAGGGCGTAGCTCTGGAAGACCATGGCAGTGTTCCTCTTCTCGGGCGGGACGTCGTTCATCAGCTTGTCGTCAAAGTAAATCTCCCCGGCGTCTGGCTTAATGAAGCCGGCTATTATCCTTAGGGTGGTGGTCTTACCGCTCCCGCTTGGCCCCAGGAGGGTGAAAAGTTCGCCGTCCTTGATCTCCAGGTAGTCTATGTCGCACGCCACGACTTTCTCATACCTCTTTTTTACACCCTTCAGAGTTACCTTTACCATATTCCCACCCCTACCTAGCTACACCAGAAATATACTCGGTTTTTATGTACTTCTCCATAGCCAGGGCTATCGGAATAGAAGGTAGGGAGAGGAAGATACTCAGCGCCGCCGCGGCGTTCGGAGTTATGTGGTAGCCGCTGATGTACTGGTATATCTTGACCGCCAGCGTAGTTATGGAGGGGAAGCCTATGATCAGGGTCAGGACGAACTCGTTTATCGACCACGAGAACGCGAATATCGAGCCAGCCAGGATACCTGGCGCGATGTTAGGTACCAGAATCTTCCATATCACCTGCCACCTGGACGCGCCGAGGTTACGCGCAGCCTCCTCTAGCGCTGGGTCTAGGCTTTCAAAGGCGGCTGAAACACACCTCAACATGTACGGTGTTGCGCCTATCATGTGTGCTAGTATCACGCCCAGATAGGTGTTCCTAAGTCCCCACTGGGTGAATATCCCTAGTATGCTGATACCCGTGGCGATCGCTGGGACTACTAGTGGGACTAGGAATAGGTTCTCTAGAAACCTCTTACCCGGGAAGTCTTTAGTGCCGAAGACGTAGCCCGCGGGTATTGATATCAGGGCTGACAACAGCACAACTATGGGCGCTATCGTGAAGGTCTGGATGAAGGAGAGCTGGACGTCCGCTAGCTCGAAGAGGCCTCTAAACCATTTTAACCCGACTTGTTGCGGCGCCCACCAGTGCTCGGGGTACCACTTCTCGGCTATAGACCACAGTACGACTACCGTTAGGGGGAAGAAGACGTAGAAGAGTAGCGTCGCGACTATGATACCGTTCCCCAGGGACTTGAGCACGTATTTCCAGCCCACCTTACTCACCTCCCATTTTCCTTACTATTTTGGTGTAGACATAGGTCAGAACGAGAGCCGACACTATGTAGACGACAGCGCTCACGTACCCCATCTCCCACTCTCTGCGCTCGATAACGTCTTCGTATATGACTATGGAGAGATACTTAGGCCAGCTCCCGCCGAGTATGAAGGGCACGGAGAAAGCCCCGAAGACTCCTACGAACACTAGCAGAGTTCCGGCGATGAAAGCTGGTAATGTGAGGGGGAAGTATATCCGCCTAATTATAGTCCACGTCCCAGCCCCAAGGTTCCTGGCGGCGTAGGCTAGGTCGGGGTCTAGAGATTCGAAAGCCCCTAACATCAGCGTCGTGACGAAGGGGACATTCATCCAAACGTTCGCGACTATTATACCTATACCGTAGGGATCCCATATTAGGCGGAGCGGCTCGTCGATAACCCCCAGCATCATCAGGAAGCCGTTAACGTAGCCGTAGGGGGCCAGTATCTCCAGCCACATGAAGGCGGCGACTAGGTAGGGCACGAATAGGGGGGAGTTGAATAGGGCGAATATAGTCCTCTTACCGCGGAAGTCGCTTAGGAAGAAGTAGAGCGCGATGAGGTAGCCCAGCACCGACGTCGCCATGACTATTATGAGGCTATTCCAGATACTGAACCATAGGGACTCTAGGTACACTGAGCCCGGCTTGAAGAACTCAGCATAGTACTTCAGAGTGAAGACTCCGGGGGAGCGCGGGGAGACTGGCATCAGGCCGAAGGAACGTACGAACGTCATGAATAACGGGTAGGCGAAGATTACGCCGTAGAATATAAAGAGGGGGGCGAAGTACACATATACTACGAGGTCGCGAAGACTTAACATCTTAAGCTTCTGGAACAACAACTGTCACCCCGAAAACTCCCCAAAATAAAAAAGTAGAAAAATTATTTGAGGGTTTATCCCCTCGCGACCTTATCAGTCCACTCCTTCATTGCATGCCACATGTAGAGGGCGTGCCTGAACCACATGCGCTCCTTCAGCTTGTCGTAGTCAACCCACCACGGCTTAGCCTTAATGTCAGCCGGAGCCTTCTCCCAGATCTCGGGTATGACTGGGAAGACGGCCCACTCCTCGTAGAGCTTTTTCTGAACCTCCTCGGACAGCCACCAGTTTATGAAGACCAGGGC
>CAZFWY010000121.1:0-3231 GCA_964522715.1 uncultured Thermofilaceae archaeon | reverse complement strand
CAAAAAGAAACTACAAGAAGATGAGCTACCTAACGCCGAGGATGATTATTGACCTCATCTGAAACAACAAAAAGAAACTACAAGGCTGGAGTTAGCACTACAAAGCTCATTAACGATGTGGGTAGCAGAAACAACAAAAAGAAACTACAAGGATATCTTTATACATGAGGCTATACATCGCCGCTATGTTAAGAGGCCCTCTGAAACAACGAAAAGAAACTATAAGGGCGTATCCGTCTAGGGTTGCCTAGACGAGATCCCGTACGAGGTCGAGGACTCTATCGGAGACAACAAAGAGAGGCTGCAAGCATCGTTATCGTCATTACTGGCCTTATAATCACTATACGCCTGAAATAATCAAAAATATAAGTTATTTTTGCTTTTACTCTGTGGTTATTAGAGCAAAAATTAAAAACTGAAAGAATTACAGGGAAAAACGATTAACGTCGTAGCTTGGTCAAGTGTCTTGGCTATCTCTTCTTCCTCTCCTCGCAGATTATTCTGGCGAGTTCGTGTGGGTCTACTTTTCCCCTGAGGTTTTGGGCGAGTTCGTCTAGTTTCCTGGCTAGCTCTGTGTTGGTGTCGTGGGCTTCGGTTTTCTCCTCGGCCTTCTCCGGGGTTCTGGGGCTGGCTGCGCGTTTCATAGTGCCGTATATGACTGGTAGGAGGTTTTTATTCTTTGTTTTCGGCGTGTTTTGGGCCATGTTTATTAGTTTGGTTTTGGTCTTTTCTGTGGGGGTGTGTGTGGGGTCTGTTAGGCTCGTGCAGAGGAAGTTGTCCGAGTTGATCAGGGTTTCGATGGTTCCAAGTCCGGTAGATGTGGGTAGGTTTACGGTTAACGTTTTGGCCGCTGTCCTGCCCGAGGTTAAGGGTGACCTGGGGCTGGAGTTCGACAGGGTTGAGATTCACCCGGGTCCTCAGCCTAGGAGGTCTGCGGACGTGGAGCTCTACCTGAGGGGTGAGCCAGTAGCTAGGCTCTCCGTTAAGACCTCGGTTTCGGGGGAACTACTGCCGGCTATTAAGAGGCTTAGGCGTAGCCTTAAGCCCTGGGAGGACGAACTGCTGGTCTTCTTCGTGGTCGGCGTGGGGGAGGGGGGTGAGGAGCCTAAGATGGTGATGGCGTACATGCCGCGGGTGGTCTTCGAGGGTTATAGTGACGAGGAGATTCTCGAGGCGTTGACGTCTAAGATTAGGGAGAAGGCTAGGAGGGAGGGTCTCAAAGACCTCCGGCCCTTAGCCCTCAACGAGGCCCTCCTGTTCGAGATGACGTGTAGAGCTATAGTGACGGAGGAAGAGGTCAGAAAGCTTAAGGAGAGGGTTGAGAGACTTGAGGGGGAGATAAGAGACCTTAAGGAGAACTTGTTGAGGAAGTTCGACACAATACTGGGGGAGCTGGGTTAAGGCTTTCAGCCCCCGGTAGGTTTCTCCTGTTTGACCGCTGTGCCGCGTTACTGATAAATTGGGGTCTGAGACTTTAGGGTCTGAGACTTGAGAGTATGAGGTTTGTGGATAGGGAGGTTGAGCTGGGGGTTTTGGAGGAGGTTTACGGGTCTGGTGGGCTTGTTATTGTGTATGGCCGTAGGAGGATGGGTAAGACTTTCATGTTGAGCGTTTTCTGTAGGGGTAGGGATGCGCTTTACTTCATGGTTAACTATACCGATCCCTCCCTGGCGTTGGTGGACTTGGCTAGGCAGTACGGCGAGCAGGTGGGTTTGACATACACGCCTTACTTCCGCAGTTTTAGGGAGTTCTACGATACTCTGGCTGGGTCGCGCTTCAGGGTTGTGGTGTTGGACGAGTTTCAGAGGCTGCACGGTACCGGTGGGGTTACAGAGCTTCAGGCGAGCTGGGACTTGAACCCCGGGTGGAGGGGCAAGGTCTTAGTGTTATCGGGTTCCGCCGTGGGTATGATGGAGAGGATAGGTCTCTCCCCCGAGGCCCCCCTGTACGGTAGGGCCGCCCGCATCCTTAAGGTTGAGCCTTTCGGTTACAGGTGTGCGAGGGTCTTCGTGGACAGGTACTCCGAGGAGGATAAGGTTAGGGCTTACGCCGTCTTTGGGGGTACTCCGGGCTACCTGTCCCGCGTGGACGACGACGTGGATCTCTACGGCAATATTTTGAGACTTGTTCTAAGCAGGGGTGCGCCTCTGAGGGAGGAGCCCCTTATCTCCCTTTCCATGGAGCTTAGAGACCCGTCTAGGTACGTCAGGGTTCTGGAGGCTGTGGCTAACGAGTGTACCAAGCTGGGGGAGATAGCCGACTACGTGGGGGTTAAGACTAGCGACGTGGGGAAGTACGTCGGGGTGCTGGTTGACGAGCTCGGCCTCCTCGAGAGGAGGTATCCCTTGTTCGAGAGGAAGAGGGGTAAAGCCCGCTACTACTTGGCGGATAACTTCTTCAGGTTCTGGTTTAGGTTCGTCTTCCCCCGCTGGGGCCTGCTGGAGATGGGGGCCGAGGAGAAGGTGTTAGACGTAGTTAGGCGCGAGATAGACTCCTACGCGTCGCTGGTGTTTGAGGACGTGGCGCTACAGCACTTTGTCCTGCTGGCTAAGGAGAGCGATGTCGAGGTCACTAACATCGGCAGGTGGTGGAGGGGTGAGGTGGAGTTCGACGGGATCGCCGTTGATAAGTACTCTAAGACCGCCTACTTCATAGAGGCTAAGTGGAGTTCTAGGCCTGTGGAGAAGCGGGTTCTGTACAGGTTGATGTCTAGGGCCGAGGAGTACCCTTGGAGGAGGGGGGAGAGGAGGGAGGTCTACGTCTTGTACTCTAGGAGTGGCTTCACGTTTGAGCCCGAGGAAGACGTGATGCTCTTCTCCCTAAAAGACATGGAGGAGAGGTTCGAGAAGGCCAAGCCGAGAGTGCTTGAGGTTTGAGCGGGGCCGGGTTAGCGCCTCAGTAGCCATTTCCATAGGGGTGTTACCTTTATTTCGAGGTTGCCGCGGCGTATTGTTTGTTGCTGGTTCCACGTTATTATCGTCAGGTCTTTGACTGCTAGTTGTTTGGCGGCTTTTACAAGCGGCTTCACTTCTCTGTCTATGTTTCTGTAGGTGAGTTCGTAGGCTACCTGTATTAGCTGGGCTGCGCCGCCTCTTAGGACTAAGAAGTCTACTTCTTTGCCCGTGGGGTCTCTCCAGTAGTACATCTCTCTGTTTTCGCGGTAGCCCCTCCTCTTGAGCTCCATAAATACTAGGTTTTCGAGTAGTAGTCCCTCCTCCTTCCTGGGGTATA
>CAZFWY010000120.1:0-3246 GCA_964522715.1 uncultured Thermofilaceae archaeon | reverse complement strand
GCTCCAACCAGGGCGAGGTTACCGTATTGTAGGATGAGTCTGGCCTTCGGAATTAGCCCAATTCTAACAGCGTCTTGTTGGTCGATGAGCGTCCCCATACTACCGGCTAGGACTACGATTCGGGGTGCCCCGCCCTGCAACCTACACAGTTTAACACATGCCGCCCCTATTGCAGCCTTGGCTTTCTGAAATTCTCTAACGTCGAGTTGGGTGAGAATGAGGTCATCTCCTATCTCGAAGTATCTTACCCCTTCCCTCTCCCCATGGGGTTTGACTATCCTCCCTCTTTCATCTATCACTCCTCCCTCGACTAAGCTAGCTATAAGCGACACTATAGCCGACCCCGCTAACCCCTTTCTCCCCTCAGAGTATCCCAGGTTTACCCGCCCTATAGATGGGTCGTACCTAGCGTACTCTACAGCTCCCTCCAAAGCGCTAGCACCACACGACATGTAACCTCCCTCTATCGCTGGGCCAGCGGGAGCCGAGGTCGCGTAAACCTCCTCCCCGTAGCAGATAACCTCCGTGTTAACACCGATATCCACGAGTAACGAGTTCCCTGTGAACCCGTGTAAAGCGGCCGAGGTAGCGACACATAACGCGTCGCTCCCTACGAACGACTTCAGAGGGGGTAAGGCTATGAACTCCGCCTCCCAGGGTAGGCCTACTTCTCGAGCAGAGCTCCACACATAGTCGTCAAGGGGGTTATCGTACGGCGCGTAGCCGAGCGGTGAGGGGTTTACTCCAAGCGTTATTGGCAGGGCTACGCTATTACCAGCGGCTACAACCACCCTTACTTTATCCAGCTTATTTTTGTGGAGTAGCCTCTTCCCGAGGTCTGCCAACGTTCTAACCGTGTTCTTCTTCATCTCCGCGAGACTGGCTGGGTCTTTAATTATAGAAGCAATCCTACTTACGACGTCAGCCCCCCACGAGACCTGAGGATTAACGGCGTATCCATAATCGACCGTCCGCCCAGTTTCAAGGTCAACGAGGGCGGCCGCTATCTTTGAAGACCCCACATCAAAAGCTAGGCCGTAACCCTCGCCTAGAGGGTCTAAGTCATATTTAGAGGGTTCAACTCCGTATGCGACGGGCTTCTTCTCGAAACCTTCCACTTCGACTACGGTGTACCCGACCACTTTTGACTGGCAGGCGAGCCTATAACCACTAGGTAGTTCGTGCCCAGCCTCCATAGCTGAAGGCTCGGAGAGGCCGTCAACGATTACCCTAACCTTACAGAGACCGCAGATACCCCTACCTCCACAGGGGAGTAGGTACCAGCCTAGCGCTTTCCTCAAGACGTTCGATAGCCTAGCCCCTGTTGGGCATTTCACCCTTACTACTCGTGAGCCACGCTTAATCTCGACGACTGGCATTGAACCTCCTCGTAGCCTTTACTAATACTTCTACCTTCTTCAGAACGATTTCTTCGTACTCTCTCCCGCCTAGAACCCCCCGTAACCCGCCGAAACCGCAGTCAGGCTTAACCAGCAGAAGCCTATCACTGTAGTCCCCATAGGCTTGTTCTATCAATCCATAGACTTCCTCTAAATCTTCAACCCGTACTTTCTTTGAGGAAATCACGCCGTAAGCTATGTACTTCCCGCTTTCCTCAAGTTCCTCCCGAGAGTAGAACCCCCTATTTTCCGGTATGTCATGAAACTCGTGGTCTAAGAACTCCACGTTTTTAAGGCCTAGCAGCACTTCCTTCAATAGGGGCGGCAACCTCGAACACACGTGAACCCCCCTGTACTTAACCCCCTCAAACCCCGCCAAAACTCTGTCCAGGGACTCCCTAATGTAGTCCGTGGTGTAGCCGAAGAGCACGCGCCTAGAACCCACGATAACGGATAGTATCGGTTCGTCAATACACACCATATAGGGCCTCAGCTCTCTACTCAGTAGCTCGGCGAGCCTAGAAGCGTAACTAACTACCTCCTCAGTCAGGCGGGGGTTCGATAAGACAGACCTTGACAACTCCACCCGTGAGAGGCCCGGAAGGCCTATCTTAGAAGCCATGGTGAAAGGCCCTGTAAACGCCAGCCTAAACCTTAAGCCGCGTTCACGCGCCAGCTTAGCCCCATACTCTAAGTCCCATGGAACAACAACCTCGGCCTCGGTAACGGTCTTCCCCTTTAACCTATACCCTCCAGAGACCTCCTCAACGACTCCTCCCAGGACTAGGGGCTCCACGTAGATCTTGACGAAATCCCTCAACTGCGGCAGAACGGGGAAATCAACGCCCAACCTCACCTGGTCATCCAAGGCCCTCTTAATACTCTCTCGCGAAGCTGCCAGCGGGAAACTCCCAACCAAGCTCGTAAACACACGGGACATACAGGATAAACATTTTCGCCCGGAAATTAACGGTAACCCCAGCACGCGACTTATGCGTCACTATGTAGCATCTCTCCGCACATCCAGAGAGAAACATCTCTCAGAGCGGCTGTGTTTAGGTCGCTTGCTAGAGGGGAGTCTGGCGAGGGCAGCTACCTCGATCTCTCAGTGGAGTTCGAGAAGAGTAGAAGCCCGCTCGTCTCAGTAGAGCTGAACTTGAGGATATACTTGGAATCCGCGTAGACGTAGTTACGTACAGCTCTTACTGGTATGCTTTTAAATTCAGTTTAACTATTTATTACGGGGCTGGGCAGTGGGGTTTACGTACGTTGATGTCCTCGTCCGCGGTAGGAAGGCTTCTAAAACTATCAGGATGCTTGTAGATACGGGTTCTACGTACATAGTTTTAGACTCTAAGACCGTCAGCGAGCTGAGCCTCGTCGAGACACCCTACACTGTTGAGCTGACCCTAGCTGATGGCAGGAGGGTTAAGGCTAGGCTGTACTTAGCCTAAGTCGAGGTTAGGGGTAGGAGAGGCCCAGCTTTTGTCGCCGAGCTAGACGTACCTACGCCCTTACTAGGAGTGTATGCCCTCGAAACTCTAGGATTCAAGGTAAACCCGAGGGCTGGTAATCTAGAGGAGATATCTCCAGAAGGAGGATACTTGCTGTAGTAAAAACCGCGTCAGCCAGTAGTTTCAACCGCTATGACCTCCAGCTTCCTTAGGGTCTCTAGAGCGTACCTCAGGGCTTCGCGGACGGCTTCTAGGGGTATTCGGTAGTTCTCGGCGACCTCCTCTGGGCTTCGATGAGCTAGGGGTTTCCCTATTTTAAACGAGATATTTCCCTGTACTGGCTAATTTTTCGTTGTCTCCTCTACACTGGCTAGTAACTGAGACGACGGAAT
>CAZFWY010000119.1:0-3256 GCA_964522715.1 uncultured Thermofilaceae archaeon | reverse complement strand
CAATATGACTATGAATATCCCGGGGAACGTAGAAGCCCACCAGTAACCGGCCAGTAAGTTTCTCTGTCCGTTCTTCAAGTCGAAACCCCAGTCAGGGGTGGGGGCGGGCACACCTACGCCTAGGAAACTTAGGGCGGCCTCTGTCAAGACAGCGTCTGCCACGTTCATGGAGAAGACAACTGGGAGCACGGGTAGGACGTTGGGGAGCACGTACTTGATCATTATCCTCCCGTGACTGGCACCTAAGGCTCTGGCGGCCTCCACGTATAACTTGCTCTTAACGCTCAGCACTTGTCCCCTAACCATGCGGAAGTAGGTGGGTATGTAGACCACTGATATGGATATCATGGTGTTCATTACTCCGGGGCCGAGCATAGCAGCGAAGGCTATGGCTAGTATTAGTCCAGGGAAGGCGTATATACTGTCCATGATCACGGAGATAGCTCTATCAAGAGTACCTCCGAAATACCCCGAGACCAGTCCCAGCACTGCCCCGATGGCCATCGAGGTAAGTGTTGACGTGAGCACCACTACGAGTATTATCTGAGAGCCGTACACCACCCTACTGAATACGTCTCTGCCTAAGTTGTCGGTACCCATTAAGTGCTTAGGAGAGGGTGGGAGTAGGGCTTCGTCAACCGACACATATGGGTCGTAAGGGGCAATGAGAGGCGCGGCTAAAGCCATGACCACTATTAGGGCGACTATAGCCGTGCCGCTAAGGGTGAGTATAGTGTCCACCGGCCTTCTCTTCAGGTAGTCCCTGAGCAAGGCTATTAGCATCATCCACCTCACCCTAGTACCTTATCCGCGGGTCTATGTAGGCGTATAGTATGTCTACTACCAGGCTAACGAAGGAGACCAGTAAGGCGTAGAATACTATGGTGCCCTGCACGGTCGTGTAGTCCCTGTACTCTATCCTCTCTACCAGGAAAGTCCCTATGCCAGGCCATGAGAAGGTCGTTTCGGTCAGCACTGCGCCAGCGAGTAGGAGGGCGAACTGAAGCCCCATCATGGTAAGGATGGGTATGAAAGCGTTCTTCAAGGCGTGTTTATAGAGGACAGTGTCCTCAGGTATCCCCCGCGCCCTCAAAGCCCTTATGAAGTCCTCCTCCAGGACGTCTAACATGCTAGCCCTCACCAAGCGCGTGTAGATCCCCGATAGGACTATCCCCAGAGTTATTGAGGGCAGAGCTAGGTGCCATAGGGCGTCTACTACCCCGCTTATATTCCCTGCGATCAAGCTATCCACTAGGTAGAAACCTGTTATCTTAGGGACATCTATTATCGGGCTCTTCCTCCCGGCAACGGGGAACAACCTGAGGTAGACGCCGAATACCAGCTGTAACAGCATCCCCAGTAGGGGTATGAACATCGCGTAGGCCACTATACTGGCAATTCTCAGCGCGACATCACTACCCTTGCCCTGCTCGACCGCGGCCTTAGTACCGGTCAGTAAACCTATGGCTACGCTCACGGCGAAGCCAGCTATAGATAACTCAAGAGTGGCGGGGAACCTATCCCATATCTCATCCACCACGCGGCGCCTACCCCATATCATAGACCTGCCTAGGTCTCCTCTCAGCAGGTTCGAGAGATAGTCTACGTATTGCGCCCATAGCGGTTTGTCCAGTCCAAGTTCCCTCCTAATCCTCTCTATGTGCTCCGGGGAAGCCTTCATCCCGATAACGGCTGAGACAGGGTCTCCCGGGAGAACTCTCATTATAATAAATACTAATGTTAATAGAGTCAGAACCATGGGGATAGTCAGTAGTAGCCTAGTCACTATAAACGCCCTTAGCGAGGTCATCTCTAGCTACACCTCAAAAAACTAAAAAAGGAAGGTAAAAGAAATTCTTAGCCCCTTACTCCTTGTATATCAGCCAGTACCTCAGCAACATGTAGGGATCTATTACCACTCCCTTAATCTCGGGCTTAGTCACCACGTATAGCTTACCTTGGAATATCGGGATTATAGGCGCGTCCCCAGCGAGTATTCGTTGGGCCTCTTTATACAGCTCCTCTCTCCTGGACTTGTCTGGGGCTATCTGGGCCTCCTCCAGTATCTTGTCTAGGTCTGGGTTGCTGTACGGGTTCCCCAGCCACCTGTTAGAGCCCGTGTGTAGGAACGGGAACAGGAAGTTGTCCGGGTCTATGTAGTCAGGGTACCAGCCATACAGGGTTATCGGTAACCCCTTCTTCCTAGTGAGGTCTATGTAGGTGGCCCACTCAGCGCTCTTAATCTCCACCTCTATCATCCCGGTGGCCTCCCAGCACTCCTTAATAGCGGCGGCTACGTCGGCCTCAGTACTACCGTAGTGGGCTGGCGTGTACCAAAGCTCCAGCTTTAACTTATTGGTCTCAGAGTAGCCAGCCTTGCGGAGTAGTTCCCTCGCCAAGTCCAGGTTGGGCCCCTCACCGTACTTCTCCTTGAAGGCGTCTATGTGGCTCCACATCCCCGCGGGGACTAGGCTGTACAGAGGGGTCATAGTGCCCATGAATATCTCGTCGCAGATCTTCTTCCTGTCTAGAGCTGCGGCTAAGGCCTGCCTCACTAGTTTGTTGTTTAGGGGCTCAATGTTAGTGTTTAGGACTATGTACCTAATGAAAGCCCCGTTACCCTCTATAACGTTGTACTTGCCCTTACTCTTCAAGTCTATGATGTCTGATGGGTTCAGAGTCCTCCAGGCTATGTCTATCTCGCCGCTCTCCAGGGCCAGCCTAAGCGCGGTAGCGTCCTTGTAGAACTTGATGATTATCTTCTTGGTCTTGGGCGGCTCGCCATAGTAGTTGGGGTTAGCCTCTAAGACGAGCTCCTGATCCCTCACGAACCTCACGATTCTGTAGGGGCCTATACCGCCGGACGTGTTGTCGGAGTCTATCTTGTCCGCTGAGTAGGAGTTGGGGGATACGGGGAAGTAAGTGGGTACTGCCAGCACGGCCTTGTAGAAGGCCACGGGTTGCTTCAGGACTATCTTAACAGTGTACTTGTCCACGACCTCGACTTTATCGACGAAGTCCAGGACGAACCAGGCCGGGTCTCTCTCTATCCTAGCAACCCTCTCGATAGACCACTTGACGACCTCAGCCGTCAACTCAGTTCCATCGCTGAACTTCAAGCCTTTACGCAGCTTTAATATCCATACTTTACCTCCGTCTTTAACTTCATAGTCCTCGGCTAGGGCTGGCTTCAGCTCCAGGGTTTCAGGCTCGTATTTGAAGAAACCTTCACCGATGTTGCTCAATACCTCCCACG
>CAZFWY010000118.1:1578-3299 GCA_964522715.1 uncultured Thermofilaceae archaeon | reverse complement strand
AAGACCGAGTACAAAGAGACAGTATCGGAATTAGTGGTGCTTAGGGTAAGCCTGGCTCTAGGTCTCCTCGGGCTGGCGCTGATAATACTGGCTAAATACGTCTTACCAGGAACTGTTAGGTCTCCTTAACTGCCTTAAGCCCCTCAGGAGCTAGAACGTCCCATAAGTCCTTGTTTTTCTTGAAGAAGTATACGGCGTAGCTACAGACGGGGACGACCTTTAACCCCTTTTCTCTGGCCCATTCAATAGCTACTCGGGTCAAATAAGCGGCTATTCCACGTCCTCTATACTCTTCCGGCGTATACGTGGTCTCTATGTAGAACTTCCCTCCCTCCACTTTATAGCCTAGATATGCGTACTTGCCCGGCACCAGCCTTATCAGGAACTTGTTTATCTTCGGTCGATGTATCACGTGGTATTCCTGTGACATACTACGTAGCTACTTACCCCGCCTTATAAAATGGTATCTCCGTTATTCTGAGGGGGTACCTCCGACTCCTAATCTCTACTTCAAGCCTTAGACCAGTGACTGCGTGGCTGGGCTTAACGTAACCCAGAGCTACTATTCTCTTAAGGTTCGGCGAGAAGGTGCCGCTGGTCACATACCCCACGGGGCTAGAACCCGAGTAGAGGGGTGAGCCCTGCCTTGGAATGGGCACGCGTTTCTTACTGGTTAGACCTATTCTAACCCTTCTAACCCCCTTCTCCAGTACTTTTAGAAGCGCGTCAGAGCCTATGTAGTCACGTTTCCTCCACGAGAACACCCAGTACCTGGCCTCTATGGGGTTTGTTTCCTCGTCTATCTCGTGGCCGTATAGGCAGTAGCCCATCTCTATCCTCAAGATATCGCGTGCCCCGAGGCCAGCGGGTTTAACCCCCTCCTTAACTAGCTTTCTAAACAGGTCAGCAGCCACTTCTGGCTTAGCTATTACCTCGCACCCGTCCTCCCCCGTCCACCCGCTCCTGCTTAAGACTAATACTCCATCTACAGGTTCTCTGAGGAATTCCAGCTTGCCTAACCGTCCCACACTGTTTACAATCTTTGAGACGAACTCTAAGGCTTTAGGCCCCTGTACGGCTAGCATAGCGTATTCCGTCGTTAAATCGCGTATTGAGACCTCCAAGTCTCTCGTGTGTCTCTGAAGCCACTTCACATCTTTTTCCCAGTTAGCCGCGTTCCCCACGATCAAGTACTCCTCCCCTAAGCGGTACACAGCTACGTCGTCTACGAAGCCCCCCCTCTCGTTGAGGAAGGCGGTGGGCGATAGAATAGTTCCCACTCTTAGCTTCGAGATATCCTTAGCTACTAACCTTTGGAGGAGGACGGTTGAATCCCGCCCCTCAACTTTTATTTTAACCAGGTGGCTTACGTCAAAAACGGTAGCTGATCGTCTAGTCTCCACGGCTTCTCCTAGCATGTCTCCGTAGTCTATAGGCATTAGCCAGCCCGAGAAGTCTCCTAGATTGCCTCCCAGCTCGCTGTGTAGATCGGCTAAAGGCGTCCTATATTTAGACAATCGTAACACCGTATATGGTTCTTCAACGCCAAATATAACGGCTATGTCACTCGTACTCGATGGTGGCTGGCGGCTTGTTAGTTACGTCGTAGACGACTCTATTGACTCCCTCTATCTCGTTGACTATGCGTGTAGCTATCCTTTCTATAACGTTCCAGGGTAATTTAGCGAACTCGGCGGTCATAGCGTCTTCGCTAACTACTA
>CAZFWY010000118.1:0-1478 GCA_964522715.1 uncultured Thermofilaceae archaeon | reverse complement strand
CTAGCACCTCAGTCAGCGTAACGTTGTGGTGGCTCTTAATCCTGGCCGACCCCACGCCAGCCCTCCCGGATTCTATCCTGTCCGGGTATATCGTCCCTTGAACCAAGTAGCGGAACTTACCGTACTCCTCCTCCAACTTCTTGGCATATTCCGTGAATATCTCGAAGAAAGTCCTGGCTATCGCCCTCCTCTTCTCCTCGGGATCTGTCACTCCTCTCAGTCTGGACAGAAAAATACTGGAAGCATTGACTAAGTGTACGTGTTTAAACCCTAGCTTCTTCAGGTCCCTAACGACTTTCTCAGCTTCTCCTGCCCGAAGTAAGCCGGTATCTACTACTACCAGGTGCACCACGTCTGGGCCTAGGGCGCGGAGAGTTAGGACTGCGGCGGTCGTAGAGTCGACGCCGCCGCTCGCCGCTATCAACACGTTACCCCCACGGTACTGGTCCTTTATCCTCTTCACCTTCTCCGAGGCTAGATCCTCGGGCGACCAGCTCCTCTCCAAACCAGCTACTCTGAATAAGAAGTTAGACAGGATCTCTCTGCCGTACTCTGTATGTTTTACTTCTGGGTGGAACTGCACTCCGTAAACTTTGTCTCCGTACCGGAACGCGGCGATCTCGCTGTACCTAGTCCTGGCGATTACAACAGCGCCGTCGGGCAGAGTTACGACCTTATCGCGGTGTGACATCCATACCTTCTGTACCTTAGGCGTACCCGCCATGATGAGGTCATCTTTTAATACGTTGAGGATAGTGATGCCGTACTCGCCGCTGTCCCCCCTCCTCACTTCTCCCCCTAGTTCTGCTGCCAGTAACTGGTGGCCGTAGCATATTCCCAAGATGGGTATGTCCCTCTCCAGGAGGAACTTCAAAGTGTCTGGGCGTAGCTTCGGGCTATTTTCTTCGTAGACGCTCTTAGGGCCTCCCGAGAGTATAACTGCCCCAACGTCTTTGCCTATATCCTCTGGCGTTAACTGGTTGTGAGCTATCTCGCTGTATACTCCGAGTTCCCTCACCCTCCGCGCTATAAGATGGGTATACTGCGAGCCAAAATCCACTACGAGAACCTTCATGTCCCTATCCCTGCGGGTACCTCTCCATAGCCTCTCTGACTAGTTCCCTGGTAATCTTAAGCACATCACTGTAACTATACCCGTTGAGTCTACCCTCCTCGACTACGACCTCGCCGTCTACGACGACGTAAGACGGATTAACGCCGTCGTTTAACACGCGGGTCAGCTTAGCATCGAACAACGCGTAATCCCTGGCGGGTTTAAGCCCAAAGATTTCATACCCTCCGAGGGTAGCTCTCTCTAACAGTATGGCCCTATACCGCTTACCATGTATTTTAACGGCTAGTTGATACTGGTGTTTAACGCTGCCTAACAATAGAGGCCAGTCCGTTCCGAACGCCTTTACTTCCTCCGCTTTCTTGAGGGTCTTACCGTAAAGTGTCAAGTTAGATTCTGGGCAGTG
>CAZFWY010000117.1:0-3456 GCA_964522715.1 uncultured Thermofilaceae archaeon | reverse complement strand
TAGGCCTCGACGTTAACGAGACTCTATCCAACATCTTGGTTGACAGGGTGATAACTGTCGTAGAGTTGGAGGAGGCCGTTAGGATGGTAGCGCCACAACTGCTAGAAGGCGGCGACGTGCGCCTGATAGTTGTCGATAGCGTAATGGCGCTTTACAGGGCTCAGTTTAAGGGGCTTGAGATGCTGGCTAGGAGGCAGCAGCGCCTCAACTACTTGTTGGACTGGCTTAAGAGGCTGGGGAGGGTTTACGCCCCCCTCTACGTAGTAATCACTAACCACGTCCTAACACAACCCATCCCCGGGCTGGCTTCTATACGGGTGCCAGCAGGCGGGAATATCTTGGCCCACGCCAGCACCCACCGCTTCATCCTCCGTAAAAAAGGAGACCTCCACGTGATTCAGGTGTTGGACAGCCCGTATTTACCGAGGAAGGCGGAGGCGGAGTTCCGGATAACTGAGGGGGGTGTGGAGGACGTTGAGAAGAGTTGACGTGGTTAAGCTCTTGGACAGGTGTTTATCTCTCTACGAGGAGGCCAGAAAGTCTAGGGATAGGTTCTCCGTGTCAGAGGTTGCGGGGCGCTTCTCCCGGGGTAGGGGTAAGGGGGCTGAGTGTGGCAGAAGGTACCATCGTAGGATTCTACAGCTGGATCCCTACTCAGCGGCTTACGAAGAGGTGTGGGCCTGTCCTTTACCCCTGGCCTGGCGGTTCAGGTTCGGCTGGCTCTACGGGGTTGCTGACCAGGTGGTTTTTGAGAAAGGCGTTCCCACCAGGGTGGTAGAATACAAAAGCTATAGGGATACTAGGAGGAGTGAGGAGGTTCAGGTCTCGCTGTACGGTTTGTTGGTTATGTTCTGCTTCGCGACTAGGCCGAGGGTCTTCCTCTACGAGGATGGACGGCTTAGACCCCTGCCCGGATGGGAGGTTATAGCCCTAACGGCGCTCTCCAGGGCGTTGAAGGGATAGGAAGTTTTTTATTTTGGTGGGGGTGTTTGGTTGTGGGTGGTGGTGTGGGTAGGAGGTTCTTCGTCGTTATCGCTAGGTGCGTTATCTGCCTGGCGGTGTTCACGGTTTTCATCTACCCCGTGTTGAAGCTGGCGTGTATGGGGTATACCTCGGTCCTCCCCTACGCTTTAGGCCTCGGTTTCTTCCTGCTGCTCTTCTCATGGGGGGTAGCCTTAATACTGACGGAGGCCTTACGTAAAGGCTCCGAGGGTAAACGGGATGAATAAGTTGAGAAGAGTTGTTTTGTTCTGTGTTTGCCTCGTGGTTGCTTTGCTCCCGATCTTAAAGGCGCTTGGAGTATTGAGTCTGGAGGCTGCATTTTTCATTCTTTTCTCCTTATGGGTTTTATCCGAGTACGTTCTTTGGAGAGAGAAGCGTTAGTTTACGAACTAGGGAGCATGGGATTTTTAAGGACCGTGCAACAGGTTGCTTAGGGATTTGTGTTTTTTACTTTCAAAAAGGTGCTTTATGAGGTGCTATAGCGTATGTCTGGCTCGGAGGGAAGAGAAAAGTGGTTAGTTCTTATCATAAGCCCCTTAACATTATCAGCAATGACACTATACCTCCTATCTCTACTTTCTATCGTTATAATTACCTCGAATCACGCAATTCCTACGCGTAATTTGCTTAGATCTTCAATATATATCGCCTTCTACATTGTTTTTATCTTCATTATCGCAGAGGAAGGAGTAAGAGATGCTAAAACGTCGTTCTGTATATTCATTCCTTTATTGGCTGTCTTCATCTATCTCTGCGAATTCTGTTTACGTGAATGTATGAGTGCTAGTGCTATAGGAATATCCTATATCATGTTCCTCTCTATGCTACTAGTAATAATATGGGATACTCCACGTGTATATGCTAATTCCTTGCCTATCTTTTTCTTTTTACAAAGTATTCTGCCCTTTTTCATTGTAATGCTATTTAGCTCTACCCATTGTTTTGAGGTAGTGCTAAGTGAATACGAGGAGCTAGAGAATAGCCTAGAGGGGTTCTTCGATATATATGTGAAAGTTGCTGGTATAGTAATAGCGATAGTCCGTATCTTCCCCTCCGCTAGGGAAGGTGGGCAGTCCTCTTCTCACGAAATGCCTCAGGACAAACAAGGCCGTATAGAGACATTTAGGGCAGGTCTTACTAGGCACTGGCTCTTAGCTCTAATATTGGCCTTTATGTCATACGCCTTATTCAAATCTCCTGTTCTACTACCCAGAGTATCTAAAATGGTAATAGGGTATGTTGCCCTCCTCTTTATCTCAGCTACACTATCCAGTATTTTAAGCGTATTTTTAGAGAGCGTTAGAGGATATACAACAATACGCTTTCTTCTATATTTATTCCCCCTCATACTAATGTATTCTTCAGCTTCTCAAGCCTTAATAGTTGCTTCTTCGCCGAATACTGAAGGGGTATACAGCCTCTTGACAACTGAAGTACTATTATCGCACTTCGCTATTTTCCCGGTTATAACGTTTCCTCCAGAGAGAATGCCTAAAGCTAGGGTTTCACCGCCGAGCGCGACTAAGGGGAATTAGGGGAGTTAAGAGCATTACCGTAGAGATAGGGCGAAAGTAGCCGAGGCCATTAGGCGTACTCTAGGAGTTTCCTTTGTCTTCGGGCCAGCATTACTGCCGCGACGTGGGTACAGATAACCTTCTCACGGGTTCTCCCATACATCCGTAGGTAGCAGTCACACACGTACTTCCCGTCTCTGTACGTTACCCCATACAATGCGTACTTGTCCCCGAGTTCGGGTAACCCGGGGACAAGCCAGTAGCTCCCCCGCTTCCCCTTTACCCCGATTAACACTCTGATCACTGCCCGTTCAAACCATGAATCAGTCTTGGAGGGGAACAGTGACATTAGCTCACGGAGGGCTTCAACTAAACTGCTATCGTCTGGGCTGGGAAGCCCCCTAGCCCTTCTGACGATTTTTCTTGCCTTCCTCCTCAACTCGTTGAGCCTAGCCCTCCTCTTCTCCCTCAGTCCTAGCATGTCTCCGCAACGCCTCCGTCCCCTTCACGGTCAGTACCAAGGTGTTCTGCTGGAGCTTTAGGAATCCATACCTCATTAAGTCGTAGACTAGCAGTTCGTCCCCGTAGTCCTTCAAGCACTCACAGGCCATCCTATAAGACATCCCGCCTTCCTTCGCGATTTCGTCCAGTAAGTTAAAAATTACCTCTGCCTTGTCGCCGAAGAAAGAAAGTAAGTCTAGCTCCGCCCTTTTAGTCACGATTCTGCGCTCTAGCTTGACCCATTTAACCTCTACTACCACTACCTTATCGGATATCCTGGCACCTCTCCCGGGGATCATCTTATCCCTAACTCGGGAGGCAAGCCAACCCGTTGACGGCAGGATGAGCTTCGGCACGTCTGGGCCTAGGAAGACCTCATCGAAGGAGATGCTCGGGCTGAAGCTTATACCTACCAGCCCCACCCTCCCCCCGATAGCCC
>CAZFWY010000116.1:0-3616 GCA_964522715.1 uncultured Thermofilaceae archaeon | reverse complement strand
TGCTGGAAATAGGGGGGAAGACACTGATAGACCGCTGCATAGAGTACTACCAGGACAACGGGTACACAGACATAACCGTACTCGTAGGCTACAAGGCCGAGCAGGTGGAAGCCCACGTCGAGAAAAGCCACCCAGAAGTGAAGACGTGCAGAGACCCCTTCAACCCCAAGGAGAAACCCGTGGGAAAAGCCAAAGCCCTAAAACACGCCCTACAAGTAGGAGCCATCAACAGGGGGAAGAGGGCTGTCATAACGTTCCCAGACGACATATTCCTAGACCCACACCTACCCCTAAAACTCTTGATGCGGCACATACAAGGAGTAAGGCTACACGGGGTGTGGGCCACGGCGGTATTCGCCTACCCAGCCCGCTACCCCTACGGGAAAGCAGAGATAAACGGAGACGGACTAGTAACACTCTTCGTAGAGAAGCCCAAAGTCGAGATATACACGAGCACGGGAATATACCTCTTCGAGCCCCCAGTATATGACCTAATAATGAAAGTAGACCTAGACGCCCCCCACCCAGTAGAATTCGAAGAAGAAATAATACCACACCTAGCCCAGAGTGGAAAGCTGTACTCACTAGTAATAAACAGCGACATATGGATACCAATAAACACCCAGAAAGACCTCGAAAGAGCAATAAAAACCCTAGAAAAGGCAAACGCGGAAAAGAGAGATGAAAAGCGCTAAGGTAAAGTACAGCCCAGACGCCGACGCCCTGGTCATAACGTTACGAGATGAAAAGCCAGACTACGGCGAGGAAGCAGCATCAGACGTCATCCTTCACTACAGCAAAAGTGGTGAGCTAGTGGAGATCGAGATCTTAGAGGTATCACGGTTACTTACAGAGATGATCGAGGCCCTTGTGAATACCGCTAAAGAAAAAGCAATCACGCCGCCTGCGCGTTAAGACGCGTCTGATCGTAATGGTTCCTATTATCAGTATAGAGAGATTACATATAGGAAGCCCTACATGATCCATAACGGGCGAACCTATACGCCATGGAGGAGAGAGAATTAGAACCTGCGGCTAAGCGAAAATCTGACCTCAGCGTAAAGTACGTCGTCGAGAAAGTGCGCAGCGCCGCCTCTAGAATGGACAAGGTCAGGGCGGTAATACTGTTCGGATCCACGGTTAGGAATGGGCGGCTAGGGCGCGACCTAGACGTCGCAGTACTGCCTCGTACAGAGCTAAGCCTACTAGACATGGGAGAACTAGTGTCAATCCTGGCTGAAACTCTTAATATGCCTGAAAACCGTATCGATCTAGTAGACCTATCCGCAGCCCACCCGCTCTTAGCGGCTAAAATCCTAAAAGAAGGAGTACTAGTCAAAGGAACACTCGAAGACCTAGACCCCGTCATAGACAAGGCGTGGGAAGCCCCAGACCAAGCAGTAACCGTTAAGCAGTGGTTAAATTTAGACCCAAACCCACAGCCAGACAAAACCGTGATAACCTCCAGAGTAGAGGAAATCAGGAAAAACAGGGACTTCCTGAAAAACGAGATACTAACCAAAGAGCTAAACCGGCTAAGCTACGGGGAAACCCTAGCCCTCGAAAGAGCTCTGCACAGGATAATCGAAGCCATGCTAGACATATGCAGGCACCTGGTATCCGTGTACTCCCTAGGAATAGTCGAAAGCTACGGCCAATACCCTAGGAAGCTCGCAGAAGCCGGGAAAATACCTGTGAAACTCGCTCAAGATCTAGCGAAGCTCGCAGGCCTAAGAAACATCTTAGTCCAGAGATACCTAGAGATTAAACTAAACCTGCTATACGACGCCGCCAAGGAAATCACGGATAGAATAGCCACCGAGTTCATAAAGTGGGCCAGCCGTATAGACCCCTAACTGGCCGATACTACTATCATAGCTATACGGGTTGAATAAAAAATGAGGGGAATGCTCAGAGTAACCCCCACGAGATTCGCAGTGAAGAACTTCAAATGCCTCAGAGACCTCAGCCTAGAGGCATTAGGGTGTTTCTAAGACTAGTTGAGGACGGCTTAGAGCTAAACCCACCCTCCATACCCGACGGCGTAATTAAACTCCTAGCCGTAGAACTAGCCCTAGACCTCGGAGCCTCAAGTGTTTATTATGACATCACCGCAAACACTATGGTAGCTATCGGCGAGCGAACTAAGAGGAGCGGGCACTAGTTAATAGTGGTCTACACGAGGCACGGTGACGCCTACCACGTGGTAACAGTCATCGACACCAAAAGCGTAGATAAAATAACCCGGAGGAGAGTATTAAGCGGTAGGTGGGTAAAGGTATGGTGAGGCGCGTGCACTACGACCCCGACGCCGACATCCTGTATATAGTCGTGAAGGAGGGGCCAGTGGAGGACACCGTAGAGGCGGGCGAGGACGTCTTCATAGAGCTCGGCGAAGGCGGAGAAGTCATAGGCGTGGAGATATGGAGAGCCTCGAAGAACGTGATACGCCCAATAACCCAAGTCCTAGCCGAAGAAATCAAGCAACAACTAGCATCACAGGCATAGCCTTGCTCAAATCACCCTCACATTCACTACAGGCATGAAATACGCCTTAAAAATAATAGAACAAGAGAAAGAAGTCTGGCTAGAACTACCCAGAAAAGTAAGGGCAGAACTTGCGGAATACGACCACTTCAGCGCCGCCACGAAAACACTCCTTAACCTCAAAACTCTCAGAAAAACCTCTGGACAACACGTACTGAGCGAATACGTCGAAGCCCCAGAAACCAGATTCCTAGGTGGAGCCGTCCTAATCGACGCAGAGCTAGTCACAAACCCAAGCCACATCGAGAGAGAAGTATGGCCAAAAGCCCTACACAAAAGACTCGACAAACAAGTAGTAGAAGTACTGAGGCAGGGATACGAACCCACAGCCGAAGGACTAACATACATGCCATACCCAGAAGGACTCGCAGTACAGCTAAAAGACACAACCGTAAGAATAGACGACCTCGGAGACGGAGCCCGAATAGCCGTCATAACAGGACTCGCACTATCCACTGTTAAGGATACAGCAGTCATGATAGAAGACCCCGAATCCCACCAACACCCCAAAGGACTAGCAGTCATAATGGACTTCGCGCTAAAAATGGCCAAAACAAACAACCTACAACTACTAATAACAACGCACAGCATCGAACTAGTAAAAATACTACGCAAACTCTCAGACAAACACAGCCTCAAATACAAAGTATACCACGTACAGAGAGACCACCAAGGACACGTAGACACCAGGACACTAACACCAGAAGACTCGGAACTCCTAGAAGGCCTAGGAGAAAGAGATATAGTTGCCATTAACGGAACCATGCTCGGAGGCCAGACATGACTAAGGCCGTAACCATACGCGCCAAATACGAGGGCGGAGTCCTGAAACCCCTAAGAAAGCTGGAGCTGAAGGAAGGCGAGGAAGTTATCATCAGGATCGAAAGGCCTGGAGAAAGACTGGAAAAACTGAGGAAATACCGCGGCCTACTGGGTAAAGCGTCAGAAGAAGAAATAGAACAACTACTACTAGAAGCAGAGTTCGAGAATCTATAGGGAGAACAAGGTTGAAGCTCGTAGATACCAACATATTCGTACACTACCTCTCAGGAGGCCCACGAGCAGGCGA
>CAZFWY010000115.1:0-3661 GCA_964522715.1 uncultured Thermofilaceae archaeon | reverse complement strand
CTAAAGCTTCTATTTAGCCTTATATATCAATAAGTTTATACGACATCGCCCGATATATAATGTATTAACATATAAGTAAAAAGTAATACGTTCTATAATTTACCTGGACAGCTTCTTTTCTATCCGTTCTGCAACCCTCACTACAGCCTCCCAGTACCTCGTAGCTGCTTTAACACCCCTACCCGAGGCCAGCGCCCCCTCCAACCCCGGGTCTAGGGGTATCCTACCCAGAAGGTCTATGCCAAGGTCATTTACCCTCGACTCTCCGAACACGGCTACTCTACCGTCACTGACCTCCAGGTAGCTCATGTTCTCCACAAGCCCAACTATCTTAATTTCCTCCCTCCTCAGCAGGTCTACTAACCTCCTAACTACTGAGAGGGACAGCCTGGAGGGAGTAGTCACGACTACAGCACTAGCCTTACTCCCGACGACTCTAAGCGTTACTAAGAGTTCGTCCCCTGTCCCCGGTGGCTCGTCTACCACCAAGTAGTCCAGCTCCCCCCAGTAGACTCCAGCTAAGATGTCCAGCAACAGGGATTCCTTCAAAGCCCCCCTAAGGGGTACTGGCCTATCCCCGACGTAGTAGTACAGCGAGAACAGCTTCACACCAGAAGCCTCCACTGGGTGTAGCCCCTTCCTCCCACCCACGAGTTCGGCCTCTTCCGCCCGTAGTACTAGGGGAGCTGAGGGGCCGTGTATGTCTAGATCCAGTAACCCTGCTTTCCGTCCTTTCTCTTTGAAGGCTAGGGCGAGAGACGCGGCTAAGACGCTCTTCCCCACACCCCCCTTACCGCTGCACACCAGTAACACCTTCCTGACAGGGGAGAGGTTGGCCCTCGCTGCGACATACCTGTAATCTAACCCCTCACTCATCGACCCTCAACCTCACTATTTTCACGCCCATCCCGCTGACGACCTCGAAGTCAGAGCTACCACATTTAGGGCAGGAGGCGTAGGTGTAGATGAGTTCTGGCATGTAGTGTATGGGTAAGTCGTTACCGCCCTCTAGATCCCTCACCCGCACGCCAACCTTCTCCTCTATCGAGGACTTGATGTCTTCGAAGCCCCACTCCCACCCACATCTGTTACACTTGAACCTGGCTTCCTCTTCATCAAACTTGAAGACCGCCCCCTCCAGGGGGGTTCCCTTAGAGAGTGTCTCGGCAGCATACCTTAGAACCTCCAGGTCTAGCTGGGAGAGCTCCCCAACAGAGATCACAACTTCCCACACCCTCTTTATACCCTCACCCTCGGCGTACTCCAACACGGCTCTGACTATGCTCTCAGCGATCCCCCACTCATGCATTAGGAGCACCACTTCTAGGGGTAGATATTCGAATTAATAACTATACATGTACATACCTAGACTAGAGGAGGGGCTGATAGGAGAAGGAATGGCCTTACTCGTATATATCATGTATGAAGCCCGGGGCGAACTTCTGTATCCTCCGGGTCTCCTTGCCCTCCTCCTCTACCTCGCCCACTCCTTTCTTCCTCGCGAAGACTATCTGCGATATTATGTCCTCTACCTCCATGTCCTCCTGAAGGGCGGTCGTTATCACTGTAAAGGCAGTCAACACTTTCGTCCAGCCAGTTATCAGCTCAACCCCCTTCTTAGCCCTATAAGCGACTATGTACTCCCTCTCAAAAAAGTACCTCTCTATCTCCTTAGCCACAACCCCGAAGAAGTCCTCGATAACCGACGTGTTAAGCCCTCTCTTACACGCGAACTTAATAGCCACGAAGAAGTCGCCCGTGAGGAAGGCCGCCTGCTCGAATAAGTCCTGGACTGTACTGCCCCAGTCATCAATGGAGTCCGTAACCTCAAACTCTCTCTGGAGGTCTATACCTACGTTATCTATGATCCTCAGCTTAATCCCGCCCTTCAGGAGGAAAGTATCGCCTATCTTGTTCTCTACCATAGGTGTGAAGTCCAGCGAGTCGATGTCCGCGATGCGCAGCCGCGAGCGGAATATCGCCACCATGGCCACCCTCCTGCTGCTCAATAGTTCATTGCAAAAAGCTCCTATAAAAATATGCTAGGTCGATTAACTGATAGTTGCCAAGTCTAAAGCATATAACAAGAAGTATTCACCGTTAAAAACATATATATCCACTCTTTCCCGGGAAGGATCGAATCTCTTCCCCGCTAAACCACTCCTCATAAACCCTTAGGAACCCCGACTTCCCCTGGAGAATACCGACACTAGGACAGCGAGCACAACACCTAGTCTTCACGGTTAATCAGTCATATCCCCAATACTATGACTCTCAGCCCACTTATCTCCCTGAAATCCTCATCGGTAGTTACAACCGCAGCGCCGAATATCTTAGCAGCTGCAGCTAGCAAGGCGTCGGCTAGCGAGACCGTGCGAACCCTACATTTAATTCTACCAGCCACACGTGAGATTCTTTCATCTACTTCTTTAACCTCTATCTGGCTAGTCCTCACGCTAATATCTCGTATCCTAGCAATTTCCTCACCTAGTTTCTGACAAGTCTTGTAGTATAGCTCTGCCAAGTTAGTCTCCAGCGTGAATGCCCTCGCCGCGCCTCTTTCTACCTCATCATAAACTTTTTTCATGAATTTATCTCCAGCAAAGTATAGCTCAATACTCCCCGTATCCAACGCGTACTTTCTCAAGCTTTTTCCTCCCTCTCTACCTCCCTCCTCCTATCTTCGTGTATGCCGCGTATAATCTCCCTCGCAATCTCCCTGCTGTCAACCCCGAACAAGTCCTTAAAAGAGGGT
Source organism: uncultured Thermofilaceae archaeon (assembly GCA_964522715.1). GTDB lineage: Archaea > Thermoproteota > Thermoprotei > Thermofilales > JAPDKD01 > CAZFWY01. The sequence continues at coordinate 906 of CAZFWY010000115.1, read as the reverse complement.
ATAGGGACTAATAGTATCCCTTTCCCTGTATCTATAACCTCTAACTTCGTAGACTTCTTAATCCCATACTTCCTAGCTATATCCGCAGGTATCGTTATCATTCTCTTTGAAGTAACAGTAACCACCTTACCCACGGCATATCACCAGGAATAATTATAAACTCATGGAATTAAAATTTTTCATGAAATATCTGATTAAACCTGGCATGGAAACACAATAGTCCTCAACCGGAAGCCCGACTTTCACCTCGAAAGTACTAGGCCCCAAGTCACAGACCTAAGGCAGGAGAACCCTCACCAGCACGGTCACTACCATGGAGAGCATTATCCCTATCAGGCTCGTAAACACCAACCTGTAGAGCCTGTCAATCTCAACCCTCATCTCGCCCCTCAACTCGCTTACCTCGCTCTTTAACTCGTTTCTTAGCGCCTCTATCTCGCTCTTAATCTCATTTCTCGGTTTCTCCAGGTCTTGTTTCGTCGCTATTTCCCCACAGGTTGCGTTTACTATCGCCAGCCTGACCTCAGGGTCTGAGATGAGCATTAAGGCCAGCCTCCTCTAGCCTTAGCGTCTTTCTTGAACATATCCACTATCTGCTCAGCGGATATAGCCATACGCTCCCCCAAGACACTAATCACCTTATATCAAGTATTATATTATGCGCCTAACAAGCAGAAATCACTATCTATTCGCCCCAAATCAAAACTAAACGTCTATGCTCTCTATAATTCTGGCCGCTCTCATTACATTTATATGCGTATAAGAGCAATCATGCTTCTACAATTATGTTAGAGTGCATCTGAGCTTCGACGAACCTCCACGCCCCCTGCCGGGAGCTACAGAGTTCGCAAGGCTTAAAACACTAGCATGGGGAGGTGCTTAACTTGACAGCATTTAATTCCATAT
>CAZFWY010000114.1:0-3719 GCA_964522715.1 uncultured Thermofilaceae archaeon | reverse complement strand
CTACACACCCCCAGCTTACGAGTATATCAGACTATTTAAGACTTCCCTAGTTCATCAGCAAAGAAAGAGCCTTAAGGTAGCACGTCGATACTTATGTGAGAAGTGATGAAAACTAAGACCGAGGATTCCAGGGTTGTAAAGAGAATGGCCGAACTACTGAAGTCCGGAGCTACAATGCTTGATAGGGTATGTCCTAACTGCAAAGTTCCTCTGTTTAAATATAAGAGCGGGGAGATAGTCTGCCCGAGCTGTGGAATGCGTTTCATCATAGTTTCAACCGATGAGGAGGAATTCCAGGTTTACGGAGATTTAGTCATACGGGAAGTCGAGCGGGCGGCTATACAGAAGCTCTCGCAGCTTAGCGCTGAACTCCTGAAAACCGAGGATAGTGACTCCCTGAACAGAATTGTGGAGGCTATGAACGGCTTACTTAGGGTAGTTGAGAGTTCTAGGAGGATCAGGGGAGCGTCTTTTGAAGCCAGTAAGGGTACGCGATGAAACACTGGTAGTCTACTCCTCGGAGAGATGGAAAGTACTGGAGAAAAAGAGAATGAAAGCTAAAGCCGTAATGGAGGCTCTTCGCAAAGTTGGGTTAAACCCTCTCCTTCTAGGTAGTGTAGCTAGAGGAGACGTCAGGGAAGACAGCGACATCGACGTGGTCATACTAAGACCTGTGCCCACTTACCTCATAGAGTTGGCTGTAGAAGAAGGAGGATTTAGGATAATCAGAAAAGAAGTCGTGCAGCCAACCCCCCGCCACACGCCTAAGGCGTACATATACCTGGACGAAGAAACCTCCGTCCACCTCCCGCTAGCGCCTTTATCAAAGCTAGAGAGAGAATTCTACTGGTTCGGAGGCGTCGTAGATCTACAAGGCGTAAAGCAGGGGAAAAGGGTGTGTGGCGTTAATAAAGAGCTACTTTTCATTAAGCCCGTGAAAGAAGGGCACGTGGAATTCTCGGTCATCGGGCGGGAGAAGGAAGTAGCCAGGATGCTCGGAGTATCAGTAGACATTGTCAGTGAAAGAGTACAGGTGCTTACCCGTAGGGATGAAATAGGTAGAACTGGAGTTTTCGTTAAACTAGTATTGCCCCCGAACTCCAACATCGAGGCTGAAGTGATGAAAGCCGCTAAGAAGAACCCGTTCCTCAAGAGAAAGATAATGGGAGTACTCATCTAAGAGGTTTCCCCGGAGTCAAACCTAAGCTACGTATTATCATATATAATCCTTTGCGAGTAACACGGCCATCTGGCCCTAATACAGCTTCTGGAGGGGGGTAGATGACATATCCTTTATAGTATCCCGAAGGATTTGCGATATAGAATACATGTAAAGCGAAGATTAGCAGGTTTAACTGGCGAGCCGTAAACGTCCTCTCGAGGGCTAAGGCCTCTTCCTCCGTGATGTCAACTCGCATGAGGAGAGACTCGATTATTCCTTCTGAGCTCTCATCCATGGCATCTAAGACGTCGTCGATTGTTAATCCCTGTTCTCTCACAAAATCCTCCAGGGCTTCTCTGAGGAGAATGATTTTATGCATAGCTTGAGCCACCGAGCAATAACTTAACTGTTGCACGCAGTAGGTTAGCTGTAGCGTCTAAATCGTCTAATTGGCACTCAAGAACCTCGCAGCGTATACCTTCACTCCTTAAAACCGACGTAACCGCATGAGCGACTTTCCCGTACTCGCCGTAGTGAAGTATTACTACACCTGCTTTGTAATACATAGAATAATAACGACGTACATACCATGCTATGTCGCTTGCAACTTCGCTATAAACTTCCCCAACGAGAGAATTAGGTGCCTCATACTGAGAAAGAGGATAGGTTCCATCGAGTTCTAGGGGTATAACTCCGTAAACTGCGGAGTAAACGGCGAAGTGAACAACTTCCTTTAAGCTCTCTAACTTGGCGAGAAGCTCTTTGACCCAGCCATACCTAGTGGGAGGCTTACTCTCCGTCTCCGGCAGGAGTACTAGGATTCTCCTCCGCGGGGGCTCGTACCTATCTCGCAGCCTGAGAAAATGCCTGTAGACCGTGGGCCTATACCTACTCTTCGCGTCGTAGAAGAATTCGGCCGACACTTTAGCGTGTGTGGTTGGGTGATATTTCTCTATGAAGTGTATATATTTTCTTAACATGTCTATTGCTGGGTAGAGGGAGGGGTGCAACTTAGCCCTACTCTCCAGTAGGTTCCAAAGAGTACCTTCCCTAATGGCCTGGCGGGTGAGCCGGATCTCGCGGAGCAAGACGTACAAGTTGTGCTTGGCTAACAGGGGTTCAACCTCTTCTCTGGGCATCTCTTTTAGGTCGCCTATGTCTATTGACGAACAAACGGGGCAACTGCAAGGGAGTTCCTCTAATTCCTCTAGACGGTAAGTCTTGAAAGGCGTCATGTACCTCAAGTCTCTGGCGTATAACGCGTAGGATGCCGAGTCAAAGAGATCTATCCCCATAGCGACTATTAAGGGTATTATTAATGGGTGGCCAGCACCGAATAAGTGAACTGGTTTATCTGGGCGCAGGTACATTTTAGCGGTCATTACCAGCTTAACCAAATCGGCAAACCTATAGTTCTCTAAGAGCTGTGTGGGACCCCCTATCGCGTACAGGTCAACTCCGTCTGTGTTCGCTAGTGCACTAGCTGAATGAGCTACTAGGTCTAAGTATAGCCCACCTTGAACAGGGCCCACCAGTAACATACCCCGCCTATCTACAGTTAGTGCTTCCCGAACTCTTCGCAAAGTCTCCTCTACTTCCTCTCTTACCCTGTCCTTGGGCGATGAGAGACGAGTCGGTATGTCAAGTATAACGCCTATATCTGACCCCAGCGCTACCTGGTACTCGAATATTTCCCTAGGCCCTACCTCAACGTCGCCATAAACCAGGAGCTGATAGGCGCCAGAGTCCGTCATAACTGGGCCTTTAACCCCTAGGAGGGAGTGCACACCCATCTCGACGGCTACTTCTCCGTAGTGCTTCTTGATCAAGTAGGCGTTAGTGATTACTAAGTCGAAGCCTATGCTCTTTATCTCAGCTGGCTCTAACACGTTTTTATACGGGTTTACCACTGGTGTAAGTGTTGGAGTCTCCACTACCCCATTTTTCGTATAGAGCTTTCCTATCCTCCCTAGCACGTCTTTGTGGAGTACCTCAAAGCTACTCATGCTTAGCCTTCTTCTCCTCCCACTCTTTGACGAACGCTTCGTAGACCTCCCTCACCCTCTCTGCTAGGAGCCCTCCACCCTCTACCCCCTTCTCTGTGACCTTTACGCGGTCAACCATTATCAGCTTAGCCTCAGGGTAGTATTTAACCATGTGAGGGAAGTAGCTCTCAAGTCTCTTAGCAAGAGCTCCTAAGTCTAACGGCTCCTCCGTTAGTATAACCTCGGATACCGAGTGGCCATATATGACTATGCGTGGGTACATCTTCCCTTCAGAATCTCTGGCATCTCCTAGCACGACGGAGTGCTCGGGGGAGGCATATCCCAGAAGTTTGCCCTGGTACTCCTTGCCCGTCGTTGTCCTCACGATGACCCATTTATCCAGGAAGGATGAAAACTCCGACGAAAACTTCCTCGTCGCCAAGTCCACGTAACTCATCCGTTCCACCCTCCTATACTATTCGACGTAAATCAACGAGTAGATGCTTAAAAAGGCTCTGACCCATCTACGACCATACCAACATTTTAATAGCTTTCCCTGTCTCACTATGACC
>CAZFWY010000113.1:0-3725 GCA_964522715.1 uncultured Thermofilaceae archaeon | reverse complement strand
GTGGTAGCGAGGCTATTAGGACTAGTACTACTATTGCTTCTTTGAAGTATTTAGCATGGTTTAGTAGACCTAGTATCTTCTCTCTTACCTTCCAGCTCGTAAGTGTATTAATAGCAGACTTCCACGCCATAATATCTCACCTATTTTCTAGGTATTAGGCATTATGTATTTAAAATAATCGAAACTCCTAGGTGAAAATGACGGTATGTTGATATACGTATGATGGGTATAATATTTCTGCAGTGTTTGTTACAAGCTTCTGGGTATCGAATTCTTGTCAGAAAGGAGATCTTTGTTGTGACCTTGAGATCTACAGTCTTCATTAATAGGCTAAGACGTACTGTCAGCCGTACTTATGTAGCCTTATCTCTAAAGAACTAGGCAGTATTGATATATTAACATCTCTCAATGTATATTCGCTATTTCTTTCTTCTTTTAACTCCTGTTATTATTGTCTTTATTAAACTTTCTATTGATACGCTACCATTTCTTCTATCTATAACACCTTTTGCTTCAAGTGAATCTAATATTGATAGTATGTCGTCTTTACTAATATTGCACTTACCGTTTGTTTTATAGTGACATTTGTATAAGGGGTATTTGCACTCGCTAGAACTTAATAATTCATTTATTATTTCGCTTTCCTGAACCCAGTACTCTCTAGTTCTTTTAGATAGTTCTTCTATTGTTTTTATTATACATATCTCTCCGTTTCTCTCCTTTATTTTATATATAACTTGTCCTAATCCTAAGAGAGAAATAGCTGAACACGTCAGCCCTTTAGTAAAGTAATAATCTATTACTATCGCTATTGTGAGAAAGGCTAGTCTTTTCGTATTAATAGAATAATTAGTTCTCGGTATTATACGATATAATCGACCCCCGGGGAAGGGAGTTTGGGGGAGGCCTCTGCTCTTAGAAAGAATGCCCTGCCCAGTCTTATTAACTAGTTTTTGAAGTTCGTCGAAGAATTCATCTAATTTATCACTAGGGATGTCTATACCTATTCCTGCTAGAAATTGTTTCAGCTTCTCTTTATCTCCTTCGAATATAATGATTTCTTCCATATTACCACTTCTGTCAGTTCTACATAAATAGTATTTAAACATTATAATAAATGTAAATGGTCACGAATAAATGATGTATTTCTTCATCGACTTTACCTGTAAGAGTTACTTTGTAATTTCACGGTTTTATTTTCCTTAGTCAAGTACTAGCTGTGATTTTGGGGTTTAATCGTGGAGTTAGTGGTGTTAGGTTTGTGTTAGTTGTTAGTATGGGGGGGTGTTGTTTTTAGGTGTTGGGTTGTGGCTTTGGTTTGGAATATACGAAAAATATTTCTTTCTTATACAATTTTCTGGGTGATGAGGGTTGAACTTTTCTCGTGTGTGGAGGCTGTCTTTGGGGATATTAGTAGTGTTATTGTTGGTGAGTTGCGGAGGATGATTGATGATCTTAGGAAGGATGTGGGGCTGTACAGGAGCAGCTTCGCTGATAAGAAATCATTGGGGAAATTGAGGTAATGCTTGAGAGCATCGAGGGTAGCTAGTAATCACTTAAATTGGATATTTTGAAAGGGTTGAAGGCTGGGACCGTATGGTAAGGAGCTGGTTACCTTTTCTCGCTTTAATCCTGGGATTACTGTGTAAGTGATTACTAGCTAGACTGGAGGCTTCCATACGACTTCTTGGTAAAAGCGGCCTAGCTCAGACGCTAGGCCTTTGTAGAGGCTGAGGAACATTTCAACTGAGTAGATGTTATGCACGCAGTAGTAGCCCTTCGAACCGCACTGGGGACATATGGATTCTCCGTTTAGTATTCCTCTTCTGCTGACAAACAATGTCTTAAGCACAGGTCTCCTTAGTACCAGCCTGTTAAGTGTACTACACTCCCTACACACGCCGCTAAATCCAAACCCGAACCTCCGCTGGAACTCCCTGTAATCGTCGAGGGACTCGGACAGCCACTTCCCGAGGCCGGTGAGCCCATAAACGCGGGCTCTGCCTCTTCTTCCCACGACCTTCATGAAGCCGCCCTCGAGGAGCTTCCTTAGCCAGTACCTGAAGGCATCTCTATGCTTGCTGGGGAGCCTACCAGCTATCTCCCACTCCCTGTCGAGGTATTCTAAGACCTCTCTGAAAGTGCAGGCACCTTGGTTGCATATAGCCTCAACGATCATGAGAGCCCAGAGCATACATTATCCCAAAGACTAGACAGATCAAAGACTATTACTCCTTGCTTGTACGCCAGACTTACCTTAAGCCTACTTTCCAACAAGAGCTGGCTGGGCTTCGCGCCGGGCGAGTTGGTAGTGTTTAGGGATGGCGTGATTGTGTATAGGAGTTCTATGCCTGAGTTGTCGGGTGGGGAACTCGAGGTGTTGAGGTTTATCAGGGGGAGCCCGCATAGGGTTAGCCTCAGGGCGGTTTCGGAGGGGTGTTCTATGTCTTTGGACGACGCTAGGGACGCGGTTAGGAGGTTGCTGGGTAAGGGACTGATCAGGCAGGACAGTAGGGATAGGGTGAGCTGGTTCCACGAGGACGCCACGTTCTATACTAACCTGTACATGAGGAGTAAGATAGACCGGGTTATCCGCGCCGAGTAGACGCTTGGGTTCCCAGCCAAGAATCAGTAACAGAGCATAATAGGGTTTTTCGTCCTGCCCAGATTAGGGTCTCTCATGCCCGTGCTAGCGAACGAGTACTTCATTGTCCTCCCCTTTTTCCCAGAGAGCGCCCCTATGCTCGGGGAGAGCGTTAATGTCCGCGTGGAATTAGAGGGGTTAAAGCCCTGTATTTTCGCTTCGTATCATTGCTGCGAGTTCGTATAGGCGCTTGGCTAATCTCTTGGCGTCTTTAATGGCCCGCTTGTCGGATAGGGCTTCTCCTAGCTCGTACGCTCTGCACGAGACGCCGCGGTGGCAGACTATCATTTCGTGTTTTAACATGAAGGAGTGTATAGCGGCTAGCGCGAGTTCGAGGCCGTAGCCCCTACCTACTACTACGCCTCCGCCGACCTTGTTCTTGAGCTTGCCGCGTAGACACCAGGTTCGGTCTATGAACGCCTTGGTGCACGCTGAGACGTTGTTGAAGTATACGGGTGACGCGACGACCACTATGTCTGCCGATAGTAGCTTGGGTATGACTACGCGCGTCATGTCGTCGTCTACGCAGCACTTACCCGTCGTGACGCAGGTGCGACAACTAGTGCAGGGCCTTATGTTCATCCTGCAGACGTTTACGGTTTCGGTCTCGGCTCCTAGACTCTTGAGTTCGCCTAGGACGAAGCCCAGCATTATCTCCGTGTTACCCCGGGTTCTAGGGCTACCACAAATTCCCAGGACCTTCATACCACCGTTTGCACGCACAATGAGCTTAAATATTTAAGCAGACTACAGGAGGTTCCTTGTGTATGCTCAGGGAGAGGGTTAATAGGATTGAGGGGATGTTGTGGTTTATCGTGGATAGGCTCCTGCCTGGGGAGGAGATGAGCGGGGAGGACCGGGAGGTGCTTAGGGAGGCCTTGGAGGAGTATAGGAAAGGCGAAACCGTACCGTTAGAGGAGGCGGTTAAGCGTCTGGGGGATTAGCGCTAGATGTTTTGATGGGTTATTTATAGGGTTGGGGGTGTTATTTAGGCTGTGTCTGTTTGGCGTCTTCGTGGTTATCGGGGGAGGCTAAGAGGATGTTGGAGGACTTTGTGGCTAGGCTGGGTGGTAGGGTTAGT
>CAZFWY010000112.1:0-3731 GCA_964522715.1 uncultured Thermofilaceae archaeon | reverse complement strand
GAGTTGAGGAGGCTCTGCAGAGCGGTCGGATATAGGGTGATTTAGGGCTAGCAACTTAATAAGGGGTTGCGCTATTAAACTCGATGAATAAGTTAAACCATTACGTGTTCGCGCTCAGCTTATGTCTCCTCCTAGTCGAGTTTAACTCCCTAAACGTAGCTTTATCCGCCCTGTTCTCCCTGGTGTTCGGAGTTCTAATAGACTACGACCACGCGCTCAACAAGAAAGCCCCTTGGTACCATAAGAGGACTTGGATACAGGAGCCGCTAGGCCTGCTATTTATAGGCGTACCCATAGCCCTCCTCTTAGGCCTAATCGACGAGGTATTTAGGGTCTTAGTCTTGGCTCCCTACGCCTCCCATATACTCCTAGACTACCTCTGTGTGTTCGAGGCATGCCCTCTAGCCCCTCTATCTGACATTAAGAAGAAGGAAGGGTGGGGAATATTCGTGCCCGGTAGCTTGTTCTTTAAGTCTGAGGACACAGAGAGGTGGGCAAAGAGGATTAAAGAGAAAGGTATTAGGGGGATTTCGGAGGACTATTTCATGGTCTTTAACTTTGCATTTTTAGCCGTCGTAGTACTCCTTAAGCTCGGCTTGCTCAGTGTATAAGGGTTTAAGTTTTCAGCTCGTTACATAATAACTAGGTTGCTCCTCTATTCATGGGTGGTGTCTACGCGCCTAATCGTAACTTTGCTCCTCGTATCAATTCAAGTCGCGATGTTTCTAATAGCTCAACAAGCGCTGGGGCTAAGCCGCTACGTGAAGGCTACGCACAACTCAGAGGTCGGGTGGGAGGTATGGGTGAGGGAGCTATCCCATATCCTCGGGGGGAGAAACATCTTAGTTTTTAAGCCTAGGGCCTCCAGACTCCCGAGCGGCTGGGGTGTTGACCTAGGGGGAAGCTGGGTAAACGTTACCTGCCGCGGGAAGGGTAGAGCCGTAGTTAGGCTGGGCGAGGCGGACATAACCGGCGGGAGGGAGTACGTTTTCTCAGCTCTCTTCCAGGGGTGGAACGGCTACGTGGATATTAAGGGTGGCCCCAGCGCGGAAGTATGGGTTAGGTGGCTGTCTCAGGGAAGGGAGGAACTGAGGAGGATATTGACGCCTTCTGGCAGCACGCCCGCTCCTAGGAGGTTCACGAATATAACTAGGGCCCCAGAGTGGGCGGAGAAAGCCGAGCTATACCTCGTAGTCTACGTATCCCCAATTGGCGTAGAAGCCTGGCTGTACGTGGAAACCCCCTTTCTCGCCGAGCTAAGCGGCGAAGCCCTGTGGAGCAGGGTCAACTTAACTCTCTCTCAGGCGGGTTCAGAGTTGGAGGAGTACTCGGGAGTTTGGAGGGAGCTAAAGTTTACACTCAGGGTGGAGGGCGGGGGCACGTGGAGTAAGGCTAGCCTAACAGTGGAGAACTTAAAGAAGGAGGGGAGAGCTTTGAACATAGCGCTGGTAGTCCCTCTCGACGGAGAGGACTGGTACCTCTGGATCGACCCCAGGACAAAGCTGCCCCTGAACGGCGAGATGTATAGCAGGACTCTGAACTCCTTGGTGTCTGGAGGGTATCTACCGACCTCCCTCTACCCCCTAGCCGCTGTTATGAAGGGCAATAGGACTATAGGTTTAGCGGTACCCCTAAATACCCCAGCGATATGTACGTTCGGCTACGTGCCGGGTATGGGTTTTATCGTCTCCTACCCCGTCGGGCTTACCGGGGCCGGGACTAAACACGCGAGAGCGGAACTAGCCGCCGAGATGTACGTTGCCGAAGGGGGAGGGATGAGGGAGGTTATGGCGTTGTACGTGGGGAGACATGAGGAGTGGTTTACGTCCTCCGTGGAGTTCCCCTCAGAAGCTGGGTGGGAGCTGTCCAGGTACGGCGTGGCTTTCTTCCAAGGTAGCTTTCAATACCCGGCGATGGCTAGGTGGGCGGCGGAGAACTTAAAGGGGAAAGGCGTCTATCTAGCTCAATACATCCTTCCGTGGGAGTACGAGCCCGTAACGGGCGTACCCGTGGACTCGCCCCCGCCGAGCTACTGGTACGTCATGTCTAGGGTCAAGACCGCGTCGGCAGAGAAAACGTCGCAGGGGATCAAGGCCCTAGCGTCGCTCTACTCCACCCCCGTAGATGAGAACGGCTACAAGGTGGTGGCCAGCCTCTTAAGGGGGCCCGGGTGGAGACCTGAGGAGTGGGTTCCCCGGATACCGATGAACACCGACCCTGACCTGCCGGGCTATAACGCTTGGAACTACACGGTAGACATCCTAACTTCCGCCTTATCCAACGCTGAGAAGTACGGGTTTACGATTAACGGGGTGGAGCTAGATAACTTCATGGCCAGGGGAGGCACGGTAGACCCCAGGGAGGAGGCTATAGAGGCCCTCGACTGGAACCTAGTGTACGACCCGAACACCTTCAAACCCGCGGTTCACCTGTCCTACGCGGCGGTCGAGTACCTAGCTAGGCTCAGGGAGTGGATATACGAGAACATACCGGGCGGGGGTCTCACGGGGAACTACGTGGCCGAGGGCTACACTTCGTTCGGGCTGCCCTACCTGGACGCCCTGCCGTTCGAGTGCTCCCCGGACGGCTTCAACTGGGGGGACGTGGAGCTACTCTACAGGAGGTTTGCCGCCGGTAAGAAACACGTGACGGGTGTAGCGACTAGATCCGTAGTTAAAAAGCCGGAGTACGTGGAGGAGTTCATAGACACCCTACTATTCTACGGTATGTTGCCAGTTCTGAGGGAGGAGAACTACGCAGACCCCCAAATTATGTCCACGTATGGGGAAAAGCTCGCCAAAGCGGCCGAAGTATATCGACAATTATACACGGCTGGCTGGCGCCCAATCACTAAAGCGACCTCACCAAACCTACTAGTTGAGAGGTTTGGGGACTGGCCAACCCTCTACATAACGGTCTACAACCCCCACAACGAGCCTAAACCCCTCAAAGTGAGAGTAGAAGTACCCGTAGAGCAAGTCTCACTAACCGTGGTGTGGGGGGATGTGGAAGCAGGGATAAGCGTCGGGGGAGGAGTAGCGGTGATAACGGGAGGACTCTTAGAACCGCACAGAACAGCTATCTTCCTACTGTCAAGCCCCTCGCAAAAACAAGGTACCAGCCATAGTGTAGATACTCGTAAACCCCTAATTAGCCCTAAATACATTATTATATTAGTAATAATAGTGGTATCGGCCATAGCGTCTATCTATCTCCTACTAGTACACAAGAAGAGGGGGGAAGGCGCTAATCCCTCCCCAGTAACCACTCCCAGAGAGGCCTAACCTTTATGTCTGCATTGCCTGTACTGTAATCCTCCCTTAACTCTCTGGTTACCATCTCCGCCCGAGGGCAACGTAGAGCCCTCATGGCTTTTCTCAGCTTCTCGACTTTTCCCACTACTTGGTCGTCTTCGTAGGTTACTTCGACTAGCTTTACAACCCTATTGTTGCGCAAAACCACGAAATCCACTTCTAGCCCGTTGTAATCGTAGTAGTATATGTCGTATCCCCTCCTTAACAACTCGATAAACACGACGTTCTCGTAGACTCTGCCTAGGTATAACCCCTGAGGGTATAGCTTAGCTACTCCGTGGTCAACTACGTATACTTTCCTCGGTCTTACGAGCTTCTTCCTCTCCGAGGGAGCGTAGATCTTAACCGTAAACACTAGGAACGCCGCCTCCATGTAGGAGAGGTAGTTGGAGATCGTTTTGACGTCGAGTTTCACCC
>CAZFWY010000111.1:0-3777 GCA_964522715.1 uncultured Thermofilaceae archaeon | reverse complement strand
TTTCAGAACTTGATGGTCGGCGTAGCCGGCCTTTACTTGGCGGTTCTGGCTTTGGGCTTCGCCTCCCTACTGCTGCACGTGGCGGTTGCTCTACTGATAGCTGGCCTACTCCGGAGAATGAGAAAGTGGAGAATGCTTTTAACCCGTGTCGAGAACATAGTCTCAGGGGACCCCGTGATGAGCCTGCGCGAGTGGCTGGACAAGTACGGGGACGAGTTAGTAGTTACGGCGATAGCCGTCAGCCTATACCTAATAGGGCTCCTGCACTCCCTAGGCCTAATACCTTAACCCCCTCTTTTTTCCTACGTCACACGCCGAGATTTTTCATTCTTTCACGCGTGGAGTTCTGAGGCCTCGATGTTTCTCCCCCTTAGGTTAGGTTCGGCTATTGTCGAGTCCCGCCTCTACCTTATAGAGAGCAAGCTCCCAAAGCCTGAGAAGGGCCAGGAGGATGAGCAGGGCAACGATGGCGCTAGCGAACAGGATTACACGGCTGCTAATGACCCGCATAAGGTAAGGATGTTAAGAATAAAAAGTCGGAGGTATTTATTGCCTGAGGCGGCTAAAGAATGGATTGGTCGGTGCTGTGGGTACTACGGGAAGTCATACAGACTCTAGGTACTATATCTGCTTTTATTGCAATATTATACGCTAGAAAGAAGTACAATCTTGTTAAAACCGTGCAGGTGTTAAGGCCGCACAGTGATAGACTCAAGGAGGAGTTCAGGAAGTGGATTGAGGGAGACTTTTTCCTCCCCCAAATTGTGAATCCCTCAAACCTGCCTGAATACGGCTTTGCATCCTCACCTAGTGGTCAGGCCCCGTCCACTACTATGATGAAGTTCGCTCTTCAGCACCTTGAGTCTGGCTACCCCGACCTCTACTCAAGCCTCAATAAGCTCGGAGAGGAGATAGCAAAGCACAATAGACGCGTTAATGAATTCGCTAAGCGGCTGCACAGATACCTAGAGACGGAACTAGGAGTACCCGATAGGAGGGGCGAGCAGTACGCCTACTACCGGCGGACGGTCGTATATATACTCCAGAAGACGCTTATTCCGCAGCAGATTAGAGAAGAGCTCGTGCTTGCAGAAGACCGGGAATGGGATTTTTGGAAGCTAAAGCTTTCTAGCGGCACTGTTCTCGTCACGGGAAGCAGAGAGACTTGCGAGAAGGCACTGAATCTGGTCGAGGAACTCCTTAGGAACCCTGAGGTGGCTGCAGAGGCCAGAGAGCTTTATGAGAAAGCCGAAGATCTTGAGAGAAGGAGGGAGGAGCTGAGGAAGACCCTCCACCTGAGGCTTGTGGACGCCATAGAGGCAGGTGGTCTGCTAAAAGGTACATGCGAGGTCTGTGAGAACGTAGACATCTAGGCGAACGGCAAAGCACACCAAAAGCGTTTCATGAAGGGGCGGCCGTGATACAGATGTACTGTGACCCTAGCGCCTTTTAAACATTGTCACATTTATGTTGCGCGGAGGGGTGGTGGAATGTGATACACTATAGGAGGCCCGTTGTAGCATATTTCCGGGTTAGCACGGACAAGCAGGACTTAGAGAGCCAGATGGTAACCGTGGAGGCTTGGGCTAAGTCTAGAGGCGTGGTGGTAGATGAACGGATACAGGAGCCCGAGCCCGTATCAGGCAGGGAGGACGCTAGGCCGGAGTTCCAGAGACTATGGGAGCGGGTGAAAAGGGGAGAAGTGGGTACCGTCGTGGTCGCTGAACTTTCGAGGCTTAGCAGGAGGATGAGGACGCTGGTGAACTTCCTCTACGACTGCTTCGAGAACGACGTCCAGGTGGTCAGCGTGAGGGAGGGCTGGCTAGAGGAGGCCTTCGCCAACGAAATAGTCAGGCCCATAATAGTGGCGGTCTTCGCGACACTCTACGAGCTGGAGCGCAAGATGATATCCGAGCGAACCAAGGCCGGGTTGGAGCGGGCCAGGAGGATGGGGAAGAAGATAGGCGGACAGTACAAGCTCTCCGAGAGGCAGGTTAGGGAGCTCGTCAGAGCCTACAGGGAGGGAGTACCTGTGGCAAGACTGGCCAGACACTACGGGGTCTCCCGCTCCACGATTTACAGGTATCTGAAAAGAGAAGGGGTCTACAGGCCTAAATGGTGCAGAGCGAAGAACTTTAACCGGGCGGAGGATGCCTGTGGAGGCTAAGTGTTAACTGTAAACCCTGTGCCTGTAACTAGCGTACGGAATACGAGGTTCCCTAATAATTCGGTATCTCAATAAGCACAAACTTTGCCACCCTACTCACTTTTGCTATTCTCTCTTAACGAGCCAACTATGCAAGCCTTAGGTGTAAGGTATTTCCATCCGTAAAGCACAAAGAGAATGTGCAGTAGACGGAAACACAGCTAGGGGAACTAGACAGGCTTTTGCTGCAGCGATGGCGAATACCGATTGCCGTCCGCACATTTCAAAAGCTAACTCAACTCCTGCAAAGAAATCTCCTAGCCGCTTCTTTCATTTAGTGATGTTTGATTTTCGTACTCTACCTCCCATTTTAATGCCCTCCTACTTCTCTCTCCATAGCTCCTTTAATCTATCCTTTAATGGCTTAAGCTTCGCAGCCTTTTCTTTCGGGCTTAAAGCAGGAAGATATATTGGACTCGTCTGTATCAACCCAATAAGTTCTAGTACGTCTTCTCTACTAACTCCATAGCTATTAACGGCTTTCTTTATTCTACCAAGTAGAATGTTTAGCGATGTTCGCCCTTTAATATAGCTGAGTATAGATCCCTCCACCCATTTTAATGCCCATTCTTTTATGTCGCTTCTCTCGGGCATACGATGTCCCATGTCCCTTATCCCTTGAGGGATATAAAAATGTTACTTATCTAAAAAACAAATTTTCCACCAATGTTTTAGCAACTCTATCGATAGCTGGAGAGAAGTTACACCCTTCTCAGCAATAACCTTTGAAAAATATAGCCCAGAAGTAATCGTCGAGGGTAATTGCAAAGGTATTCTCCAACTCGCTGGATTCCCGCTTAAGCTCGGGAGCTCTTAGACTCACTTCTTTAAAGCGCATCTCCAAACCGCGCTATTTACCATGTTTATTTCTCCACTCGACGGACTCTCGCGCTTATAAATCGTCCAGCAGTTAATAGGCGGCTCGTATGGAGGTTCCCAGGAAGGCTGTATTGTTCGCCGGGGCGGTTATAGCCGTGGTGTTAGCCCTGCTCCTCCTGAACCCTTGGGGTAGGGCTGCGGGGTACAGGCTGGACTACCTGAGGAGCGTGGCCCTTGAGTTCGCCGAGGCCATAGATTCCCGCGGCAGCGCAAGGGTTACCGAGGACTTCTACTCCGGCCTCAAGTCTGTGTCCCTGGTGGTGACTAAGCCCCGCGAGAAGCCAGTCGTAATCTCCCTGACCTACAGCGTCCTGGCGGCCCCAAGCCCCCTCGAAGTAGAGGAGGTAATCAAGGGCAGGCCTGAGGACGCCTTCACCCGTTTCAGGGAGACCTGCGTCTACGTGAACAACACCCACGTGGTCGTAGAGCCCAAGCCAGTCGTAGAGTACGTTAAGGCGTTGGAGGGCGGCCGCACTGTCCACGTGGTGAGGGTAACGCTCGTAGTAGTGAGGGGGGAGCTCGTAAAGGGGGCTGTGCTCAGCTACAACTCCTCCTTCAGCCGGGTCTACGAGAGGACGTACGACTACTCCGGGATGAGCTCCGTACTCGTAGAGGGTCAGGTGGCCGCAGAGTTCCAAGTCAGGCGGGAAGACCTCCTGCAGTTAGTGGTCGTAGAGGAGGGGTGGCTAGCG
>CAZFWY010000110.1:0-3882 GCA_964522715.1 uncultured Thermofilaceae archaeon | reverse complement strand
CGCGCCGGAGATAACCACCAAAGCTCCAACCAGACCACCCTCCCAGAGGCAGCCATGCCATGCACACCAGCTACAAGAGCGTTAAGGTATTACTTTGAAGAAGTATAGTAGGCCTAGCCCTATTAGGGTGTAGATTATCTCGTCGCTGTACTTGGAGAGCGTCTTCCTCAAACTCATCACGGGATCCCATGAAATACACTCCTCAGCTTTCTTTAGTTTCTCGCTTCAGCTCTGAAGGGCGCTGAAAGATACTGTTTAATACATTAGATCGCTACTGCTTTACGCCTCTTTTTTTAAAGGTTAAGGGATTAATCCGAGTCTCATGGATATGGCGACTGCGAGCATGGAGCCTAGCACGATTAAGTACGCTATGAATTCGTCCCACTCCTTTATCTTCTCCCACAGCGACACCCTCGGATTCCTACTTACTATACGCTCTAACCGCTTTAATACTTTATACCACTTAACGTCCCGTCATTTTGCATTGGTCTAGTTAGCTGTCTTTAATTATGAGGATTTCTACTGCTTTTATTGTAACTTTAATAGGGACGTTTGATAATACCTGTAGGCGGTGCTTATTATGGTGATGTTTAAGGTTCGCAGGTACGGCGCTTTGACTGTCTATGTAGACGGAAAGGGGTATTTGCGGCTGGAGGAGGGGGGCATTTCTATCAAGATGTGCAGGCCTGTGTCGTTGTTTCCGGGAGGGTTTTGTAGGCGGTGTGCTCACCCTCTTTTCGGGGGAGGATGTATTGCGCACAATAATGACTATGAGGTGCTGGACGGAACTGCGGCTGTGGGTGTTTATTACACGAGTGACGTTAAGGACATGCTTACTAAGAGGTTAAGGAGGCCTATTGGCAATAGGCTAACTGATACGGTGCTTGTGCTGAAGTCGAGGGTGAGTGTGGCTAGATTACTTGCGGCGGCTCTAGCATATGTATTGGAGGAGGGTATATGTGACGTGACTGTTGATGATTTCGACCGTATGATTTTCGTCCCTAAGCTCGGGAATGAGTTGAAAATAGATGTGGATACCGGGAGGAGGTACAACCAAGCTAAGGAGCTCGCCCTGCACCTAGCCAGGTACCTGTGGGGTGAGGAATACCGTGAGCGTCTGTTAAGTGACGTCGTAATTAAGCGTGGTCGTCTCTCAATGTCTGGGTATTCCTATGAGGAAAGAGTGGCACGTGCTAGAGCGGTTTACGACGTACTTCCTAATTCCGAGGAGAGAGTGCGCGGAAGGAACGTAGTGATAGTAGACGATATACGGACTAGTGGTGCTACTGGAAATGCGATAGCCGAGAAGTTGAAGGCCCTCGGCGCTAGGAAGGTATACTTGGCGGTTACCGGAAGGGCGTCACATAGGAAGACGTTTGAGAGGATGCTTAGGAGGTTCAGGCGGACTTAAGCCTTTAAGTGCTCAGCTAGGGCCTTCATCAGTTCATTTACATCGTTGAAGAGTGTTGCACCAAGCGAGGTGTACTTTTTGAAGCCCCTCTTAATCCCCTCGTCAGTCCCGGTAGTTCTCCAGATGAAGGTAGGCTTGCCTCTCTTAAGAGCGAACTCGACTTGGTGCATCGAGCCACCCCCCTCTCGTGCCTCCACAACTACGACGGCTTTAGCCATCCCGGCTATTAGCCTGTTTCTGAGGAAGTACTGCATCTTTATCCAGCTTTGGGGGCCGCGTTTCGCCCAGTTCTCCGAGACTATGCAGCCTTTTCTTAGTACGTAGCTGAGTAGGTACCTGCATTCGCGGGGTATTTCGAGGGGGTTTAGCCATGGCCTGACCTCTACGGCGACACCACCCCCCTCTTTGACCCCTTCAGTGACGGCTGCATCTACCCCTTTTGCGAAGCCTGTGACAAGGGTTAACCCTTTCTCGGCTAGTCGTCTGCCTATTTCGCGGGCGGTTTCCCTCCCCTTCTCGGTGGGGGTTCTAGTTCCAACGACGGCAATCATAGTCAGCTTGTTGAGGTTTGTGACTGCTCCTTTGGCGTAGAGGACTAGGGGCGGGTATATTAGCTCGTTTTGTCTCTGCATTTTCAGTAGCTCCTCTGGGTATCTTTCGTCTGTGATGGGTATTATCTCTACACCGTCTCTAGCCATGTGCTCGACTTCCTCTATGTCCTTGCCGCTGACCTTAACTATGTCTTTTAATATCTCAAAGAAACCCGGAGCCTCACGGATTGCTTTGATTACGGACTCGATGTTGTCGCTCCCCATAAGTCTATAAAGTTCTCTACGCACGTTTCTCCACTGTTTCCACGCCGCGTGCCACACTATTAAGTCATCAAAATTGAGAGATTCTAACTGTGTACTGCGTTGAACCTCTCTGTACATCATGGAAAACTCAGGATTTATTACCCGTAACCTTTATTAACTCTTGCCCGTCGCTACTCCCCCTCCTAACGGAGGCCTTAGAGGCTCTATGGGAAAGCTATAAAAAGTGTCTTGCGCGGCTTGGGTGGAGTCCTGTGTTTTACTTTCTTTTACGTAACTGTGAGCACTACCGTTTTCTAACGTGTCTTTTCATAGCGCTCTGTGTTTCGCGGTATACTTTTTACGCGTTTGTAGTCAAACGCGTAAAACGCTCACAGGCCGAGCCTATAGCCGACGTAGTAGCGTGGCTCGGCTATAGGGTGGAGAGCGGGAAGTGGGGGTCCTAAACGTGCCTTCACCAGTCTTGTAGAGGTGCTGGATTACAGAGACAGACTAGAGAGGCTAATCTTGAAGAAGCTAAAGGGGAAGTAATGTCGGGCTCACATCAACCTTCACTCCCCCGCGTCGCGTAGATGTGCCGATAGTTTTTCAGTCTGTCTGCGCATTATTAGGGTTTAACTATGGATACGCTTACCCCTACAGTGCTCTTTAATTGCTCCTCTACTCCCTTGAAGTCTGTGTCGGCGGTTTTCAGTGTAAATATGGGTTCGCCTTGATCTTTGAGGAGCTTCACGTAGGCCGCGTGTAGTAAGTCTAGGGTTTTAAGCCTAAGCGTTGCCGAGAGTTCTATGGCTGTCGCGGTTGGCGCGCCTGTCCTGCCAAAGGGGAGCGCCCGGGCTCTGCTCTCCACAGCTCTATACTTTAGGTTGAACCTCTGTAGGAGGTAGAGTAGTATGGCTAGGATTGTCAGCGCCTCGCTCAGCCTGAGCCTATGGGCTAAGCTGGACACTAGGGCTTCCCTTCTGGAGAGTACGCTGGCCAGCTCGGCGAGTACTAGTTCTGAAACGACCTTGTAGCCTTCCTCCTCTAACACCTTCCTGGCGCTCTTACTCCTCGGGTCTGCGGGGTCTAGGGCTGCCACGATAACGCTGGTGTCTATGTACGACATCCTAGAACCTCCCCCTCTCCTCTAACAGCTGTCTCAGGGCGCCTTCAAGCCTAACGGGTACGTCTCCCTCCTCCCTCTCTATCTCGAAGAGTTCTTCGACCGCCTCGAACACCTTGCCTGTCCACTGGAGTTCCTCCACGCCAGCCTCAATTAACTCTCTCAGAGCTTCGCTCCTGGACTTGTAGACGCCGAGCTTGACGAGGGTGTCGATGAATGCCAGTACTTCGCGTTTAAGCCGTATAGGGACTACCTGACTACCCATGCTCCTCCCCCGTATACGTATATGTATACAGAGTATAAGAAGTTGCCGGATAAGTTCTCCAAGGTGTATAAAAAGTTGCTTCATGAGAGGGTTGTTGACGTACTAGAAAGGGCTTTCTCGGCGAGGGAAGTGGAGGTCTTTGAGGGCGTCTTGGAGCTTGAGAAGCCTGTCCCGCATTGCTACGTCCTAATAAGACCAGCCCTGTATGCCTACTGACATTTTAGGTTTAAGAGGTGTTATTGTGTGCTGGGAGTGTATGTTGGGAATGTGGGGGTGAGGGGGTTCTGCC
>CAZFWY010000109.1:0-3910 GCA_964522715.1 uncultured Thermofilaceae archaeon | reverse complement strand
ACGTAGTTTACACCCATGCTGTCTAAGAAACCTCTAACCTTCTTCAAGGCTTCTTCTGACAATTTTTGCACCGTATCCTCGCCGCAGTGCTCATAGATAAATCTTGCTCTTTACCAATTATCTAAGGCCTTCTAAGCTAGAAATAAGCGTATAATGGATAATATGGGCTTGCCACTGAGAATCACTGATAGCTTACTCGAAGAATCCTTCAAACTCTCCTTCAGGGGAGGCTTTTACAACTCTCAAGGGGACGTCGGCCTGGTGGTTCTCGATGAAAGCTGAGTTAACGTGCTTAGTCAGAGCTTTGAGGGCCGCCCTAGTCCCGTGCTTGAATATCCCAGCGGCCACCACTACGACCCTATCGGGTGCCCATGGGTTTGGGAGTAGGGCTAGGAGAGCCGCGTTCCTTCTGACCTGATCTCCAGCGCTGTAGAGCGTGCCGGTGAGTTCGGATAGTAGCTCCCTCCCAACGGGGGGCTCAAATCTTATCGGGGGCTTTAAGAGTTCTATGAGCCTAGCGGTCAGCAGGTTCACAAGCCCCGACCCTATTAGGAAGAGGTCTCTCTCCATTATCTCCCTGGTCATAACGGCCTCGTAGTCGAGGGCCGACACTATGTCTACGTTTTCCCGCTTAACCCCATTGTCAAGGGCGTAGAATATCAGAGAGGATACCAGCTCCGGCACTCCTATGGCGTCGTGGGCCTTAGCTACAGTGAGACCCCTAGCACCCCAGATAAATGAGATTGAAAGCTTACCCCCGGCCACCAGGCACCTGGGGAAGTCCCTCCACCCACATGGGTACTTTAGCTCCACCTTCTTGGCCGTGGCGACCGGCAACTCCAGTAACAGGTATTCAAGGTCTTCGCCCGCTATTACGACCCAGGGCTTCTGAGTCTTCTTAACCGCTATTAACCCGGCTTCTTCGAACTCCTTCACGTACTCGTTCACTGTCTGCCTCCTCAAACCAGTCCTCCTGACGAGTTCGCTGGTCGTGATTACGCGCTCCTTAGCTATCTCCATGAGTAACCTACGCCTGCCTTCAGAGCGGAGGAGGACTTTGAGAATATCCCCCGTCATGCCCTACACGTGTATATCTGCCGCGTTATTCGTCTTTAAGGGTTTCGAGCTGTCTAGACGTCCGCTATGAGGGCTGGGTTAGAAGTATATAGATGTTAGAGCTGACAAAGCCTGTTTTATAATGTTGAAAAAGATCTGTTTCATCCCTATACCCCATGCTTAGCTACCTTACCCAGCTGACGAAAACTGACGAGCGGCTGACGACAAGGTTATCTCCCCAGGGGGGTTGGGGGGTGGGTGTATGTGATGGCTAACGGTGCAACCCCTATAGCAGCCATAGTCCCCTCCTGCCCAAAGAGAGGGGATATGAAGATTTCCCAGTGTATGAACTGCCCCTACTTCAGGGGCATAGAGGGGACTTGGCCCCAGGTAAAAGTGAAATGCGCGCTTAGCCCAGCCGAGCCTAGGGAAGTCGAACTCCTAGTAGCCTGCCCGTTAAAGGGGGAACACGTGAAGTTTAAGACATGCCTGACATGCCCGCTCCACAGGGGTTTCTATGGCTTCCACAACAACAGCCCCGTGGTGTACTGCGGCCTAAGGGTTGACAACGAGGAGGAGAGAAGGAGGAGGGCTCTGACCCCCTTACTCATCGCCTACAGGTAGGGCAGGGTTTTTAACTCTCAGAGCTGATTTTTCCTTTGATGAGAGAGATACTCCTGATATTTTTAGCAGTTGCGATAGCCGCCGTAGTGACAGCCTTAGTGCTCTATTACTTCTACTCTCCCAAGGGGGGAGGGATAAGCGTAGTTTACTTGGGGGCTCCTCTGAACGAGTTACCCTGGAAGGGGGAGGGTACGAGGAGCTACATGTTGAACTATATACCGGTTGAGTGCGGGGATTACTGCGCGCTTGTTAAGGCGTGGGTGTTCTCCCCCGACTCCTGCCCCCCAGAGGAGAGTATAGAGGTTATAGTTAGATTCTGCTGCGGCGCGGCTACGGGGACTATCACGGGTCAATACTACAAGGAGAAGTTCAACTGCTATTTGGGCTCCTTCCTAGTATCTGCTAAGAGACCCATAGTATTGCGCTGGAGGGGTATAGAAGTCCTCGTCACAGGGCCTCCCGAAGCCACGCTACACCATAGGGACGAGGTAGTAGCGGTAGTATTCAAGAGGGTACCCACAAGCTTGGAGAGCTGGTCTGCATACTCTCCTAGCAATGGGGTTGAGGTCTATGTCAAGGAGGAGTCTACAACCCCCTACACAGCCTTAATAGTGGTTAAAGCCTATAAAGAAGTGGCACTTAAGCTCCGTTACGGCTCTACTACTCTCGAGATAGCCCCTTACATGGCCCCATCAACCCAGGGCTACGTTTCAGGAATAGTATTAGTTAATGCGCCAGGGAAAGTAGAGATTAACGTAAGGAACTAATCATTAAAACATCTCGGTAAAGAGAGATCTGAGAGGCTCCCTCCTACATTAAGGTTAATGCATATTTGATGATACACTAAGGAAGACGAAGTGGCTGAGAGAACCACCGGTGAAATCGGCAGAAGGCTCTATGAGAAAGGGTCTGGCCTCACTAGGCCAAGCAAGCTTGCCTTTTTGGCAATTTTCCCAAAGTAATATCTAAAAAAGGTCGAAAACTCCTAGCAAAATAGTGGAAATATTAAAAAAGAAAATGTTTTAAGGAGTCACTTATCTTTGTGAGATAGGTAACAGGCCGCCTGGATTGGGGCTAGCAATGCAAGGGAGACAACGTATACAGCAGTAAACGCTGTTAAAACGCCGGTAACCCCAGCCGTTAAAGCCGCTAAACAACCCGTTAACGCCAGCACAGTAGTCGCTAATAAAACGTTTCGAGACCTTCCAAGCCTCCTCCGAGACCTTCTAAACACTAAATACACTAGAGGGGTTAAGTAGAATAGCCCTATCAAGAGAGGCGCTATAGTCCCAGCCACGTATACTGCGAGTTCGGGGCATAAACTCACGAGCGGGCCTGCGGTTAATGCGGCTATTTTAAGTGAGCCTATGAGCGGGTATAGTGCCACTTTGAAGAGAGGTTTTACTTCGGGGTGTCTGTGTATATAGCTTGCTACAGCGGGGCTCCAAGAGTAATAGAAGGCGTCAAAAGCCACGTAGAAAGCTGAGCCAGAAGCCGTAGATAAGACTATGTTGTCCCTAAAGCTCCTGAGAAATTGTACTTCGCTCGCTAGCTCAGAGCCGTAAGTCGCCGTGGCGATTACGCACAGCTTCTCTTTAATTGTGACTACGGCTGTGGCTGTTCTCTCTACCCCGGCTCCGGAGCCTTTAACTAGTATGGTGAATGTGCCCTTGGCGGAGCCGGCGTTTATCGTCAGGGTTGATGTGCCCGGGGGTGTTACTTCTTGTGGTGTGAAGCTGTGAGAGGCTTCGGGTGGTAGGCCTGTGAGGGAGAGGGTTACTGATTGCGGTGTGCCGCTTACGAGTTCTACCTCTACTACTAGTGTGGCTGTCTCTCCCTGTTTGAGTTCTATGGATGTTGGCGTTATGGAGAGAGAGAAGTCGAATTTTTCTACGGTTAGCGTGGCGGTAGCGGTTTTCTCTACGCCTGCGCATACGGCCTTAACGGTTAGGGTGTACGTGCCTTCAAGTCCCTCAGTATCCACTGTGAGGGTTGAGGTCCCGGTGGGCGTTACGCTTGAGGGGGAAAGGGAGTAAGTGCCAGCTGGCAAGCCTTCGAGGGAGAGGGATACAGGGCGCGGGGAGCCGCTCACCAGGGTTACGGTTATGGTGGCGCTCGCCGCTTCTCCTTGGTTCACAGATGTTGAGGGCGGGCTTATCGACACCGTGAAGTCGAAAACCTCTTCAACTATTATTATTAAAGTTACCTCATCTTCGAGTTCAGGCTCTCC
>CAZFWY010000108.1:0-3986 GCA_964522715.1 uncultured Thermofilaceae archaeon | reverse complement strand
GCGACCCTACACTTGAAAACCCCGGCTTGGGACTCCACCACTACCTCGTTCCCCTTATCTCTCACTTCGTAAACTTTGGCGTTAACCACCACGCTCCCCCCGAGCCTCTCAACTCTCCCCGCCAAGTACTCGGCCAACTCTACCCTCTCGACGTTATAACCGACGGCGGCGCCGAACTCCACGCACCACTCCCCTAGGGGTGACACTATTCTCAAACCCCTAACCTCGTAGCTGGCCACGGACTTTGGGATACCGTACTCTTCGAACACCCTGGCCGGTACGTAGCCCCCGCAGAGCTTACCTAGGTTAGGCCTAGACTCCCTCTCAAGAACTACGACGCTGAAACCCCTCTCCGCGAGCCCCAACGCGCAGGAGAGACCCGCAGGGCCAGCGCCTACGACGACCACGTCCCACGTATCCATGCGGCCTCACTTGTGAGAGAGCTTAAAATAGAATATTTAATGTATTTATCCCATGTCATCCGCCGCTAGAGACTTAGCGGAGACCCTAGCGATGTTTGTAGCCGCGCTCCTACTCGGCGCCGCCGTCATAAGCCTAGCCGCCGCCCTAGGGTTAGACCCCCAGTACTACGGCGCGGCGAGCCAAGCCTTCTTCCTAGCCTACACCCTACTATTGATAAGAGCCTTAAAGGGCAGACCGAGGGACTACGGCTTCACCATGACCCGCGAGAGAATAATCGAGGCCCTCCTAGTATCGCTGGCGGTATCCACACCCCTGACCTACGCGGCCACAATCCTGGCGGGAGGGGAGAAGACACCCGTGGAGCTACCGGAGAACCCACTACTAATGCTGGCGCTGACACTGGCGGTGGCCCCGATCTGTGAGGAGGCCTTCTTCAGGGGGCTACTCGAAGGACACCTACTCCTAAAGGGGCGTAGGAGGCTCGCAATAGCGCTGCCAGCCGCCCTTTTCTCCCTGACCCACGCAATACCCTTCTCCCAGGCCAGCCCACAGCTACTCTTACTAGTCCTACTGACCGCACTGGTACTAGGACTGATAGCAGGGTACTACAGGGCTGAGACGGGCTCCCTAACCCCCTCGATAATAGCACACGCGGCGTTCAACCTGACAGGGTACTTAGCCGCGCTACTAACCGCCTAAGCTGTCCCTTAAGCCGTAGCCCTAGAAGGAAGGGTAGCTTATTGAAATTCCCTGTCAATCAGCGCAGTTTTCGAGAAGAAGCAGCTATAGCATTACTTTCAATCCCCTTTTCATTGAGAGCTTCTCGTTACTGGGTGGGTTTCTCGGGTTTCTATAACTGTTTTTGCCGCATATTTATGGGTTAATGTAGCTGGGTCGTCTATTCTCCCGTTGCTGAGTTAGCGGTTTCTTTCAATAAGTTTCGCGGCTTCCTTGTTCTACTCGTTAAACCCGGGGTGTGGGCTTGGCACGTATCCGTGTTTCTCTCCGTTCTAGTAGTGGTACGTCGCTATCAATATTTTCCGCGTGACAGATGGTATCATGGTGGCCGGGTATGAGTAGAGGTGTCAAGGTGGTTCTGGCTTGTATCCTACTGGCTTTATCCGTGCTCTCCACAGCCGCCCTCCTCAAAGGTCCTTCGAGAGGTGAGGGTAATGGAAGGCTAGGCCTGCCGTCCCCTGCCCCTATAGCTGGGAACTATACTACTACTCTCTCTGTCCGGGGTTCCTGCTCGGTGTCTGGCGCCCCAGACCTGGTTAAGGTCGTGCTGGGTGTGGTGGTTGAGGCTGAGACTAGTAGTGAGGCTCTAAGGGAGATGTCTAAGAGGTCTAAGCTCCTCGTTGAGGCCTTAAAGGAGATGGGGGTTCAGGAGGAGAACATGACCACCCTGACTGTGGAGCTTTCCCCGGTCTACAACTATAAGGTCAGCCCTCCCCAGCTAGTGGGTTATAAGGCCACTTACAGGCTCGCGGTTAAGGTCTCAGACCCCGAACTAGCGGGGGAGATAATAGATAAGGCTACGGAGATGGGCGCGAACGAGGTCTCAGGTATATCCTTCGTATTCTCCAAGGAAAAGAGGGAGGAAATGTACCTGGAGGCCCTGAGAGGAGCCGTGAGGGACGCCTGGTCCAAGGCTGAAATCGTGGCCTCAGCCGCTGGTCTAAGGATAATCGGGGTAAAGGAGATAAGAGTCGAGTACGGCTACTACTATCCGGAGAGAGAAATACCCCTACCGGCGCCAGCCAAGGAGGCGGGAGTACCGGTAATGACGGGTGAGAGCTACGTGACAGCCACAGTATACGTAGTATTCACGCTAGCCCCCTAGCCAGGCCCAGCTCGGTACTAATGCATTCACAAATAATGATACTCTATTTTTCACATTTCCATTTTTTTATTTTCCGCGTAGCGTTACGCAGGGCTAGCCCACTTCTCCTCTCTACTCGCCTAGGTGGTCTTAACCCGTACGTATAAATAGTAAGCTTATAAGGATTTGCGGGGCAGTAACTGTAGGGGTATTAATGAGCAGGGCTGAGGATTGGCTGAGAGAGGCTAAGGAGGACTTAGAGTCGGCCGAGATACTGTTAAGGAGCGGCCAATACCACCACGCGTGCTTCCACGCCCAACAAGCCGCTGAAAAGGCCCTAAAAGCTCTTTTAAGAAGCCTCCACAAGGTAAGAATAGGCCATTCTGTGCTAGACTTACTTCGCGAAGTATCTAAAGACGTAGAGGTGCCAGAGGAATTATGGGACATGGCTAGAACCCTAGATCAATACTACATACCTCCGAGGTATCCCAACGCTTTCAGTAGTGGTGCCCCTAGCGATTACTATACGGAGAGGCAGGCCGAGGAGGCAATAAAATACGCGCAGGCGGTGGTATCCTTTGTGGAGGGAAAAATTGGGACGGGTTCTAGAGGAGGCGCTTAAAAGGTTAACCAATAGTTTCAAGGTGGACTTAGTGATTCTGCACGGGTCTTACGCGAAGGGCACGTACATTGAGGGGCTGAGCGACGTAGACCTCCTGGTCATAAGCGACGACTTCGACGGGATCCCCGTGGGCGAGAGGCTTAGCCTGCTGGCGGAACTCCTCTCGGGAATGGAGAAACCCGTGGAGGCCATCGCCTATACCAAGGAGGAGTTCCTAGAGCAGATGCGCAACTTTAACCCCCTAGTCCTGGACGCCTTAGAATACGGCGTACCCTTACTCAAAACGGAGTTTTACGACGAAGCCCTGAGGGCGTTCGAAGACTTGAAGAGGAGGCACAAGTTAAGACCGATAAAGGGCGGCTGGGCGTGGTCCGAGGACGCGTAGAGCAGCCCATGCATAGCTACCAGGTAGTCGCGCCCTGACTACGAGAATTCTCCCTGGAACATTGAGCCTTCCCGGTAAGCGGTGAAGAAGGCGACTTATTTATAACTGTACGCGTTTGGAAAGACAGGGGAGTGTAATGGAAGTACTCACTAAGGAGGAGAAGCTCAAGATACTCAGAGCCATAAAGACGGACGAAGAGTTCAGACACGCGTTGATGGGCTTGCTAGGCTTCACCGAGCTACTCGAAAGCTCCAAGAGGACGGAGGAAAACATAAAGAAAACCTGGCAAAACATAGAAAAGCTGTGGCAAGAAATCAAAAGCCTCCGCGAAAACCAGGAGAAACTATGGCTCGAAGTTAAGAGCCTTCGTGAAAACCAGGAGAGGTTGTGGCAAGAGGTTAAGAGCTTACGTGAGAACCAGGAGAAGTTGTGGCTTGAAGTCAAGAGCATGCGTGAGAATCAAGAGAGGCTGTGGCTAGAGGTTAAGAGTCTCCGCGAAGATCAAGAGAAGCTGTGGTTAGAGATTAGGGATATCAGGAGGGAGCTGCGAGAGATTAGGCGTATGCAGGAGACCTACTCGCTCACCCTCGAGGAGGAGGGTAATACTGTGACTGCCTACTTCCTAGAGCGCAGGGGGTTGAAGCTGGAGCTTAGACCCGTGGTCTTCGACAGGGAGTACGAGTTCGATATCTACGGCAGCGGGCGTGGCGTGACCGTTGTGGGCGAGGTCAAGG
>CAZFWY010000107.1:0-4052 GCA_964522715.1 uncultured Thermofilaceae archaeon | reverse complement strand
TTAGACACTACAGATACGTCTACGTCCTCGACCCCCTGGTGGTCTGCCAGATAAACTATTTCTGCCAAGTGGCCTTAAAGAGGAAGTACAGAGGGGCTGTGAGGAGCGCTATGAAGGCTAGAAAAGTAGGGAAGAGGACGGGCATAGCTAATTGGGAGAAGACTCTACATAGATTAGCCGCTAAGAGATGGGACTACCGCTCGTGGGTTAGGAGGTGCCTGCGTTGACGTGCGTCTTCTGCGAGATAATAAGGGGCGAGAGGGAGGCGTACATCATATACGAAGATGAGGAAGTCATGGTTTTCCTGGACAGGTATCCATTAACGCGTGGGCACAGCCTCGTGGTTCCCAGGAGGCACTACGAGTACATATACGATGTTCCTGATGATTTACTCGCTAGGCTCATAGTGACTGCGAGGGAGGTGGCTAGGGCTCAGGTTAAGGGGTTGGGGGCGTCCGGGGTGAGGATAGTGCAGAATAACGGGTCTGATGCTGGGCAGATAATATTTCACGTCCATTTCCACGTTATACCGTTTTACGGCGAGGCTAGACGCCATAGGAGGGTTTTAAGTCGGGAGGAGGGCGAGGTGGTGTCGGCTGCTCTTAGAGAGGCTCTCAAGGGTTAGGGTTTTCGTCTTCGACTTGGACGTCACGTTGTGGGGGCATGAGGATATCAGCCTGACTAGCCCGCCGTACCGCAGGTTGTCCCGCGACGTCATAGAGGATGTTAACGGCGAAGTTATAGAGCTTAGGCCTTGCGCCCGCGAACTACTCTCCTTCCTTAGGGATAGGGGGTTCGGGTTGGCTGTGGCTAGCTGGAACCTCCCGGAGCCCGCGGTTAAGGCCCTCGAAGCTCTCAACCTCCTAGAGTACTTCGACGTCGTGGTTGTGGAACCGCATCCCAACAAGGAGCTTATGCTGAGGGAGATAATGTCCGTTATGAGGGTAAGTGAGGGTGAGGTGGTGTTCATCGACGATAACCCCTACATAACGGAGAGAGTTTCCCGCGCGTACCCTGAACTCCTGGTTTTGAGGTTCGGCGTCGACGTTACCGATTATTGTGTCTTCTTGGAGGAAGTGAGGAGGGCGCTGGGTGGTTGACCTATGGAGGCGTGGGACGAGGCTCTGGGAGAAGTGGAGAGAATACTGGGTGTGCCAGCTTCCAAGGTGGCCTACGAATCGGCACTGTGGGCGTGTCTCCAGGGATTCTACGTGGAGCCCGAGGTGGTCTCCGGGAAGTTCCTGTCCATAAGGGTTGGTAAGCTGGGGAAGACGTTCCGCGTCGTCGCTAGGAGGTCGAGCGAGCCTCCCGGCTTCGTTATTAGTCTCACTCTCTACGGGAGGGATTTCGGGGACTTAGCGTTCGTGGGTACGGAGGGCGAGGTCAAGTTCTCCCCGTGGAAGCTACCCCCCTACCTGGCTACACCAGCCAAGCTTATAACTCTCTACGAGTCCGATGTTTGGTCTACTAGGTTGAGGGCTGCCGTGAGCGGGGCTTTGGAACCAGTGAGCGAGGGGCCGAGCCCCGAGGTTTTAATCGACAAGGCCGCGTCTATAGCGGGTATAAGTGGTGGGAGGGTTATAGGCGAGCCTAGGCTCCTCTACTCTCTTGAGACTCTAGACTACGTGGTAGAGGTCGCCGGGATGAAACCGGTGTGGTACCACGCGGTTACGGACATATTATCGTTCTCTCCCAAAGCCCTCAGGATAGCCCTGGGGCTAGAACCCTCGCCAGAGCTAGTCTTTCTCTCCCTCTAAGTTCTCGGCTAAGAATAGGGCTATTTCGTCCCAAGCCTTCTTGACAGTTTCCTCGTCGTGGCCACAACCTTCAACAACTACGAGTTTCACGTTTTTCCCGGCGTTCCTCATAGCCTTCACGAATCTCAGGCTTACGTCGAGGGGGACGGAGTAATCCTCAGTCCCGTGGACTACTAGCACGGGGGCTTTGATGTCATCGACTCTCTCTATAGGGTTATACCTGGAGTACTCCTCGCCGAATCTGAGGAATAAGGGGTCTCCCCCGAACTCGCGCTTAACGTCCTCTATGAACTTCTTAGCGTCGCTAACCCTGCTGGGGCTGACCCCTCTCAGTATGAATATGGGGGCGATTATCAGCGCTTTAACGATGTAGCTCACCTGGCGCTTTATGTCGGCCACCCCGTATACGTCAACTACGCAGCAAGGGTCGTCAGGGTACTCGGCCGCGTACATCAGAGCTATATGCCCGCCCATCGAGACCCCTAGAAGCGCTATTCTCTCTATGTTCCTACGCTCTTTAAGGTACCTTACTAGCGAGTGTACGCTTTTTAAGGCTTTCTTGACGGGGTACCCGCCGCACCCGTAATCCGTAGCCGCCCAATAGTAGCCTAGCGACGTCACCAGCTCCCCTATGTATCTTATACTGTCCAGGAGGTTCTCCTTGTACTCTCCCCTCTCCGTCCAGCCCCTACACCCGACCACAGCGTAGGGCCCTTTAGGCTCCTCTGGGGATGAAATCTCTACTCTGCTATCGTCTAGGCGAAATAATTCCCATGGCATGCTGTCCAGTCCCTCAGGCTAAGCCTCAACTTCGTAGATAAATTTGCACTTTTCTTCACTCTTTTCCACTAGCGTACCGTTCCTTATTACAGGGCTCAACTTAACTCCGCAGGTCTCCTCCAGAAACCCCTTGATTATTCCCACTGTCGGGCATAGGGAGCCCGGGAGTTCGAGTTCCCCTATTGCTCGGGGACAGATTTTGCATAGCTCTGTCTTAACCTCGACGACGTAGCGGCCATTTTCTTCGGAGATGCTCATCTCCAAGCTGGGTGGGAATACCTTTTTCAAAGCCTCGAATGCTTCCTCTACGCTCTCTCCGCCCTTCACGAGGTTTACGACTTTGGCGTAGCGGAACAGGTATTTACCAGCCCTTTCCATGGCTAGTAGTACTACGGCTTGATTGAGAACGCCCATCTCTCTAAGCCCGGCCAGGAGCGAGGCTATCAGGACGTCCTGAGGCGTCAACCCCCTCTTCTCTATTTCCTCCTTCTCGACCAAGGGGAACACCGCGCTAGGTGGTATTCCCTTGCCAGCTTCCCCTAAAAACATGATATGTACACATTTTGAGCGGTTACTCGTAGTTTACCGAGAGCACTTTACCGATAGCCCTAGTCCTGGCTTCTCTGAGTACGAAGATGTCCCCCTCTCTCAGATACCAGGGGTGGTAGCTGAACCTCAATAGCACGGTTCCAGTATCCCCTGTTCGCATGGGTACTTTCTCCATCTCGGCGAACTCGACAGTACTCCTTATAGCGCCGAGGTGCAGCACCACCTGATATCCCGGCTTAATAGTAGTGGGGTGTTTTAGTATCGTCACTCTGGCTAAGATAGACCACACGCTTCGAGGCTCGCTTCTCTTATCCAGAACGGCCATTCCCTTCTCAAGCTCCTCGTACCTAACGTTGGTTAGGGCTAGCGTGGCTTCCTGACCCGCGAAAGCCCTGTCTACCGGGATTCTGTTCACGTGTATAGATTTAACCCTGGCCAGCCTCCAAGAACCATCCGGGAAAGGCCCTAAGTGAATCTCCTCGTCTACGTTCACCACGCCCTCTAGCACTAGCCCGCCGACTATGGGCCCCACGCCTTTAACGTTGAATACGTCGTCAACGTACATGAGCAGGGGTTTCTTAGCTTTTTCAGCCCACCTGGTTCGTGGTGGGAGGAGGTTTAGGAAGGTCTTTAAGAGTTCTAAGCCTTCCCCCGTTACGCTCGACACTTTAAATATGGGTACTACCCTGCCGCTCGACATGTGTTGCGCCGCTACTACCGTGTCGTCGATATTCTTCACCTCGAAGGGCAACTTGTTCACGCCGGGCATGGTCAGCACGGACTTTATCTCCTCCACGGTCGCTTGGAGAACCTCTGGGGCTACAAGGTCTATCTTGGTTACAACTACGAATATCGGTATTCTAAGCACGACGCATATCCCCAAGTGCTCCCTGCCCATCTTGAGGAGGCCAGCGTTGGCTGCCACTACTATCATCGAGTAATCCGGGGTACGCGCCATAACCCCCC
>CAZFWY010000106.1:0-4199 GCA_964522715.1 uncultured Thermofilaceae archaeon | reverse complement strand
TAGAAAGGTCTGCCCGAGACATGGGGAGTTCGAGGAGATATACTGGGGGGACTACGAGCTGTACATGAGGTTTAGGGAGTGGCAGTACGACGGTAAGGGAATAACTACGCCTCACGTACCACTTGTAGCCTTATGTCCGTACAATTGCGGGCTCTGCCCCAGACATAAATCCCACCCGGCGTTAGTGAACTTAGTCGCTACGAACAGGTGCGACCTGAGCTGTTGGTACTGTTTCTTCTTCGCCGAGAGGGCCGGGTACGTGTACGAGCCCACCTTAAACCACATAAGGTACATGTTGAGGAGCGCTAGGAACTTGAGACCATACAAGGCTATCGCCCTGCAGATAACGGGTGGCGAACCGACGCTACGCGACGACTTAGTGGATATAGTGAGAATAGCTAAGGAGGAAGGTTTTACTCACGTCCAGGTTAACACTACGGGCATAAAGCTGGCTTATGACCCGGAGCTCGCGGTGAAGTTGAGGCAGGCTGGCACTAACGTTATCTATATGAGCTTCGACGGCGTGACTCCTTACACTAACGCCAAGAACCACTGGGAAGTCCCCTACGCGCTAGATAACCTTAGGGAAGCCAAGATGCCCGCGGTCCTCGTGCCGACTGTAGTGAAGGGGTACAACGACCACGAGCTTTGGGACATGATCAGGTTTGGCCTGAAACACATAGACATAGTGAGGGGAGTAAACTTCCAGCCCGTATCGATAACGGGCCGCGTACCGAAGAAGAAGCGCGAGGAAGTCAGGATAACTATCCCGGACACTATTAAGAAGATCGAGGAGCAGTCAGAAGGACAGGTTAAGAGGGAGGATTGGTACCCGGTGCCGACGGTAGTCCCGATATCCTACTTTGTCGAGGCCCTAACTAAGAAACAAATGCTGGAGCTTACGACTCACTTTGCCTGCGGCGCCGCCACCTACTTATTCCTAGACGACGGGGAAGTCATACCGATCACTAGGTTCGTGGACGTTAAGAGCTTCATGGGGTACCTAAAGGAGAAGGCCGAGGAGCTTGAGAGAGGCAGGAACAAGTACCTCGTGCTGCTGGAGACCACGTTGAAGCTGGGGAAGTTCGTAGACCTTTCTAGGGCTCCGCGCAGGCTCAGGAGGGGTAAACGGCTGGTAAAAATGCTCTACAACGTCCTCGTTAAGCACGACTACTCGTCTCTGGGCGAGTTTCACTACAGCACCCTCTTCGTCGGTATGATGCACTTCCAAGACCTCTATAACCACGACGTGGCTAGGGTTCAGCGCTGCGACATCCACTATGTGACTCCCGACGGAAGACTCGTACCCTTCTGCTCCTTCAACGTAATACCTCAACTCTACAGGGACAGGGTACAGAGGGCCTACGGCATACCGTTTGAGGACTGGGTAACACTGTTCGGAGAGGAAAAATCGCCGACCAAGTACAAGTACAGGAGGAACATTAAGAAGCTGATCTCCGGGGAGCCCTACCGCAGGCATTACGAGGGCATAATAGACATAGACTCCATACCCTACGAAGACCACGTCCTAGCCTCTAGGAGGTTCGGGATACCGGTGGTCGAGTAATGGCTAAGTTCTACTCCATATTTTTCTACATGAGTACCTCCACCCCCAGGCGCAGAAAAGTAAGAGCTGAAAGCGAGGTATACTGTCTTTCCGGCGAGAAATTAGAGAAACTCTCCCCCACAGGCGAAAAAGCACTTACACACGAATACGCCTTGCTGTTTGACGAAAAGTTCGGGGACACTCTACACATAACCTACGTCGACCTGATATCGGGGGAGTATGAAGGGAGAGTCTACGAGTACGAAGTCCCTCCGCGCTGCGAGAAGCTGATAGAGGTTGTGAAGACTAGGGAGGAGGAAGGCAGCGTGCTACTCGTATACAAGGTCGCCGAGGACAGCGTTAGGAAACTGGAGTCTCGGAGGATCCTGGGCTTAGGGGAGGTTTCGGCTGGACTTAAAATTGACTCGGAAATTCTAAAATCTTTAATCAGGCATTAAAAACTATTAACGATTTTTTACTGTTAGACATTAACATAATTAGGTTTCGTCTCTTGTTGATAAATAACTTGTTAGTTATTTTCGCCTAAGACAAAAAACTTTTAAGGGGAGTCTCCTCCTATGCTTAGGAGGCGGCGGTAGAGTATGACGAATGAGCGTAGTAAGTTATTACGCCATGTATACCTTGTCGCCCAAGAAATACTCCGAAGCACAAAGTCAAAGAAGATTTCTATCAAGCTTAGAACTCTCTTGAGGTATGCATATGTCTCCTACAAGAGGAACACTACTAATCTCAACACTATTAGGGGGCTTGTGCCTCGGATAAGGCCGCCTCCGAGGCTAGCTAACCAGTACTTCTACCGAGATATGGAGAAGATGCTCCGCAGGAACTTCCACGTCACGATCGAGCGTAGAAGGCAGTTTAAGTACGTCACGTTCTATAAGGAGTAGTCCCCTACGGATTTCCTATTTTTTACACATACCCCTCTTTTTACAGACCTAGACATTTCTAGGCCGCTCAGTATTGCTCTCCCGACCGCTAGTAATCTGCCCTTCTCATCGACCACGAAGACCTCGTCTCCAGCCCTTATCTCCGGGTCGACCCATAAAACGTGTTTACAGAAAACTGTCCTCCCCCTAGCTATGAAAGGCGCCGCATCTCTAGCGACTACTACCCGGTACCTGTCCGAGGGGAGGTGTTTTAGGAGAAGCTTCGCTCCTTCAATCCCCACCAGTAAGTACCCGTCAGAGGCCCTTATCGAGCCGAAGTACTTGCCGTCGACGTATACCTTGCGTATCCTGCCTGTGGCTGGGGAAAACTCGACCTCTACTTTTCTCCCCTCCAGCGCTTTACCCGCTTCGAGCCCGTATTGGTAGGATAGCAGCGCTTTGAGCCTAATTATAACGTCCTCGTCGGCCTTCACCCTCATAAGCAACCACTTTCCGCACTGTGAAGGGAAAATTAAACGTTTAGATGAACGCGCATAGCGACCTAAGCAGCCCAGTGGAGAGATAATCCTCCCGGGATGAACGACCATAAAATTTTACAAGCTCGGGGGTGAAGACCCTTAGGGGGTTAAGTGCGCTGCGAGATTTGTGGCGCTGAGATAAAGGGCATTGCGTACGAAGTCGTTATAGACGGGGCTCGACTAGTCGTCTGCCGTAAATGCGCGTTCAAAAACCCATCATCTATTACGGGCTACGTAACTCCCTCGCGTAGGATCAGCGCTACTAAGCCTCCTAGCAGGCCTAGAAAGCCCAGAGTATACCACAAGCCGAGGATCGTCGAGGACATAGTGGACGACTACGCCGAGAGGATAAGGGAGGCTAGAGAGAACATGGGTCTCACGCGTGAGGTCTTAGCCACTATGGTTGGGGAGAAGGTTTCTACTATAAGGAGGATAGAGAGCGGGCGCCTAGCCCCAACTATAGATCTAGCCAGGAAGCTTGAGCGTGTGTTGAAGATTAAACTGATAGAAGTGTACGAGGAAGAGGAGGAGGTTGGAACCCAGGAGAAGAGGGAGAAGTTTGAGCTTACACTGGGGGACATTATAGAGTTTAAGGAGTAGCCTTTTTATGTTAACTACTCGCTTCTTATTTTGAATGGTAAGAGTAATACTAGTGGAGAGGCGGTATCCTGGGGAGAAGAGCTACCTCTACGAGTTGAGGGAGCTGGCAGAGGCTGCTGGGTATGAGGTTGTAGGCGAAGTAGTGCAGGTTAGGGCGCCAGACTCTAGTTACCAGATCGGGCGTGGAAAGGTCGAGGAACTAGCGGAGCTAGTAAAGACTAAGGAGGCCCAGAAGGTGATATTCTTCAACGAGCTCAAACCCGTACAAGTCTATAACCTTCAGAGGAAGCTTGGCGTCGAAGTCATCGATAGGTTCGAGCTAATACTGGAGATTTTCGCTCAGAGAGCTGGTAGTAGGGAGGCCAAGCTCCAGATAGAACTGGCCAGGCTCAAGAGGCAACTCCCCTTCATAAAGGAGGCCTTACACCTAGCTAAGCTGGACGAGTATCCGGGCTTCCTAGGCGGGGGAGAGTACGTTATAGACGCCTACTACAAGCACGTAGTCAGGAGGATAGCGCGGATAGAGGAGGAGCTGTATAAGCTTAGGAGGAAGAAGGACGAGAGGTTCTACAAGCGTAGGGAGAGAGGCATACCCTTTATCTCAATAACTGGGTACACGGGGGCTGG
>CAZFWY010000105.1:0-4214 GCA_964522715.1 uncultured Thermofilaceae archaeon | reverse complement strand
TTGAAGTAGTGGTGGGCCCGCCGGGAATTGAACCCGGGATTCGGCCGGAGCGTCTGTGTGTAGCTCCGTCCTCCGCCGTGTGAGGGCGGCGTCCTAACCGCTAGACCACGGGCCCGCCGCGAGAGTTATAGTGGTACATGACTTATTTGCTTTTCGGGGTGAATTACCCACACATCCATATGGGGTTGGAGAATAAGGGTTGGAATAGTAGTAAAAATAACTACTTGCCTACCAGGTGGGGGTACAATTCATATATTTTGCGTATCGATTCCTCCACTTTCTCACGCGGGTAGAAGTACGGCTCCAGCTTGCCCGCGAGGTACTCGTCGTAGGCTTTAAGGTCTAGTAGTCCGTGGCCGCTGAAGTTGAAGAGTATGACCTTCTCCTCTCCCTTCTCCTTGGCTTTTAACGCCTCGTCTATGGCGGCCTTAACGGCGTGGGCTGTCTCAGGGGCGGGTACGAATCCCTCGGTCGAGGCGAACAGTCTGGCGGCGTCGAATACTGAGACTTGGTCGTAAGCTACGGATTTAAACAGCTTGTACTTCACTAGTAGGCTTAGCGTTGGGGCCGCCCCATGGTATCTGAGCCCGCCAGCGTGTATTGGTGGAGGTATGAAGTCGTGCCCTAAGGTGTACATTTTTAGGAGAGGGGTTAGTCGAGCGGTGTCGCCGTGGTCGTACGCGTACACACCCTCAGTCATTGATGGGCAGGCCGTGGGTTCGACGGCTATAAACTCGACGTTTTTGGGGGCTTTACCCGCCTTAACCTCGCCGTAGAAGGGATAGGAGATACCAGCGAAGTTGCTTCCACCGCCTACGCACCCTATCACTACGTCGGGGTATTCGTCTAGGGACTTCATCTGTTCTAGGGCTTCTAAGCCTATAATCGTCTGGTGTAGTAATACATGATTTAACACGCTCCCGAGGGAGTACTTCGCATCTTCGTGGGTAGCAGCGTCCTCAACAGCCTCACTTATAGCTATACCTAGACTACCCGGGTTAGACGGGTCTCTCTCCAAAACCGCTCGGCCAGACTTAGTCCTATTACTTGGGCTGGGTATAACTTCGGCCCCCCAGAGCTGCATCAGCACCCTCCTGTAGGGTTTCTGCTCGTAGCTAACTTTCACCATGTATATAGTGGCCTTAATACCGAATAACATGGTCGCGAAGGCTAGGGCAGAGCCCCACTGGCCAGCGCCAGTCTCCGTGGTCAACCTCTCAACTCCCTCTTTAGCGTTGTAGTAAGCCTGGGCTACGGCCGTGTTTGGCTTGTGACTACCCGGGGGACTCATGGCCTCGAACTTGTAGTATATCCTGGCGGGGGTCTTTAGAGCCTTCTCCAACCTACGAGCCCTGAATAGGGGCGTTGGCCTCCACAGCGTGTAGACCTCCCTGACCTCTTCCGGTATGGGCACCCATCTATTACCGATGAACTCCTGCCGTATCAGCTCCTTAGCGAATATTGGTTCAAGGTCTTCGGGTTTCAGCGGCTCGCCGTTAGGTTTTATAGGTGGTGGCAGCGGCTCGGGGAGGTCTGGGAGGATGTTGTACCAGTACTTTGGGAGATCGTCTTCCTCTAGTAATATCTTCACGTTCCCGGGCGGCATAACGCTCACATTTAGTGTTAGGCGAAAATAAGCGTTTCTGCTAAAAAATGAGAATTTATACCGCTAATCGGTTAACATTCTTACTATTCGTTCAATTATATACTTAATACTACTAAAAATTTCAAGAAAATACTGTTAAAAGGGTTAATATTTCCTCCTAAATAATCTATTATAAACACATTATAGATTAGTAATCCATAGTACGTACCTTATATGCCTTTTGTACGCTTTTTAATGAAATAGAGAACATTTATAATAATAAGTCCTCGAAAATATGCGTGGGTGTTCGTATGTCAACTTTGGGTAAGATATGGCCGGAGGTAGAGAGGGTACTTGGGTCTTCAGAGAAGAGGTTGAAAATAGCTCAGACCATTCTGCTACATGGACTTAGAATAACAGAGAAAGGTGTGTACTGTGGGGACTTAAAAGTAACCATCTCGTCGCTAGCTAAGGTCTGTGGGGTTGATAGGAGGACCGTGCTTGAGACTTTGAGGGCTATTAGAGGGAGTAAGAAACTTAGGGAGATATTCGAGAATATAAAGCCTGCCGGGCCATTCCTCTATAAGGTGGCTAGGACTTTAGGGTATAGGTGCCTAATAATACAAGTACATAGAGACCAGCCAGGAATACTCGCGTCAGTCTCAACTGCCCTAGCTAAGAGGAATGTGAACATAGTTCAGGTGGTAGCTGAAGACCCGAACATATTCCCAGAAGCGAAGCTATACGTGATCGTGGAGGGGGAGGTTCCCGGAGACGCAATACAGGAGATACTTAGCAACCCTGTAATAAAGAGCATATCAATATCGTAGCCTAAAACAGAAACCTCTCAATGCAATTCTCGTAGTCTCGTAAATATTTTCTATAATCCGCCAATATTATGAAAGTATTCAATGATTTTACAGTGTAGTATATCAGGAAATTTCTAGTTATAAATAATCAATTATGCAGAGAGGAATGGTGCCCCGGGCGGGACTTGAACCCGCGAGTGGAATTCGACGGCTAGATGCCATCGGATCCTTCCGGTCTTCAGCCGGACGCTCTCCCGCTGAGCTACCGGGGCTTAGTGGGTCATGATATGTTAGGCTTATGCTGGGATATTTGTTTTTCGGGGCGGAACTCTCAAGATATACTTCCGAGGTTATTGGCATCTTTTTTAGATTGACCCAGCTTTAAGTGCTAATTTCATCTTTCTGATTGTTTCTTGGAGAGGCGGGGCTGAGCCTAACTCATCTAGCAGTGGGGCCACTATTTCAGCAGTAACTCTCCTTACCGCTTCATCTAAGGCTTCCAAAAAACTGCGCATTACCTCTACTGCCTCCCCTATAGTCAGGTCTGGGTCTAGGGGGACTATGAACTGGCAGTTGTAGTAGTCTCCATCCCACTCCGTGTATGGCTCGCCTTCGATAATCCCCTCTCTGGCCAAGACATCTAATACCTCCTCCAGTGCTTTAGCGTAGGCGTCTAAGCCTATGTAGCCCTCCCAGAACTTCCTCCTCTCCGTCACGTTCACGTAGGCGTAGCCGTTGCCGTAGTGAACCTCGTAGAAGAACAAGCCCCCGTAGCTCAGGGGGTACACGGTCGTTTCCTCTACTTTCTCGGCTGGCTCCAGTAAGACGCCCTCAGGTATCTCCCCAAGCCTGACGTCGGCTACCTTCCCGTAGGGTATAGGGACGTAAAAGCCGAAGCCCTCGTAAACCTCCCCGTCTATCTCGAGCCTCTCTATATCGCCATACTCGTCAAAAAGCACCTTAAACCTACCCTTAGCCACTAGCTTAGACACATGAAAATCTCCAGCTAACGAATATAAAAAATCAACCTCGCTCCTACCCTACATCACTCTCATTGGGTTGAATATTGCGAGCTCTATAGTAGTGTAGTAGTGGGTTTAGTGCTTAGTGGTTTTCCTGCCTATGATGAATCCTAGTACAATGCCTGCTGCTGCAGCAGCGACGGCGTATATGGCTGCATGGAGCGGCTCTATTTTGGCACTGACTTCTTCTAATGCTCTCTCCAACTCTTCGCTCAGACTTTTTAGCTTTTTCCTTAGATCTTCTAGTTCTTTTGAAAGCTTCCCATATTTATTCCTTAGATCTTCCAGCTCGCTTAACGCTTCCACGTAGGTTTTCCTTGCTCTAGTGTACTCCTCCTCTAGCTCAGAGTGCTCTTTCACAAGCTCCTCATATTTACTCTTAACTTCTGAGTACATGGTGCCTAACTTCTCGTTCTCCTCGAGGTACTCCTCCTTAGTTGTCGGTAGGGTTATCTCAACTTTCTCTTCTGTGGTGCCTAGTTCTCTCACAACGTGGGTCACGTCTAGCCTGCATATTTCAACCTCTACGTCTTCTAGCGGCACGAAGATAAACCTCGCATGACCCTCCGCATATGTCGTGTTGAGCAGTCTTCCTCGATGGCGCAGGTACACTATCGCAGACTGAGACTTGCCCTCTTTATCGACAATTGAAATTTCTAGCGTTCTCCCAAACTTAGCCGTCACGTTAGAGCGTCCTTCGACTATTAGGTCGATTACGTTGCCCATCACGTCCCTCTTGACGGCTCCTCCCTCGACTTCAGCTCCGTTAACCCACACTCTCACATCCTTTTCGGATAG
>CAZFWY010000104.1:0-4289 GCA_964522715.1 uncultured Thermofilaceae archaeon | reverse complement strand
CCTAGGAGAACCCTTACCCCCGACGACTAGGTACTTACCCCTCCCGAGGTCTACTATCTCGGGCTCCCCCTTAGCCCTGTAGTATTTCCCCCAGCTCTTTGACCAGGTCTAGCTTCCCGCTCGACATACAGGGTTACCCCGCGCCTCCCTCTAATAACCGTAGTTTGGACTTGTTATTCAAGGTTTGATTATCGAACCAAAAATTATTTAAATCATTCCTAGATAGTTTAGAAGCGAAACATAGAGGTGGTGATATGGTACTTCAGCCAGGAGTTAAAGCCCCGGACTTCGAGATAGAAGCCTACGACCCAGTTAACAAACAGATAGTCAAGAAGAAGCTAAGCGACTTCAAGGGTAAGTGGCTGGTACTCTGCTTCTACCCGGCCGACTTCACCTTCGTATGCGCCACCGAGTTAGCGGCTATGAGCCACGCCTACGATGAACTCAAGAAGCTGGGCGTCGAAGTCATGAGTATAAGCACGGACACGGTATTCGACCACAAGGGATGGGTTGAGCAGGAACCCCTCCTCAAGGGCAGGGTTAAGTTCTTGATAGGCGCAGACCCCACGGGTAAAGTGGCCAGGGCTTACGGTGTGTATAGTGAGGAGGAGGGCGTAGCGTTCAGGGGCAGGTTCATAATTGACCCTGATGGCGTGATACAGGCTTACGAGGTAGTTAATCTGAGTATGGGCCGCAACGTTAAGGAGCTGATAAGGCAGGTAAAAGCCTTACAATACATAAGGGAGCACCCCGACGAGGTCACCCCAGCCCAGTGGGAGCCCGGCAAGCCCACTATTAAGCCGAGCATAGGGATAGCCGGTAAAGTAGGAGACCGGATACCTAAGAGTAGCTACGACTACTGGTAAAATAAGTGATACTTTTTTCTACCCTTTTTATGTAGGAGGGAGGGCGCTGTTCAAGTACTGCGCTGTCACCCCCTGGACGGAGAGCTCCACTACTTCGCAACTTAAGCATGACCACGCCACCGCCGCGCATGTGCTACAAAGCAAGTGTGTGATTTTTCAAGCTAACATCATGCAGTCGGCTACAAGAGCGTAACCTTAAATACCATTTATCACCTTTTTTCTCGGTAAGTATGAGTTCGAATTCTCGTATTAAGGGTTTGGTTTCAAGAGCTATTGAGGAGTACAATAAGTACGGGTCTCCCGAGGTCACGGCCGAGCTAGTATCCCTGAGCGACGAGGAGTTCGAGGTTAGGTTTACGGGTTACTTCTGCTATACCTGTGGCTACTACAATTACTTCGACGATTTCCGCCTAGAACTGGAGGACTTGGGGCTTAAGACGGAGATAGTTGAGGTCAGAGAGTTCGCCGGGGGCGCGGTGGTCAAGTTCAAGGTGGGTGGTGGGAGTGAAGGCTAGGGTCTGCAGGGTATACGAGGACTTATACGTATTGAGGCTTGAAGACGACGAGACAAAGTTCTTCGAGGCGCTCTGGCCAATACCTGAGGGAGTGACGTACAACGCGTACCTCCTACTGACAGACGAGGGCTCAGTCTTATTCGACACGTGGAAGCGCGGCTACGAGGAACTATTCATGGAGACCTTGGAGG
This sequence comes from uncultured Thermofilaceae archaeon, assembly GCA_964522715.1. Lineage (GTDB taxonomy): Archaea > Thermoproteota > Thermoprotei > Thermofilales > JAPDKD01 > CAZFWY01. The sequence continues at coordinate 2,717 of CAZFWY010000104.1, read as the reverse complement.
ATCTTGAAGACCCCACCAATATTAAATATATTGTAATTCACCACATGGAGGAAGACCACAGCGGAGCGCTCCCCCTACTACTAGAGAGAAACAAGGGTAAGGCAGTAGTCTTGGGCCACCCAATGACTAAGTCCATGCTCGAACACTTCTACGGGTTAAAGCCCGAGTTCCGAGCCGTAGGGGATGGTGACGAGGTGAGCGTCGGGGGCAGGCTCATTAAGTTCATACGTACGCCCTGGCTCCACTGGCCTGAGACCACCATGAGCTACCTAGACGGGGTACTCCTATCGGGGGACGCGTTCGGGGGCTTCTCCATACCCCCGATGTTCGACGAGGAGGGCGGAGTAGAGGACTACATGCGGTACGTGAGGAAGTACGTGGTGACAGTCGTAGGGCACTACCTAAGCTTCGTATTGAAAGCCGTAGACAAGATAAACTCCATGAACCTCCCCATAAAGGCCGTAGCCCCAGCACACGGAATGATATTCAGGGAGAATCCCACCACCATAATAGACTACTACGCCAAACTCGCTGGGAAAGAAGCTACAAAGGGCAAGGTACTCGTAGTCTACGCCTCGATGTACGGCGCCGTAGAGAAAGCCATCACGAAAGCCATAGAAGCCCTAGAAGGGAGGGGGGTAAAACCCATAGTCTACAAGTTCACCGACAGAGAAGCCCCGCCGATAGGCGACGCCCTGTCAGAAGCCGTGGACTCAGAAGCCATAATAATAGGCGCACCAACCTACGAGGGGGACATATTCCCACCAGCCAAGTACTTCCTAGAACTCCTGGCCTCAAAGGTCAGGGGAGGCAAACCCGTACTCGTAGTCTCATCCTACGGCTGGGGAGGAGTAGCAGGCAAGAAAATCGCCGAGAAACTGAGGAAAGCCGGGTTCAACGTAGTAGGCGTAGCGGAGTTCCGAGGTGCACCCAGCCCTCAAGACCTTGAGAAACTAGGGGAACTAGTAGAAAAACTACTAGGGTAAGTTAGCCGAGAGTAATAGATAGGCAGGTATATTAGCCTACGAGGGATATTCCTCTATTATTTCTTTCAATTTCTTTTCTATCCGTGTTAAGAATTCCACGAATTCTTCCTTATTCGGCTGCTCTACGAATAGTGAGAGTTCGTAGGTATTCGTTATGAGTTCCGGAGATACCGTAAAGCTCTCCCTATTCCTCTCAAAAGCCTCCCTGTACTTTTTGTATCTCATTACGGGTTTAAACTTAAGCATTATCTCTTCGCTGAAATCCTCTATACTCAGTCCAGCCTTTTCAAGCACGTATAAATCATAGAAGTCTCTTAGCTTCTGTACTCTCCTGGTTAGTATGGCTCTAACCTTTTCGCAAAGCATCTCTCTTAAATCGTAGGCTAAAACTCTAAACCCACGGTACTCCCTTGAAGAGATAGTTCTCCCTAAAGCGAGTGTCTCTAGTTAGCCTGTAGAGTAAGGAGTGTAGTAGTATGTCTCTCTCGATGAGCAAAGGCTTGTTAAGCCCTGTCTTCTTTATTATGAACTGGACGAACTCAGAGTAGTCCCTCATCTCTTAGTACCTTCCTAACGGTTTTAGGGTAGTGTGCTGAGTATCTAGCCAGTTTATCCCTTTTTAACGCGTCGGTGTACTCCTTGAGCACTGATAGCCCTCTCTCCCTCGGGATGGAGCCGTACCTTGAGAGGTATATGAAGTCTAGGACTGTTTTCTCCAGGTCTGAATAGGTTAGCCCGTCTCTCTCTATGAGGCCGAACGTTAGTAGGTCTGTTTTAATCTTGATAAACTTAACCTTCTCGCCAGCTACCTTTATCGGCTTAGCCCTGTATACATGTTCGTTAAGCACGAAGACTGTGTCGTAATATTCATGCGTTACGCCACCCAGCCTCAGCGCAGTGTACAGTCCAAAGTACCATTTAACGCCTAGTCTCTTCATGCCGAGCGCCAGTATCTTGAGAATGTCTGGCGCTTTCCCAAGCTTAAATTCCTCTACGCTTTTCACATAGTATAATCCCCTAAGCACTCTGACCAGGTATCCGTACTTTATCGCGTAGTTTACGAAGTAGTCTAGGTCTACGTCGAACCTCTTACAGAGCACCGTTAAGTCCTCCTTAGACACGGCCTCCCCGCCGTATCTGGAGAGCAAGTATTTAATCGCAGGTCTCACGCGATAATTTGTGTAACAACAGTTAAAAAAGTTGACGGTTGTTACACAAATTATAAAGCATAAAAAGTCTTAAAGAAGGGTCTACGCCGCGGGAATTTACGCGTCTATGACTTGTTGGGGATTGATTAGGGGAAAGTTAGGGGTTAGTAGAGTAGCCCGGGGATTACGTCGTTCTCCTTTTTTATGTGGTTTTTTATGGCTAGGACGAGTTCTCTGAGGACTGCTACTTTCTCCTCCATGCTTTTTACACGCTTCGCCTTTTCTATCAGTTCTTTTATCTTTCTGTGTTCAGCTAGGAGTTCGTCGATTATTGGGTGGCCAGATATGACTGGGAGGACTTCTTTCTCCTCCCACTTTGCATGGAGGTACCAGTGCTCCTCTACGTTTGCTATGAATTCCCCTACATCTCCAGAATACCTTTCGGGTTCTTTCTCGTATTCCCCGAGTACGAGTTCCATGTAGGGGAGGAGGAGGAGCTCTATCTTTCTATGCTCGTTCAGGAGGCGATCCTTAATCTGGGCTCGCCTCTCCCACATTTATCATCGTGTCTATCCCTTCTTTC
>CAZFWY010000103.1:0-4331 GCA_964522715.1 uncultured Thermofilaceae archaeon | reverse complement strand
CTCCTCCCTCGACTTCAGCTCCGTTAACCCACACTCTCACATCCTTTTCGGATAGGCCAAACCTATTGAACAGCGCGTCCGGTAATGTGATCTTCACAAAAGCGCGCCCCGGGGAGCTTACCACAACTGAGAGCTTGTTACCGGAAATTCCCGCCTCCTCTAGCGTCGCGTTGGTCAGAATGGTAAATCTTATGCTGATAATCTCCACGACGTCGAGGTATATGCGCCCTTCCCTGAAGCTATATTCTGTTCTCGCGACCCCCTTCTCCAAGGTCTCTACCGTAACCTCCTCTAAAGACGTGCTGAGAACCACAGGGGAGGGCTCGATCTCCTTAAGCACGTCAACATAATATCCTTCACCTAAGTAATAGCTGTGCGACCACACCCTGTAGTAATGCTCACCCTCTAAGTCCCTAACTATAATGGCGGTCGGGTCTTCGTATCCAGGAATCACGTGCCACAGCTCAATAGCAGCAACCCTAACCTTCTTCCCTAAAGCAGGTAGGGGGACAATTATCTTAATGACCTGGGCTTCAACTCCTAGAAAGCTAAACAAAACCTCCTCACTAGCTACCTTCACCCCGACCCTGCTACCATCCTCCAGTATGAGGACTACCTTGTCTACGGGGGGAGTGATGGCGCAGACTAGGATTAGGTATGGCCTCTCATACTTAGCTGGTTTAGATGGCTTGTAGATGGTCCCGTATACGCCGAGACCGTACCTGTCCTCCAGCTTCTTCATGAGTTCTGGGCTCGGGGGCGGTAGCCCGGCCTCTACGAGATATTCGGTTATATCTTCACGAGCGCCGTACATAAGGAAGTAATACACGGCATTCGCCTTCTCTAAGCTTATTTCAGTGGGCCCGGGGTCTTGAGGGTACTCGGTTAAGTTGACGCCTAGCTCCATCATCTTCCGGAACATTCTGATGAACATCTCCCACCCGAAGTCGCGTCTAAGCCTATGAAACATGACGAGCAGCGGGTCATACCTCTGTTCCATAAAGTGAACTATAGCTATTTCATCGTAGCCTAGCTCCCGCAACACGTTCTCAACAACCATGCAGGGAAATGGGCTCCTATGATCGGCCCACCAGGCTCTAGGCCACTCACTCGTGACGTAGCCTGTAAACAGGTTAATCATTTCGTGCAGTATGAGTACATAAGCCCAGTACTGATCAATGCCGTATGCCTCCCCCAGAAAGGCGTCATCGGCTATCCCTATGCCAGGCCCCTTCCCTATCTCCCCTATGATGCCAGCCGCGAAAGCCCCTCCTCTGAACTTCTTAGCCACCACTATGTACATTGGAGTCTTAGGCTTTACCCCAAGTCTCTCGAATAAAGCCTCGTAGCACACGTCGGCGTAGCTGAAGAACGGCTTAAGCTTCTCAGCGTAGACCTCCCACCTAGAATACACGTAGTCGTCGACATACCAGACGAAGTATTTGCCTTTGTAAACCTCATAGAACCTCTCTTCCTGTGCAACCGCGTCGGCGGCGAATACAGCTATTAGAACCAAAAAGGAAATTACCAACGCGCAAATCGCTAAAGCAATAAATCTAGTAGTCATACGGAAGATGCGAAGCACGGGAGCTATTGATACCTTTCTAGATGTAGTGCCTAAACTACGCCCAAGAATGACCGTATGAAAATCACGTTTAGGAAGGGACTCAGGGCCCATCAAAGGCCCCCTCCCGCACAGGTACTTTATTTATTGAGAAAAACCCCTTTAAAAATCTAAGTTTTACGGTAATATTGCTACGCTTGCATAATTTCCCACTTGTCACTAGTGAGCGTTTCCGCGGCGCAGAGCTTACGGAGAAGCTTTCCCACGTAAAGCCTCAGCAAAAGATTAACCACTAACTTGCGGAGAAGGTTGTACATCTCTCTACCTTTATGCTAACTTAGTCCTATAACCAAGAGATAATAATTTAATTAAAGCACAGGTAGATCTCGACTAGATTAACGAAGAAAGAGATTAGAAGTATTCTTTCAAGGAGAAGTAAAAACTAACCTAGTAGATTACTCCTCTCTTACTGGCTATGTAGAGGGATTCCTTGACCATTAATGCCCCGACTGGAACTAGGGCCGTGAACAGCAGTAGTGCTACTAGGTCCGGCATAGCTCTAGATAATGTAAGCCCGTAGAGTAAGGCTCTCCTGACGCCTCTCACAGCGTAAGTATGGGGTAGGAGGTAACTAATAGCTCTGAGTTCCGGTGGGAGAACCTCTACGGGATAGTATATGCCCGACACCAGCGGCGCGAGCAGTACCACCGACCATCTGATTGGCTCTACTCCCCTGTACGTTCCTAGTAACCAGTACATGCTAGCCGATATGAGGCCTATCCCGCTGCAAGCCAGCACGCCTAACACTATGAATATTACTGCTAACTGGACGTTAGCTTTGGGGTTTATTCTAAGGCCAAATACGTAAATGCCCGTGAGAATGTAAAGGACTAACAGTGCGCCGTGAGTTAAATACCTGAGACTTACTCTCGCAGCGATGAAGGTGTAGGGGGGTATCCTAGCCAGGTATAGGTAGTCGATGCGGCTAACCCTCAGGCCCCCGAATACCCCTACCCTGCCACCGTACAAAGCGCTGATAGCCTCGTAGTAAACCGTAAGTGAAGTGTGGAGGAGCGTGTTAACCGCGAGGCCCACTATGATGAAGGAGATAGGGTCGCTGTAGGCGAGATATGCCGGGTTACGAGCCATGAACAGCTTAGCGAAGAAGAAGTAACTAGCTATACCAACGCAGATATTCACTATCTGGAATGGCACGTTCCAGGCCCACCATACACCATAGCTCTTCAGCTCGGCCCAGTAGAAGTTAGCAATGTGCCTAAGATCTGCTTTAATTCTCTCTTTAATCATGCCGAGTCTTTCCATGGTTTCTACCCCGCACCAAGTATATGAATACGTCTTCTAGCGTAGGTCTCGACACTTCAATACGCTCAATTCTCGCACCGTGAGACACAAGCCTCGTGACAAGGCGGGGGAGGGTACTATCTGCATCAAGCACGCCGAGTCTAACCTCGTACCTACCTATCTCGCGGTTTAAGGCTGTTAATTCGAAGTACTTGGCATCGCCACAGAAATCCCTGAGATCGAAGTAAGCATCATTCAGCCTAATCTTGATAGTTTCCACTTTGCCTACCAGCTTGATTAAGTCCTTGGGAGGCCCCTCAGCGATTTTCCTCCCTTTGTTTAGCAGGATAACGTAATCCGCAATCCGCTCAGCCTCGTGGAGGTGGTGTGTAGAGTAGAACATCGTTACCCCCTTCTCTCTGCACAGGCGTACGAGGTAGTCCTGAACTGTCCTTACTACTTCGGGGCTCAGGCCCATTGTCGGCTCGTCCAGTAGGAATACCGGTGCTTCTCTCATCACACCTAAAGCCAGAACAAGCCTCGCCTGCTGCCCCGTAGATAGCGCGCCCACGGGAACGTTCTCCACCTCCTTAAGGCCCGTTATCCTCATAGCCGTCTCCACTCGATCCTCGCCGACCCCGACCAGTTTTGCCATAATCTCTAGGTTCCTCCTAACCGTCAACCTCAAATTAGCCCACACAGAACCTGCCAAGAGCGACGGAATGTAGTTTATAACCTCTAGGACTTCCCTCCTCTCAGCGACTACATCGTAACCCATAACCTCGGCTCTACCACTGGTAGGGAGTAGGAACGTCGCTAAGATACGGAGCAGCGTAGTCTTACCGGAGCCGTTAGGGCCCAAGAGACAGGTAAAGCTCCCCTTCCCCACCCTTATATTGAGCTTGTAAAGCGCATGGACTATCCTCTTCTTAGCCGTAAGCCTCTTCCACAGCTCGTAGAAGAAAACACCCCCGTGCTCTGCCCCGCTTGAGTAATAGTCAGACAGTATAGAAGTGATGAACGTTCTCGTTAAGTCATAGGTAACTATGGCATATTGACCGCTCATAGTACAATTCCTCAATCTACAGGTTCAGATAGCCTCATATTTTTATATTATGACTAGAGATCTCTACTTGTCAATTTCTATTTAACCGTGGTTTCGCGGCTGAGAAGTACGGCCATTCTATGCCATTCTTTCTATGTGCTATGACCTACGCATCAAGGCACACAGAGCCTATTTAAATACCAGCACGAGTGGAGTATAGATCTAAGCCTACCTTACTTTTCTCAAGGTGGGAGTAGGGGGCAGAGGTAAAAGCCGTGAATATGAGCTTCTACCGGGGTGTTATTCTAACTGGCGAGGATTCTCCAGGCAACGCTTAGACCCGCCCCTCCCCGCCACAGCCATATACGTCAGTACGGCGTAGTTTACCAGCCACGCGTAGTCGTAGGGTAGGTTTAGCCC
>CAZFWY010000102.1:0-4346 GCA_964522715.1 uncultured Thermofilaceae archaeon | reverse complement strand
CAGGAGTACTCCGCCGCTTTTAACAGGGTTTCCCTGTCGTCGTAGTATGCTAGGGATACTGGGGCGACTCTTATAGAGCCCCCGTTACCGTAGGACCCGGAGCCGAAGACCCACCTGGACGCTTCCCTCCACTCTACTCCCCTCAGGATTCGTCTTAGCACTGTGGTTGTCCCGCGCCCGTAGCCCCTCCTAGGGTTGAACTTGGCCGCTAGTTCTTTTACGAAGACCGTGGCGTTGAGCCTCCCCTCCCCAAGTATAGTCTCAGCCAATATTATCATCATCTCCGTGTCATCCGTGTAGACCCCCCTGTACTTGGCCAGTATGTCGTCACGGCTGAGCCTAACAGTAGACCTGGTACTCCAACCCTCGAAGCGCTCGCCTAGGGCGTCGCCCACACCAGTCCCTAACAAGGCACCTCTAAACCTACTCCTCACATTGTAAGACCAAGCATAGCTAGGTATTATGCGTTGTGAAGTCCAGACAAGTTAGAATTAAAAATCGTAGTAAAGGCTGGATAAGAAAAACGAGGAGAACCTGCTACCGGAAAGGAGGTTCCTACGGAGGCCCTCTGTCAGTTATTAGGTGCTTCAAAGCCCCGAGGGTTACGAGCCTCCAGGCCATCATGGTCTCACCCCCGAGGCCCTTTTCTCAGATTCCCAATTATTATAATATGAGAAACACTTATAAGCTTTTCTCTGTTTATACATTTTGCTAATGTGAGAAATGCTTATAAGGGTAAGCGCTACATAGGGGGCGATAGCTATGTCGAGGAAGAACTACAGCGTCGACGTTAATCACAGCGGTAAGCTAGTTGAGATACTCTTCACCGGTACCTCAGTACCGTTCAGCTCGGTTAAGGAGGCCCTCCTAGAAGTTAGGGAGTACATCGCCATGGGTTACAGGGTTAGAGTGAGAGGTTACCTCTACAGGGAGAGCAAGGCCCTACAGGCGTTCACCTTCGCCCTATCGCTCGTAGGGATGGAGGACACAGTCGTCTTCGAGAACAGGTCGAAGTACAGCAAGGCTAGGAGGAGAGAGCTCAGGGAGAAAGCCAGGGACATGAGGAGGAGGGGTATGAGTGTTAAGCGCATCTCGGAAGAACTCGGAGTACCGCTTAAAACAGTATACCGCTGGGTTAAAGAGGCGTAACTTGGCAAATACAGGTGCTTCCATTAGGAGAGAGTAGTGAAGAAATTTAGTGCCGGGGAGTAACTAGCAATATGAACGCTACGTATTAACGAAAATTCATAGAGGTTCAGTTTAACGCGCTCCGACATAACTTGACTTATATGCCTAGCTTACCTTCTTTCCAACCTCTTCCACGAGTTTCTCTACAGCTTTAAGTGCTTCCCTAACATCCCCCTCGTCACACCAACCCTCGTAGAAACAAGTGTGCATATGCACAGCATGACTCCAAGAATTTCTAACCTAATCACCAAGCTCGTTAGCCATTATTGATTTGTACTCCCAGAGTTCACCGTGGCTCGCCAGACGCTTACCCTCTCTCCACAGCGCATATGCCTTAACGGCGAGCGCCGCCGCGCTCCACACCTTTTCAGCTGCCTGCCTGAGGTCGTCCTTCTTCAGCTCTTCTTCGGCTTCTTCTAGGAGGCTGGATGCCGCCTCAATGTACTCCTTGGCTCTATCCTTCGGGTCTAAGTCTCGGGTAAGTACTTCTATCATGTACTCCTCTGGGCTGAGACCATGTTTTAAAGCCTCCTCTTTGAGCCTCCTAGCAACGACTCCTCTAAGTACTACGGTCTCCATAGATCTCAACTAGATATGATAAGCCGAGGTATATAAGCCTCGGACTATTCCATTTTTATACATAGGCGCGTTTTAGCGTTATGTGAGCATTAAATGTAGGGTGGGGTCGGGGGCGGATATCGCCGTTTTAACCTCTCCGCTACTCTTGATAGTGACTTATAGGTTGCTCCTCGACGCCTTAGTTAGCTTAACGAGTTATGCGTGGATAGTTTGTAACGCTCTCTACTACCTCCTGTGCTTACTACTCGTCGTACTACTGGGCGGGGCCACCCCTGACGCTATACTGGACTCCTTTAGACCGAGAATTACAACTAATAGAAAGGGTAAGGTAGTAACTCTCGCTATAGCAGCCTTCTTTGTTCTTATAGGGGCTTCTAGCTTTGCAAGTAACAGTGACTTAATACTACGATACTTTCCTCAGACAGCCCTGTTCATGGCGGTCAACCCGTTCTTTGAAGAGTTGTATTGGCGGGGGCTTCTATTCGGAAAATTCAGGGAAAGGTGGCTGGTGTCCGCCGCTTATTCGTCCGTAATGTTCGGAGTCTTCCATTACGTAGCGCTCCAACCATTAATGCCCCACCTGTTAACGCCCTACGCACTATTAGTCATAACCATCTTCGGCTTCCTCTGGGCAGTACTCTACCACCTCTCCGGGACGCTACTCACCCCTTACATCTGCCACTCCATATCGGACATAGTAGGCTATCTGGCCATGAGCGGCCTGCCAGTAAGAATTGCATAGATTGAGCAGGAAAAATGGACAGCCCTTGTTGAAGCATTTAAGTAACTTATTCATCCCTTTCACTGCAGAATTTTTCAGGAACACTATAAAAGGTATTTCAGACCATGCATATGAGTTCTAGCACGTAAAGTCATCACAAAAAACATCAGCGACCAGAAACGCGCTCACCGGTCGCTCGGGGAGTTCATTCATCATCTGTGTAGTTGTCGGGGTGGGTGGCTATATTCTTTAACATTCAATGGTTTAAGCGTTCGCTATTAAGGTGGGTTTGGCGGGTTTAATTGGGGATTGGGTGTGGAGGTGCTTGGCTACGTTGTCGGCGAGACTACCGTGAGTAGGGCTGTCTTCGTGTCTAAGTCTACGCCTAGGAGGGGTCAGTACGTCGAGCTTTTCTACGACGGTAAGAACGTGTTGGGGATGGTTCAGGGGCTGATTCACGGCAGCGTGTCTCTGACTGAGGATATACACGATGCGTCTGTGGTGGAGAAGATAAAGTCTCTTGAGAAGGGGGCTGACAGGTACCTTAAGGGGGTTGTAACGATACTGGGCGACGTCGAGACCCTAAGGGTGCCAGACGTCCCCCCGCCGCCGGGTACCGAGGTGTACAGGGCTAGGCGTTCCACTCTCTCCACGATATTCGGGGAGGAGCTTGGCAGGACTGGGAGGGGGGTTAGGCTTGGCGTGTTGATATCCGACTCCTCAGTTCCCGTGTACCTAGACGTTAATAGGATGGTTTCTAGGCACCTGGCGATTCTGGCGGTTACAGGCGCGGGGAAGTCTAACACCGTAGCAGTCCTCGCCGAGAGGATTGTGGGGATAGGTGGCTGCGTGGTTATATGTGACATGCACTCCGAGTACGCCGACCTCTCTTTCTCCAACGGGGGTAAGGTGCACTTCCTGGCCCCCCGTATGAACCCGGTCAATATGTCCGTGGCCGAGATGTTGAGGCTGTTACGGATAGACAGGGGGGCGCATAAACAGGAGAGGTACTTCAGGAAGGCGTGGAGGAAGGCACTGGACGCTTTTAGAAGTAGTGGGAGCGGAGAGCTACTGGAGCTTGTCAGGAGGAACTTGGAGAGAACGCTGGATGAGGCTCCTCGGGGGGATAGGGGTAGCATTCAGGGTGTTATTAACAAGATAGAGGACTTCGTCGATAGGTACGGCGACTTAATAGACTATGGGCTTCCAGACGTGGTGGAGCAGCTGAGGCCGCGAGCGGCGAACGTCTTGGATTTGGGGTCTCTAGATGAAGAAGCCGCTGACGCCGTCGTCAGCCATTACTTGAGGAGGATTCTCCAGGCGCGTAAGGATAAGGCTAGGACTGGGGTGGGGTTGGATTTCCCCGTCTTCGTGTTCCTGGAGGAGGCTCACATATTGGCTCCTAAGGATAGGCAGACTTTGTCTAAGTACTGGATTGGTAGGATAGCTAGGGAGGGTAGGAAGTTCGGGGTTGGCATGTGCCTTGTGAGTCAGAGGCCTAAAGCTCTAGACCCCGACTCCCTCTCCCAGACTAATAATAAGATTATATTGAGGTTAGTGGAGCCAAGCGACTTAAGGTACGTCCAGCAGGCCTCCGAGTTGTTGAGCGAGGACTTACTGCAGCAACTACCCTCTCTTAACGTCGGGGAGGCCGTAGTTCTGGGTTTGATGGTGAAGGTTCCAGCACTGGTAAGGATAGACGGGTTCGCGGGGCATAAGGGAGGAGGAGACCCAGACATAGTCTCGGAGTGGAAAAGGGGCGGGGTCGTGGAGGAGGGAGACGAGGACTTGTTGGAGGTGTAGCACATGTTGATAGCCCACGTATCGGACACCCACCTAGGCTACGCCCAGTACGGCC
>CAZFWY010000101.1:0-4423 GCA_964522715.1 uncultured Thermofilaceae archaeon | reverse complement strand
GGAGGCTAAGAGGATGTTGGAGGACTTTGTGGCTAGGCTGGGTGGTAGGGTTAGTATTAGCGGTGTTAGGAGGGAACTCGGCGTAAGGCCGGAGGATCTAGTAGAGGACGTCGAAGCATTTGACGTAGAGAGGCTGGAGCTTAAGGAGAAGGAGAGGTTGAGATGACACTGCTCGACACACACTATTGATAGAGTTAAGTCGAGGGCACTGATCGAGAAGGACATAACGGCTGTTATGCTCGTTGAGTACTCTAGGATTGTCTACCATAAGCGCTTCTATAGAACCGTAGTCTTTCCCATACGCCTTTCCGAGATTAAGGGTAATAGGTTCTCGTAGGCGGGTTACGGGTAGATTGTTTCTCTGTGTCCTACGAGTACTAGTGTTATGTGGCAGGGTTGGGGTAGGTATACTATTCTGTATTTACCCACCCTATACCTCCAGAGCTTTCTGAGCTTGCCTTTGAGAGGTTTTCCGAGCAGGGGGTTTTGCCTTAGGGTATTAACGGCTTCTCTTAGTCTTTTCTTAGTGTGTTCGTCGAGTCTTTTTAGGCTACGTTTAAAGGAGGGTTTTTCCTCTATGCTGCATTTCTCCATGTTTTTAACCTTCCAAGTATTCTGCTAAGGCTTCGTAGGCTTCGTCGGAGATTAGTAGGCTTAACGTGTCTATGTAGTCTTCGACCTCGTTTGCGTGGCTGAAGCCCCATTTAACCAGTTTTTCGAGCGTGTCTTTGCGGTGAGGTGAGCCCTCCAATATTGCTGAGTCTACGCATGTTAACGCGTATAGAAGGGGGTATAGGTGTTCTCCGAGGTGTTCGGCCTCTGTTCTCGCTCTCTCTAGGAGCCTGGCCATGAAGCCTTTGAACCCTACGTCTAGGATGGCGTTAATCGCCCAGATATCGTAGTCTATGGCTGCGGCGTGCATTTTAATGATTGGTTGAGGGTTAACTCCGTGGGGTGGGGCTTGTTCCCTTAAGATTACTTCTAACTCCCTGTAGGCCTTTTTCTCTAGGTCGATTAGTCCCCTGAGGAGGGACTTAGCGCTCGGCTCTAGGAGTAGGCTTGAAAGTACTGGTAGGGTGACTGACGTTAAGTGGAAGGTGAAGGCTGGTAAGTTTTCCCCGAGGCTTTGCTCTAGGTCTTTGGGTTCTATTAGTAGTAGGGGCTGGCAGAGGTCAGCCTTGACTTTCTCAAGCTTACTTCTCATATCTCTTAGAGGTACTATGGACTCTAGCTCTACAGCTACTTCTGGAACTATCATTACTATAGTGATGCCGAGCGGGGGAGTGACAAGCCTGCTCACCGTGATCATTAAAGTACCCACCACGTAGTAGGCGCATTGCATAGATAATCTTTGCTCTCCACACTTCCCCAGCACTTAGAGGGATATTTTAAGAGTTTTACAAGTTGTTATAACAGCTTGAGCTGTTAGCTTCTATATTCGAGGAAATATTTTCACGACTTATTCCTCTGTGTGGCAGTTTTCCTAGTTGCCTGAGTGAGGTCTGGAGGCATGGGCTTTGTGGGGAGATTATGAATTGTTCTCTGCTTATGAGTATTAGTGTTATGGTTTTAAGTGTGCGCTGTTATAGAGGGTTAGGGCTTGTGCGGTGGTTGTGGGTTATGGTTGTCGAGAGGCTGGTGCTTAGAAATTTTAGGGGTGTTGTTAGGGGTGAGTTAGAGCTTGCCCCCCTCACCATTCTGGTTGGTCCGAATAATAGTGGGAAGACTACGGTTCTGGAGGCTTTGCTCCTCGCGCACGGCTTCAGGGATATTGGCGGCGTGACCGTTTATGGGCTACTCTCCGAGGTTCATAGGACTCTTGAGAGCGACGCGTTGGACCACTTAGTATATGGTCACGGCGCGAGGGCCAGGAGGGCCGTGGTTTCATTCGAGAGGGAAGGCGTGATTAGGTCTGTGGTGATAGAGGTTCTAAGAGACGGCTTGAATTTCTACGTGGTTGACGAGGTTAGCGCGGACAATTTACTGAGCTTAAGTAGCGAGAAGCTGCAGAAGTTCCAGAGAATAGCGCGTGTAGATAGGTTTACAGGGGGCGGGGAGTTTATCCCGGTTAAAGTGCTTGCCGACGTCGTTATGATAAGGGGTGATCTTCTCCGGCACTACCAGCGGTACGCATATAATGTTTGGACTGATCTGACGAACAGGGGGATTACTGTCTCCGCTGCTCGATGGATCTCTAAGGTAACCCGCGATGATTACTTAGACGTTCTAGCTGAGCCCATGGGGGGTAGGGCTACTTTGTTCTTGTACAAGCCTGACGGGGTGAGGATTAGGCTCGGTGACTTAGGTGACGGCATGCAGACACTCGTTATGGCTAGGCTCACCGTAGATTACTTAGACCCGGAGATCGTCTTGTGGGATGACGTTGAAGCACACATGAATCCTAGGACCATGCAACTATTAGCGCTGTGGCTCGCTGACCTCGTAGACTCTGGGAAACAGGTAGTAGTAACTACCCATAGCCTAGAGGCGGCTGAGATGATCGTAGATGTCGTTGAGTATGCACGCCTAGTTAAGTTGGCGCTCGTTAAGGGGGAAATGAGAACTCAAAGAATCCCGCCGGAGGAGTTAGATAAGCTAAAAGAAAGCGGGGTAGACGTCAGAGTATGAGGCTGAGGCTCCTAGATCCCAGTCATAGACTTAGTATTGATGCCGAGATTCCACGACGTACGCCTTAGTCAATTATCCGTGAGTAACCTTAGCAAGGTGATGGCTTTAGCGTAAAAGTCGCAGCTCTATTAGTAGTGACTTGTATTTTTTACGTGGTTTGCGTCTTTAATAGGGGGATGACAATGAGGTGGGAAGAGTCTACGGCAGAGGTCGAGCTTAGGTATGGGGATAGGGTTGTTAGGGTTAGGGCTCTCGTCGATACGGGGGCTGGTAGGAGTGTAATGTCTAAGAGGCTTGCGGATAAGCTTTCCGCCTTTACGCCTCTGAGGAAGCCTTATGAGTTGAAGACTGCCGATAGGGAGGGGAGGCTTAGGATAATTGGTTTCTGTAACGTCGACGTGGCATTCCAAGGCGTTGAGGTGCCAGGTGGGGCGAGGTTCGAGGTCGCAGAGAACCTGAGGGAGGGCATAGACTTGATTATAGGTAGGCCTGAGATAGACTCGTGGGGTATAGTGTTTACTCCCGAGGGGCCTAAGCTAAGGAAGGTGCCAATAGAGTTTGAAGTTATCTAAGAGGCGACTTGACCTAGGAACTTTTCGTACAAGATCACTCCCTCTAGCAAGCTTTTTATGCCCCTCTACGCTGTAGAACACATGAATAGGGGGCGAACCCCCTGGTGGCCCTCCGTGTGAGGGCCTGATCAGGGGCTGATGTGGCCTGACGTTTTAACTTAGCGTGGTTTTAGTTCTGGGGGTGGCGACGCCTAATTATTTGTCTTTGTTCTCTAGTAGGTGATATTGATATTGTCTCTTGGCGAGGGATGTGTAGTTGGGTTCTGGGAGAGCTGGGGGTTTGGGAGATGGTATGGTTAGGTATGTTGGGTTGTCGTGTTGGATGTTTGTTCTCCAGGTGGTGGCTTTCTTTGTTTCGACTGGTCGTATCGATATACTTAGGGCTTGGTTGTTCTTCTCCGTTACTTTCGCGTATTACTTGTTGAATGGCGCTGTTCTTTACAGGTTTAATCCTGAGCTTCTCAGGTATAGGGTTAAGTTGAGGAGGAGAGGCTCCAAGCTGTGGGATGAGGTTTTGATGAGGGTGATTAACCTCGTACTGCTGGTTGTGACGCCTGCTACGGCTGGTTTGGAGGTGGGTAGGCTTCGCGGTTCGTGTATTGATGGTTTCTACGTGGTGGTTGGTTCCGCCCTCTACGTTGCTGGCTCGTCCTTGGTGACTTGGGCTATGGCGGTGAACCCATATTTTGAACCTGCGGTGCGGATTCAGAGGGATAGGGGTCATAGGGTGGTGACTACTGGCCCGTACGGGTTTGTGAGGCACCCGGGCTACCTCGGGGAGATACTGTGGGCGTTGTCTGTACCTTTACTGCTCGGGTCGCTTCTCGCGTTTATACCGGTGGTAGCGGCGATTCTCCTAGTAGTAGTTCGTACGTTTCTAGAAGATAGGTTCTCGATCAGGGGGTTAGAGGGATACGCGGAGTACGCTGAGAGGGTGAGGTATAGGCTTTTCTTCGGGGTATGGTAGGCCGCTGTTACTGTGTGGGGAGACTTGAAACCGTGAAGGATAGTTGTATGGAGCTAGCTTCGGCTTTTACGGTCGTCTCTACGCGTAGTGGTGTTGGGCAAGGATTTATAGTGGCGGAGCGGGGATATAAGTGGGTTATCTCTGCGTGATGATCCTCACGGTAGGAGATCGGTGATCGGGGCCTAGCTCCCTCACTGACGTATCTATTCATAGATAGTGCTATCTGCTGGCTAGGTTTTAGACCCGCCTTGACCTC
>CAZFWY010000100.1:0-4456 GCA_964522715.1 uncultured Thermofilaceae archaeon | reverse complement strand
GTTGGCTCTAGCTCTTCTACTGGGGCGTCCTCGGGTAGCCCGCTCAGCTCCTTGGCCTTCTTTATCGCGTCCTCTAACGTCCCTATCTGGTCTATTAGTCCAGCTTCCAGCGCCCTCTTGGCGGTGAATGGCCTGCCCGTGAATACTTCGTCGCTAACTTCTCCCCTGTGCTCTAGTACTCTGGACTTGAAGGTCTCGAACATGTCCTCCACTATCTCCCTGAGCACCTTCTCGTCTTCCTCCGTGGGCTCCCTGTACGGCGAACCCAGGTCTTTGAGCTTGCCAGACTTGTAGACGTAGACTTTTACGCCCAGTTTCTCCATTAATTCCTTCATTGTTATTATTGTGCTGTAGACCCCGACGGCCCCTACGATGCTGGACTCGCCAGCTATTACGTAGTGTGAGGGTAGTATCATCTCGTAGGCTCCCGAAGCCCCCAACCCCTCGATGTAGGCGACCACGGTTTTCTCCTCCGCCAGCTCTTTAACCGCGTAGTATAAGGCCTCTGAGGCTGCGGCGTCCCCTCCCGGGCTGTCTACTCTCAAAACCACGGCTTTAATCGTGGGGTCGTCCTTGGCCTGCTTGATCAGCTCTATGTAGTCCCTGGCGCTTATTGTGGAGCCTAGCAGGCTGTACTCCTCGAATGTCAGCACCCCCGTGACCTTTATGACGGCTACTTTCTCGATTCCGGGTAGTTTAAGCCCTGGTACCTTGATTACTAGTAGGGCGATTACGGGGATTACGATTATAGCCACTAAGATTACGGTTATCAGTAGTAGCTTCTTCTCGCTAAGCCCCTTCTCCTTCGCGCTCAACACTCAGCACCCCCCTCAAAGCCCAGTACACTATTAACGCCGAGACCAAGCCGAGGATTTGCCCGGCTACGTTTAGCGCCGTCGTGGCAACTTCAAGGGGCGCTGCTAACAGTTGGTTGATTACCCCAGTTAGTATCGAGAATACCTGTGCTGCTATGTACAGGAACGCCCCGTTCCTCAGGAGTTTCGAGGCGAACACGTAGGAGGAGTCTAGCAGGGCGACTCCCTCCACCAGGAAGGCGACAGTGATGAGCACGGCCCCGAGTAAGAAGAAGCCGCCCCACTTCTCAAGTCCTTTGGGCTTTATCGGAGTGGTGGGTACTCCTAGCGTGAATATCTCCATGGCCATGAGCATAGCTGCTCCAATCATTATTGCTACTCCGAGTACGGGCAGGACTATCAGCAGTATCCTGGTATAGCAGTAGAACTTCTTGCCCACCCCTCTACATATACCTCCCCAGCCAATTATCCTCAGTATCCAGGACACTATGTATAGGATTAGCAATAGGAATCCCAAGAACCCTATAACCAGTACCTGTACTAGAAGCGTCCTGGGGATAGTAGGAGTCGGCCTCACTTGGCCCACCATCATTTGGCTAGTTAAAGTCATAACTAGAGATAAGGCCGAGGCTACGACCAGCAATAAGAACCCTCTCCCTAGGTTCTTTAACCCGTCGATTTTGTCTCTCTCCGACATAACACCACCTCTCCGGACTCTCCTACATAGCACGGACATATTAACGCTCTGCTACATTTATCATCCATAGCCGTAGTACCCTGTGTGAGATATATAAAGCGGAAAGACAGGGGTAATTCCCATAAGAGCTACGGGGTTCTACGCGTGTTACTCCAGCACTCCAGTAACTCCTCCAAGGTTAGGGGCTTACACTCTAACCCTAAGTTCTTCGCCACCCTGAAGGCGTAGGGGGGTTCTGCGTCTGCAAGCCTCAGGAAGCCCTCGTCAGTTAGGACTTCCCTAGCCGCACCCCCACCCAGAGTAATTCCGTCGTAAAGCACATACACTCTATCCGCCACTCTAGCTACAAACTCGACATCGTGAGACGTAACTACGACGGCCTTACCGTCCTCGCGGAAACCCCCTATCATCTCAACTAACTCCTCTACAGATTTAGCGCTCAAGTTAGCCGTAGGCTCGTCCAAGAGCAGTAACTCGGGGTTGTAGACGAGTACTGAGGCGAGGGCGACTTTTCTCTTCTCACCCATACTCAGCTTGTAGGGAGGCCTTCCGAGTAGTCCACTAAGCCCTAACCTACCAGCCAAGTCCTCGACCATCTTCTTAACATCCTCCTCGGAGTAGCCGAGCTGTCTGGGGGCGAACGCTAACTCGTCGTAGACCGTGGGGTTGAAGAGCTGGTCGTCAGGGTCTTGGAAGACTAGCCCCATTCTCCTCCTAGCTTCGGGTAGCTGTTTGTCGAGGGGTTCCCCGTCCAGCAGGACTTCCCCCTTCTGGGGAGTCAACAACCCAGAAGCCACTAGGAGTAGAGTGGTCTTCCCGCTGCCGTTCCTCCCTATTATCGCTACTACCTCGCCCCTCCTAACCGAGAAGGAGGCGCCCTTGAGAACCTCCGAGCCCCCAGGGTACTTGAAATACACGTTTACGACTTCAAGCATCCCTACAAACTCAGGATGAACACGGCTATATTAGTTAAGATTAAGGCGGCGTCCCCCTTCTTAAAGCCGTTACCAGACTTCCCAGCACTTCTCCCGAAAGTCCTAGCCCTCACGGCTTTCTCGACCCTCCAGGCTCTCTCGTACCCCCTAACCAGCAGGTCTCCCGCCACAGTGGCCAGGACGCGCCAGAAACCTGTGAGTTTAGTCTCACCTACTATCCTAGCCTCCCTGGCCGAAATCATCTTCGAGAGTTCTCTTAGTAGTGGGGGTAGGCTGATTATTACTAGGCCCAACTCGAACACAAGCTCCTTAGGGAGCCCTAGATCGCTCAGCCCCTCTACGAGTCTCCTCCAACCCAGAGCGAATATGAAAGCCGTGAAGACTGCGGCTGACAACCCGACTCGAGCGATAAAAGAGAACACACCACTAATACCTTCACACCCGAGCGGCGCGTTTAGAGTCGTCCATTGGTACCTCACAGCGCCGTAACGGGATACTAGGAGGGGTAGAACGACTACCAGCGCCCATAAAATGTTGATACCCACGACTTTAAGCCACGACTTCAACTTGACGCGGCTTAACAGCACGACTGCAAGACTGACGGATAATATGATAACCATAGTCGCGGGCTTACATGTAAAAGCGGCTAGGAACGTCATGAATAAAGCTGAAAAAACCGCCACTCTTGGGCTTACGTAGCGCAGCTCGGACTCCCTGTTTAAATCCTCCATAATCTCTGCTAAACCTTCTAGGAAGCCCTGGGTCAGCCTCATATAACTACCCTAAGACTTTGCCGAGTAAGTAAGAGGCTGCGATCACAGCGGCCACACCTATGAAGCCAGCCACTACGTAGCCCACGACGTCTGGGAGGAAGGGGACTGTGTAGTCCAGGAAGGGAGTCCAGTTCACGGCGTCTGTCAAGTCCTCCAGCCCTAACATCTCGGCAGCTACGTCGAGAGGCTCGTGGTAGCCGACCATATCGGCCAGTACGACTCCGAACACGGGGCTTACCACGACTAGCACAATCACCAATATAAGGGCTTTATTCCCCAGCAACCCCTTCAACTCCTCCCACCCCCGGTCAGCATTAAGTGGGGAGCCTTACGGGAAATGTACAAGACGACGAGCGACGTAATCACCCCTTCGACCACGCCTAGCACCGCGTGCCACCCGGTCATTACGGGGACGGTCACGGCTACGCCATAGGGAAAGGCTGGAGAGAAACCTATCTCAAGACCGCAGAAAAGCCCTGCTAGAGTTATCCCGAGCCAGCCGCCCAGGAAAGCCCCAACCCCTTTCTTTAGGTCCTCGTTTCCCGGTAGTTTAGTAGCCATACGGTAGCAGAGGTACCCTACAAGCCCGTCGATTATCGCCATGTTAAGGACGTTGGCCCCTAGAGCCGTGATACCCCCGTCGTGGAAAACCAGGCACTGAACCAACAAAACCAGGAACATAGGTAGGTAGCCGAGCCAGGGGCCCAGCAGAATCATGGATAAAGCGCCGCCCACGAAGTGCAGGCTAGTACCTCCTGGAAGAGGCCAGTTTAACATTTGCGCCGCGAATATAGCCGCAGCCAACACCGAGACCAGCGAGGAGACCTCCGGGGAAAATCTCCCCTTAACTTTCTTAAAAGCGATGGCGGTGTAAGCGAGGAAGACGGCGTATGTAACAGCGCAAACGGTAATATCCAGGAAGCCGTCCGGGATGTGCAACCCCATCACCCAGTATTACCATTATTGAATAATGTATTACCAAGCCGATATTTATATCCACCTATCACATTTAGTCCATACCCGGCAGGATCGGCTGCGAGAATAGGATATTACTTCCTAAGATTGCACGAGAGCTTCTCAGAAAAAGTAAGATGAGAAAATAGGGAGATTTCTATTTCTTCTTCATCACTATGATTACCACTACTACGGCTACTATCACGGCTACGGCTATTATGGCTAGTATCAGGGTTGAAGGCACAGTTGGGGCTTGTACTTCAGGTACCTCTATTGGTGGGG
>CAZFWY010000099.1:0-4503 GCA_964522715.1 uncultured Thermofilaceae archaeon | reverse complement strand
AGCTTCGTCTACTGTATGAGCGAGACTAGTACCAGCGTAACCCTCGGGGGTCTGGGCGGGGTCGGAGAAGGGCACCAGGCCCCGATAACCTTCATAATGCTGGACTACCTTAACAGGGTGCGCGGCCCCCACGTGGTCGCCTCGCTGGGAGTGCTGTTGATATCTGTCCAGCTGACCGTGATAACCCTGATAAACATAGTGTTCAAGCAGAAGTACGCGTATATAGGCCTGTAAAACTTTTCTTATTTTTTCGAGATAAGTTGCCGGGTACTACTTTGAAGAGCTTCTTACGTAGCAAGAACTGCGCTAATATAGCCCTCGTCAACCTACTCCTCGCGCCCCTCCACGAACGGGGAGGGCTTTATGGTTACGAGGTACTGGCGACTCCACCACCTTAGTCTCCTCTACCCCTCTGAAGGAGTCTTTAATGGTCAGTAGATGAACTCCCTTCAGTGTTAACGTAACGCTTAGGTTACGTTGAGCATAGCTTTTACTGAGTAGATCCCCTACGAATTTAAAGCGATTGCATACACTCTATATTTAAAACCCATGAAGCAAGTAATAATCGGAGTAGAAATGAGAGGCTACAGCCGATCAGAGGATGAGTTTGAGCGAGAGATTAGGCGTAGGTATGCTGACTGGGAGTTCATAGAGAAGCAACCGGCTAAGATTAAGGCAGCGTTAAAACTGTTTGTAGAGACGGGGGACTCGTACAAGGCTGCGAAGCTGGCCGGGCTAACTGTAGACGAGTTCGAGGAGATACGAATCAAAGCTAGAATCCCTAAGGTCATCGTGAGGGAGGACGTGTGATAGCCAGCATTGATACGTGTTTCCTTATAGACTGGTCTAGATATAGGGGAAGGAGGCTCTTAGAGGAAATTTTCGACTACGTCTTCGTCGCCGAGGAAGTTTTGGGCGAAGTGAAGACTGAGAAGACTGTGGAATACATATCTGACTTACTGGCTAAAGGCTTCCTGGTAATATACCCATTCAAGTCAGAGTTGCTTCCGCTTGTAAGGAGAATACTGGAGGTCTCGATATCTGACCCTAGAATCCCCGTACTAGACCCTCCAGAGGCCTACGCCTTCGCCATAGCCTACAGAGAGGATTGTGTCTGTCTGACCGAGAATAAAGGTGTTTTAAGGCTAGTAGAGTACTATGATGAGTTCAGGGAGGTTAAAGTCTGGAGGAGCTTAGAGCTCATCGAGTACCTCTACAGAAAGGGGCTAATAAGGGATTTAGAGGGGGAACTCAAAAAGTATAGTGAGGATACGAGGCATGTATTCCCTAAGAAAAGATTTGGCTAGGAGGTTGGGGCTGAAGGAGGAGCACATCCTGGAGGACGAGTTCGAACGTGAAGTTAGGCGTAGGTATGCTGACTGGGAATTCATAGAAAGACAGCCGCCCAGGGTGAGGGGCGCCCTTAAACTGTACGTGGAGACTGGGGATTTGAGACTGGCCCAGCGGTTATCGGGGATGCCATTAGAGGACTTTTACGAACTCGTTAAGAAAGCGAGGATCCCGATAGTGATAGTAAGGAGAGGCTCCAAGTAGCAAGCGATTAATACTTTACTCGGTGCTGTGTTTAAGGTGTGGGGGTCTGTTTACCCCGGGTGCTTAGGTTGTGACTAGGGTGGTACTTAAGAACGTCACTAAGAGGTTTGGGGACGTAGTAGCCGTGGATAGGGTTAGCCTAGAGGTCAGGGAGGGCGAGCTATTCACGTTCCTCGGGCCCAGCGGGTGCGGTAAGACCACCACTCTCAGGGTTATAGCTGGCTTCGAGATGCCAGACGAGGGCAGGGTTTTCTTCGACGATGAGGACGTGACCTTCAAGAAGCCCTACGAGAGGGGATGTGCCATGGTCTTCCAGAACTACGCCCTCTGGCCCCATATGACCGTTTTCGATAACGTGGCCTATGGCCTCAAAATGAGGAAATTGCCCCCAGACGAGATTAGGAGGAGAGTGGACGAGGTACTGGAGATGGTTGGTCTAAAGGGGCTGGAGGACAGGTTCCCGCTCCAGTTAAGCGGCGGACAACAGCAGAGAGTCGCCCTAGCCAGGGCGCTGGTCGTCGAGCCTAAGGTACTGCTACTAGACGAGCCCCTCAGCAACCTGGACGCCAAGTTGAGGCTTAGGATGAGGGAGGAGGTTAAGAAGTTGCAGAGAGACCTTAAGATAACGACGATATACGTGACCCACGACCAGGAGGAGGCTATGAGTATCTCGGACAGGGTAGCAGTGATGAATAAGGGGAGGGTCTTGCAGATAGGCGCTCCTATGGAGATATACATGAACCCTAAGAATCTCTTCGTGGCCACCTTCATAGGGAGGAGCACGGTCTTAAAGGGTAGAGCGGTGGAGGTAAGCGGCTCTAGGGTAGTCGTGGACGCGGGAGGTGTGAGAATCGAGGGTAGGAGCGCCGAAGGGCTAAAGCTGGAAAGAGGAGATGAGGTTGTAGCTGTCATGAGGCCGGAAGACTTCTCCCTCGGGGAGGGGGGGACTAACACGATAAGAGGAGTGGTAGAGCTGGCGATGTTCCTAGGCCCCTTCAAGCAGATAAGGGTTAAAGTGGGTGGCCAGGCACTGATAGCCTACGTAGACCCCGAGTTACAAATCGACGCTGGCTCCAAGGTCTCCATATACATAGCTAGGGACGACGTCGTGGTGTTCCCCGTTAAGGGATGGGAAGAAGTGGAGTTCGAAGTTATAGCTTAAGAGAGCAATTATTAAACACCCCCTTAGTAGTATTTACCGGGTTCAGACATGAACCGTAAAGCTATAACCCTAGTTCTCGCCCTAGTCGTAGTAGGCTACCTCTACGCCTTAGCGCCCTCCTCTCTAACAGCGCCGGAGTACAGGATAATAGACCCCCGCTACTCCGTTCCCATCGTAGCCCTACCGGGCTACAAGTTTAACATAACTATTGAGGGTGCGGGGTCGGTTAGCTCCGCCCAACTCGTAGCTCCCGGCGTCACGTATAGCCTCAAAATAGTGAAGACTTACGAAGAAGGAGATCAGGTAAAGGTGCTGGTAGAAATACCTAAGAAAGCGGTGCCGGAGCTCTACGACATATACGTGGAGGTTAATGGGGAAACCGTCAGGGAGCCCAGAAGCGTCTGGATCCTATCTAAGTACCCTGACTCTATAACGTTCGCCCAGTTCACCGACATACACATAGGGATAACCGTGGAGAACATACCCTCAACGGTATACTACGAGTCGGCCATAAACCTCCTAAACACTCTACCCGTTGACTTCGCCGTGATAACGGGGGACGACGTAGACGTCGGAAGCGACGTTAAATCCCTCAAGACTTTCTGGAGTATAACTAATAGGGCTAGGAAGCCCACCTTCATAGTGCCGGGCAACCACGACCACGCCCAGACCGACGAGAAAGGGTTCCGTGAGCTACACTACGGCAAGTATATAGGCCCAGCGATGTGGTACAGGGCTATCGGGGACTTCGTAATCATAGGGCTAGACACAGGCTACGACGGCTATCTGAGCACTTCACAGCTCGCCTGGTTCGAGAACGTAGCGAAGAAATTCCGGGGCAAAGTTATGATAGTCCTAATGCATCACCCCATGTTCAACTACAGGGTGTTTAAGAGCATAGACGTCCCGTGGGAGAACTTGGAGCAAGCGACAAACTCCATGTATAGCAGCTGGGTGGAACACATGGACTCAGCCAAGGAGTTCATGAGGATAGTGGACACTTACGGGATTAGGCTCGTGCTTGCTGGCCACGTCCACGGGGACAGCGTAGTGATATACAAGGGTAAGACCTACTTCGTCACTACTACAACTACGTGTGGGAGCGTGAGAGAGACAGACTATAGGGGATTCAGGATAATAACAGTATCTAAAGATGGAACAGTCGAGATAAAAGCTCCTGAGGGCAAGAATCCGTTACACGAGTTCGCCTCCTTCAACATAGAGAAATCCTCTATCACGTATGCGGTATCCCCGGACGAAACCGCTTACACCATAGTGGCCGACATTAAGCCGGGGTTCGAGTTCGAACTCGACACTATAACCCTCTACTTCTACGTGAATAAGTCTGCGGAGAACTACGCGGTTTACGGCGACTACAAGTCCTACGAGATCAAGGAGTACGGGCCGAATTACTACGTAGCGGTGGTCGAGAGGAAGTTCGAGGAGGGCGAGTGGAGAGTTACTGTGGCGTCCTTCAAGGACGAGGAAGCCCCGACAGCCTCGATAGTCATGTGGATGCCGAGGAAACCTGTATCTGGCAAGGACTCAATAACCGTCTACGTCAAGGCCAGCGATACAGGCTGGGGAATCGACTACGTCAGGGTTGTGTACGAGACTGAGACTCTCACTATGGAGGTTCCAGCCTACCCTACTGGAGAAGACATGTACCAGGCAACCATACCGCCGCTCAAAACCAAAGAGGTGAAGATAAAGGCTGTAGCCTATGACCTAGCTGGTAACAAGGTAGAGTCCGAGGTTAAAACCATAACCTACACTGTGCCCACACC
>CAZFWY010000098.1:0-4547 GCA_964522715.1 uncultured Thermofilaceae archaeon | reverse complement strand
CCGAAGGCTCTGTCTCCCGCGTCGCCCAGCCCTGGGACTATGTAGGCTTTCTCGTTCAACTCTTTATCGACGGCTAGGGTGAACACTACGGCTTCGGGCTCGGCTTCCCAGACCCTCCTTATCCCGAGCTCCGTGGATACTACTGAGGTCACTATTAACTTCTCGTACTCCGCCCTTCCCCTAATCAGCTCTATGACTTTCTTGAGAGTCGAACCCGTAGCTAGCATGGGGTCTGCGAGCACTAGTACCCCGCTGTTAACCGGCAGGTTGATGTAGGGGACTTCCACCTCCATCTCGAAGTTCTTATCCAAGGCGTTCTCATCCTCTATCCTCTTAGCGGCCACGACACCTAGCCTAGCCCTCGGCAGCACTCTTAACATCCCGTAGGCGAAGGGGAGAGCAGCTCTCATGACAGCCACTATAGTGGTCTCGTCGTCTTTCACCTCTACACCCTTAGCCTCTACACCGAGTGGAGTCCTCACAGTTACTTCCTTCACTGGCAGGTACCGGGAGAACTCGTAGGCCTCTAACACTCCGGCCAGCTCTAGCAAGCCCCTAAACTCTTCATAACCCGTTTTCTCGTCTCTGAGGCGCGTCAAAACGCTCTGAGCCAAGGGATTTCTCAATACCTCAACTTTACCCACGAAACCCTCGCCAGATAACCACGCCTTTCTTAAAACCCTATCGGATAAGATCAGGTGAGGTTACACCTTCTCTGCGGTGCCAGCCTGTTCTTCGGGTTTTAAAGCTGCGCGCGCTTTGTCGTAGAGGGGTATAGTCAACAGTATCATGGCTAGCCCGGCGGCGTAAGGTAATCTGGGGTCTACGTACGATAGTACCCCGGCGATAGCGGGCGTTAGTATCGAGGTAAGCCTGATAATAGCCGATATAGACGCCGAGACTACGGTCGACTCCTCCTCCGAAATCGAAGAGAGGAACCAAGCCCTGTTAAACGCGAACCACACTGACTCCCCTATTCTCGCCAGGTAGAACGCCGCTACTATGACGGCGAAGGGGGGTGAAAGCGAGATTATAGCCAGCCCCAGAGTCACAACCGCTACGCCGTACTGCATAGCCTCAAAACTGCGCTCCTCCGGTATCCTATCGACTAAGTAGGTTGCGGAGACCGTGGCTAGCGACACCGACGACTCTACTAGCGCTACGTGGAACAGGTTCCCGCCGTAGTTCTCCTGCACGTAGTTGACGAGAGCGAAGGTCGGGGCTAAAGACCACCCGAGTATGTACAGGACGTACGCCGCCACGTATATCCTGAGCTTCCCTTTAAGGGAGCGCAGCGCTTCGCGCAGGCCCGACTCTTCTTCCTCCTCTCCCCCCTCCTTTGAGGGGATTACAGGCTTGAAAAAGGCTAGGATGTAGACTGCCATGGCTGCGCTGTAAGCCGCGAAGAAGAGGAACGCTATCCTGAGGCAGTCCTGGGAGGGGCATAGGTATCCCCATGCTACCCCCATCACCGGGTATGCGGCTACCACCGCCGTCTCGGGCAACCTGAGGTGCCACACCATGACCTCCTTAAGCCTGTCCTGAGGGTACACAGCCCTCTCGTAAGCCTGATACAACGGATAGAAAGTACTTGAGAACTCCTCTACCAGCATCCCGACGGCGAATACTAGGGGTGCGTAGGCTCCCTCGGCGGCGAAGTA
Organism: uncultured Thermofilaceae archaeon; assembly: GCA_964522715.1. Lineage (GTDB taxonomy): Archaea > Thermoproteota > Thermoprotei > Thermofilales > JAPDKD01 > CAZFWY01. The sequence continues at coordinate 2,886 of CAZFWY010000098.1, read as the reverse complement.
TAAGAGGTTTGATAACACCGCTAGGAAGTCGGTAATCGCTAGGCCTTTCCTAACGTCTAGCCTGGTGAACGCCTTTCCGAGGGCTAGGGTTAACGGGATTCCCGCTGCCTCAACCACCGTGTACAGCATGCCTACCTCTAACACACTTAGCCCCGAGACTAGTAGGTAGTAGGGCAGAAGTACCCACGTGAAGAGTGACGGAGACACCAACACGTGATAAATTATGTACCGCTTAGCATCGCTAGGTAGTTCACTCCATTTCATATGTGGCACCTAATGATGCCTTTCCAGCGGCGTCTCCTTATGCTTAGGTGTTTTTAATGGTTTGCCTTTTTAGTGGCATTCTTTACAGCTCTAGCAATCATTATATAGCCTTAAGAGGAGGCACTTAGAGAGGACTTAATAATCGATAGAAAGTATCCTTCCTTTTTCCTTACTCAGATTTTTTAAAGCAGATCGACCCTACGATAGTGTACGCGGGGCGTCTAGCGGATGATAGACGGGTTAATATGGATATTCACAGCTCGGTGTGACCTAGACTGTAAGCACTGTTACGTGAAGCCTAGGCTATCGAGGGTTAAAGAGCTACCCCTAGAGGAGAAGTTGAAGCTAATAGAAGAGGCTGGCGAGCTAGGAGTAGAGTACATGGGTTTCACGGGCGGAGAACCTTTCATACACCCAGACTTCATAGAACTCTTGAGAGCTGCCAGCGAGTACGAGATGTACACTCACACCGTAACTAACGCCTTAACGGTTAGAGATGAGATAGTGGAAGCCCTGCTCGACACGGAGACCTTCGTCTACGCTAGCTTGGACGGGCCTAAGGAAGCTCACGAAGCGCTCAGGGGACCGGGAACCTGGGAAAAGACGGTTGAGGGTATAAAGACCCTGATAAACTCCGGTATAGCTGTCGCGACAGTCATGGCGGTATCCAAGGTAAATTACGAATACGCGGCTGACTACGTGGAACTCTCAGCTTCCCTAGGGGCGGATCACGCCGCTATAATACCGGTGATGCCCGTTGGGAGGGCGCTAAAAGAAGAGTTATACGTAGACTCTAAGGAGTACATGAGGGCCGTAGTAGACGCCGTAGATAAGGCCGGAGAACTGGGGTTAACCCTAGGCCTATGGTGCACGCCTTTCCTACCCCGTGAACTCCACAAGTCTTACGTTTACACTTCCTTCTGCAGGCTGGCCGACGTTATGGATGTAGACCCCGGGGGAAGGGTACTCCTATGCGACGTCCTAGACATAGTGGTGACTGATGTTAGCAAGGGGCTTAAGAGGGCTGCAGAGGCCTACGAGGAACACCCGTTAATTAAGGTCGTAACCACCCCGCCAAGTCTACCAGAGCCCTGTTCTAAGTGCTCGGCTAGAGATCTCTGTAGAGGAGGTTGCTACGCCCGTTCCCTTTTACTTAAAGGGTCGTTAAATGCTGGAGACCCTCTGTGCCCGAGGGTTAGCGGCGGCCTCTTCCCCTGAGGATAACTACATCTCCTACCTTAGCGCCTAAGTAGTCGGCTACTACTTGACATTTAACGGTCAGGAGGAAGTAGATACCTTTATATTCACTGAGTAGCTCGTAGTTGCCCTGCCCCTTGGAGATCACCACGTCGGCCTCCTCCATCCATTCCTCCATAGTCCTGGTGAAGTCCCTGTACTCACTGAGGGAGCCGCACTTCATACCTCTAACCTCCGACCCTGGGGCGTTGGTTAGCCCTATTTCTCGGACTTCACGGGGCGTTACGTCGTTTATGAAGGGTACACTCCTAGCCACAAACACGAATCGCTTAGGGCCGAGCACGCTTATTATAGTCTCCACCAGCAACCTGTCGAAAACAACTTCTCCTGCGTTATCAAGAAAGTAGAGCACGGTTTCCGCTCTCTCTAAATCTCTCCTAAGTTCCTCGAAGTGATAGATCCCGGGCTCGGCCTTCAAGGCTCTCTCGACTGTTTCCTCGACGCTGAACTCATCGAGCGCCCCGTAATCCACTACGTTACCCGCTATGGCTATTCTAACCGCAGTTTCAAGAGGGTCTCCGCTGAACTGCACGATCTCCTTAAGTCTGGGGAGTAGTTTTAACGCGAACTCGTTACTCCTACGCTTAGCCTCCGCATAAGGGTCGCCTAGCCTCTCTCTTATAACTCTGTAGACCTCGAAGCCTAGCTCCATGGGAGTAGCGTCCCAGCTGAGTCTCATCAGGACGGTCATTACCTCTCTCAGCAGGCCCTCGGGGTCTGAAGACTTGGAGAACCTTGCCGACCTCAGAGTCTGCCGCAACAGGCAGGGGATACAGTCCAAGCTACACTTCAACTAGAAACACCACGCTTCTTAATCCCAGAGATATATAGACATTTACTTCTCTTTTTAATCTCAGAGAGCCTGCGGATTAGCGCTGGGATCATCCTTGTTTATCACTATTATCGTCTTAGCGTTCTTAACCCCTATTATGTGCTGCAGGGCGCCCGAGATACTGCAGGCTATGTACACGTCCGGCCTGACGGTCTTCCTCGTAAGCCTCATCTGGTAGTCGTGGGATATCCAGTGTTGCACATGATTTGAAAAGTACAATAGGGGACTATATAGACTGTATAACACTTGCGACAGCAATAGCTCTAGAAGATGATTTACTAACAGAGGATAGAAATATACATGCATGGAAAGATTACGTGTACGAAGAATACGGAGTAAAAGTGTATAGGTACTCCGACCTTGCTAAGCCTTAACCTTACGAGGAAGACATTTTCTTCTTGCAAGCCTCCGCTCCACCCAATCGGGTCTCTAGAGAAGAATGCCTCATAAGTAGTGGGGGCTGTGTGAGGATTGGAGTCGTTTTGTGCTCGCAAAACTGCATTAATATCCCGTGCCTCATTCGGCTTTTTCCT
>CAZFWY010000097.1:1231-4551 GCA_964522715.1 uncultured Thermofilaceae archaeon | reverse complement strand
CCACTATTACTGTAGTAGAAACCCCTGTGCAGGCCTAGGAGGGCCGGTATGAGGGAGACAGCCCTGACCGATTCGGCCCCGTAGAGGCTCTTCTGGAAGCCGAAACCCATCAGAGTAGCGCTAGGCCTCAACTCCCCGTAGGCCTCGGCAAGCTCCTCGACCAGGCTCCACTTAACCCCCGTAACCCTCTCCACTCTCTCCGGAGTCCACTTCAGGGCTTCCTCCCTGAACTTCTCGTAACCCGTAGTCCACTCCCCCAGGAAGTCCTCGTCCACGTAGCCGTGCACTATCAAGTAGCGGGCAACACCGTAGGCCAGGGCCACGTCACTCCCAGGCTGGGGGTTAACCCATATATCCGCAGCCTCAGCAGTCCTACTCCTCCTGGGATCTACGGCCGCTATAACCGAGCCCCTACCCCTAGACTTGAGGGCCAGAGACCATAGGTGGGGCGAGCTAACGGCCGCGTTGAAACCCCAGAAAACAATCAACCTACACCCCGCCACCTCCTCCGGGGTCAAACCGTAGCTGGAACCGTAGTGAAGCGCTAAGGCCTCGTGTCCAGACCTACTACAGACGCTGTAATCCGTGGTTGTGGCTCCTAGAGCGTACCACAACCTCTGAGGGAAGTGCCACGTGAGGAGGCCCATGTTACCGGCGTACTCTAGGTGGAGGACAGCCCACGACCCGTACTCCTCTAGTACCTTCCTCAGCCTTTCCGAGACGACCTCCAAGGCGTAGCCCCAGCTAACCCTCCGGAAACCCTTACCAAGCTTACGGCCAACCCTAACGTGGGGGTAGAGAACTCTATTAACGTAAAGTCTCCTACGGTCAGCTCCGCCCCGAGGACACGTAAAACCAGCAGTAAAGGAGAATTCCCTGTCACCCCAAACACCAGTAACCCTCCCAGCCCTAACTCCAACTATTAGGAAACAAGTATCGTAACAATCCCTAGGACATACATTTTTTAGATCGTACACTTAGCCACCCCGCTTACTTAAGATAAGTAATTTGGGTGGATAATTATAAATACTACTGTAGTACCGTACTACATGATGAAAGAGGTTGTTGTTACGCGTAAATATCAAGTAACAATACCTAAAGAGATACGTGAAAAGCTGGGGATAAAGGTAGGGGATAGGCTGTTAGTGAGGGTGGAGGGTAAGTATATACTCCTCGAACCCATTAAGCCGCGTGATGCTCTTGAAAGGCTCTTAAGTATTGCCGATAAATACCTAGGCGGACCTCAGGAGATAGACGCGGTGAAGTTTATTGAAGAATCTCTTGAGTCAGAGGCAAGCGTACATTGATACAAACATCTTCTTTTACGTAGCTACTAAACATCCAAAGTTTTACACAGCATGCGTCAAAGTGTTAGAAGCTCTTACTGAGGAAGAGTATGTTGGCTATGGGTCGAATCTTGTTCTCTTCGAACTCTTCGGCTCCCTATCTAAACTAAACGCCAAAGCAGCTTATAATGCTGCGATCGCTTACCTAAGTCTACCTCTACACATCCTACGCGTAGATAGAGAGGTACTGGCAATAGCTAGAGATATCGCTGAGCTTTCAAATACAACGTACGATGCAATTCATGCTGCACTCATAGCTAAGAACTGTATTGACACTGTCATAACAGAGGACATTAGACATTGGAGGAAGATAGCATCTATATGGGACTACATCGAGAAGAAGTACGACACGTGCAAACTTACATTATTTTCACCAACTAAGGGCTTCATAAAAATGCAGCAATAATTTTGACTTCCTGAAGGCGTACTAGGTGTATTAGACGAACATAGAAGCACGTGTCCTAATTACCGGGGCTTCGAGCGGTATTGGTAAGTGTTTGGCGGAGAAGATGTGCGGCAGGGGTACCTCGTCGTTGGTGTGGGTAGGAACGCGGACACCTTGGAAGAGCTGGCCGGGAAGTACCCCGGGCGTTTCAAGTACGTGGCGGCGGACTTGGTGGAGCCTTCCTCACTAGACCATGTGGAGGACGTAGTTAGGGGGTTGGGTGGTCTTAACGTGTTAGTGAATAATGCTGGCTTCGGGCTGGCTAAGTCCGTCTTGGGGCACGGCGAGGAGGAGGTTAAAGCTCTCTCCCTGGTGAACGCGGTTAGACCTATACAGCTAGTTCTGAGGCTGGTCAAGTACATGTCTGAGGGGGGAGTTGTGGTCAACGTGGTGACGGCTGGCGTACACGTCTTAATGAAGGACTTCCCTATATACGGGGCGGCTAAGTCCGCTCTCTCCTACGCCTCCAAGGCGCTAGGGGACGAACTCAGGGGAGGGGGATACACTTGGTGGAAGTCTACCCGGGCCCTGTTAAGACCAGGTTCTTCGGGAGGGCTAGAGTTAAGACTCCACTAACAGCCGTATCTGCCGAGAAGGTGACTGAAGCTATACTCAGAGCTGTAGAAAAGAGGAGGAAGACAGTGTACGTGCCATTCCCCCTACGCCTGCTTTCGGTCTTTGGTTCCCTACCTTTCAAGGCCTAACAGATTAATTCCACAGCGCGCTATTTACCTGGCGAGAGTTATGACTCAGGCATTTCTCAGCCGCGAGGAGTTAGAGAGGTATGACAGGCAGATAATGCTCTGGGGGCGCGACGTACAATTGAAGTTGAAGAAGTCTTCAGTCCTCGTGGTTGGGATAGGGGGGCTCGGCTCTCCAGCCTCTATCTACCTGGCGGCCGCGGGTGTTGGTAGGATAGTGCTTTTAGACCCCCAAACTGTAGAGCTTAGCAACTTGAACAGACAGGTGGCCCACTGGACTCCCGATATAGGCAGGCTTAAGGTCGAATCCGCGGCCGAGAAACTCAGGAAGTTGAACCCCGAGGTGGAGGTCGAGGCCAAGGCCGTGAGGCTCACGGAGGAGAACGCGGAGGAGATTATAGGCTCCGTAAACTTAGTGGTGGACGCCCTGGACAACTGGTCTACCCGTTTCCTCGTCAACAGGGTGTGCGTCAAACTGGGCAAACCCCTAGTCCACGCCGGGGTTAAGGGTATGCACGGCCAGTTAATGGTGATATACCCCGGTAAGGGCCCCTGTCTCCAGTGCTTAATACCTAAGCCCCCGCCTGAGGAGGAGAAGTTCCCGATACTCGGCACCACGGCTGGCGTGATGGGCGTCCTAGAGGCCAACGAGGCTATTAAGTTGCTGGCGGGGTATGGCAAGCCTCTGATAGGCAGGTTATTGATTTACGACGGGTTAAACGGGGAGATAAACGTAATCTCGGTTAAGAGGAGGGAGAACTGCCCAATCTGCGGGGCTCTGAGGGGGAACGCTTAAATATGCCAGTGTCATACTGAGAAACGCCGCCT
>CAZFWY010000097.1:0-1131 GCA_964522715.1 uncultured Thermofilaceae archaeon | reverse complement strand
GACGGTATAAACGACACGCCAGCCTTAGCCAGCGCGAACCCAGGCGTAGCCATAGGGGCTGGCACACAGGTAGCCGTAGAATCCGCAGATGTGGTACTCGTGAAGAACGACCCCCGGGACACCGTGGGGACGCTGAGGCTCTCCAGGGAGATGAGGAGGAAGGTGCTGGGCAATGTCCTCTGGACGGTCTTCTACAACTTAGCCGTAATGGTGACGGCCTCTGGTGCACTAGCTGGCTACGGAATAGTACTTACCCCAGTCCTTGGAGCGGGGTTAATGGCTGTGAGCGACGTAGTGGCTGTTACGATATCCCTAAAATAGAGGGGAGAGTATTTTTTCCTTGGTGCGTAGTTTTGTACGTTAGGCTGGGGGATCTAGAGGTTCCTCGTATACTGCTGGGTACCTCCCCTTTCATAGGGGCTGGGCAGTTCGGAGCTAGGGCCTGGCTGTACTACGCCAGGTTCGTCGGTAAGCCTGAGAAGGTGGCGGAGATAATCAAGTACTCCGTAGAGCTGGGAGTTAGAGGGGTACAGGTACTAGCTTATGACTATATAGTTGAAGCTGTGAGGAGGGTAGTGGCGGAGACGGGGGAGGACTTGTTCGTCGCTGGCACGGTGATGCCGGAGAACCCCGAGGAAAGCCTCGAACTCCTATCTGGGATAGGGTGTAAGATAGGTCTAGTCCACGGAGCCCTAGTCTCCAGGCGCAACATAGCTGAGGTGAAGAGACAGGTCAAGATGATAGAGGAGTACGGGATGAAGCCCGGGGTCGCCCTGCACAGCATACCAGCCCTTAAACCGGTACTCGAAGAATGCCCCGAAATAGAGGTCGTGATGGCCCCGGTCAACGTGAAGGGCATATTCATGGGTGACAGGGAGGAGAGCCTGAGGATACTGGAGGAGTCCGACCGCTTCGTGATAGCTAAGAAGGTGTTGGGCGCTGGGAGGATAGAGCCTAGAACCGCGCTGAAGTACGTCTACTCCCTACCATTCGTGAAGTCCGTGGCTGTTGGGGTGGCCTCTAAGGAGGAGGCACGCGAGACCTTCACGATAGCTTTCGATATTTTGGAGTAAGATAACATTGAGTATTAATTATAAAAAATAAAGATGTTGCAAAATAAAGGTTGAAAAA
>CAZFWY010000096.1:0-4595 GCA_964522715.1 uncultured Thermofilaceae archaeon | reverse complement strand
AACGAGTTCTACCAGTTTCTCTCTTTAATCCGCCTGCCAAATGGCGAGCCTCTAAGGGGGCCCGGAGGAGAGATAACTTCGCACCTAGTTGGACTAGCATTCAGAATTACCAGGTTAATGTTGGAGTACAATATGCGCTTCGTATTTGTCTTCGACGGCCCTCCGCATCCTCTAAAGAAAGCCGCGCTGGAGAAGAGAAGGAAACTTAGGGAAAAGGCCAAGAAAGAGTGGAGAAAAGCCCTTTTAGAAGGAAACTACGAAAAGGCTTTTTCGAAAGCAGTAGTTGCCTTTAGTCTCGATACGAAGATGGTTGAAGATGCAAAAAGGCTCCTCTCACTGATGGGGATACCATGTATCCAAGCTCCGTCAGACGCGGAGGCTCAGGCAGCTTTCCTAACTTTAAAAGGTGATGTTTGGGCCACTAGTAGCAAGGACTTCGACGCCCTACTCTACGGTACGCCTCGCCTAGTAAGATATGTAACTATATCGGGCACGGAATTCCTGCCAAGCAAGGGGGTAGTGAAGCCCCTAAAGCCAGAGGTGATGGAACTCGGAGAAATACTGAGCCACTTGGGTATAACTAGGAGGCAGCTAATTGACGTAGCGATACTGGTAGGTACGGATTTTAACGAGGGCATTAAAGGCGTAGGACCTAAAACCGCGTTAAAACTGATAAAAAGCTATGGGTCTATAGACAGGTTGCCTCGAACGTATAGAGAGCAGCTGGGAGACTACGAGGAGGTTAGAAACCTGTTCCTAAACCCGCCGATAACCGAGAATTACGAGATAAGATTTGAGGAACCTGACGTAGAAGGTGTTGAAGAATTCTTGCTCGGCAAGGGGTTTTCGAGGAGGAGGGTAAAAACTATAATCGATAGGCTCGAAAGGATATCAACGGCAAAATTTCAAAGCTTAGACAAGTGGTTAGACGTGGGGGCATAGGCGACCAAATATGGCCTTAAGGCTGAGGCACATCAGACTCGTACCTTTAGCCGAGGAGAGTTTAGGCGTGCGGTCAATGGCACTATTCGTAGAAACTCCAGACGTACGTGTGTTATTCGATGCTGGCGTATCCCTGGCACCTAGAAGGTACGGTTTATCGCCTCATCCATCAGAGTTTAAAGCCGCCAGGGAAGCTAGGAAAAGAATACTTGAGTACGCGAGGAGGGCTGACGTAATCACGGTGAGCCATTACCACCGCGACCATTACACTCCTGGCTACACCAGCTGGTATGAATGGTCCAGTCCTGAAGTACAGGAAGAGACATACTCGGGGAAAATATTGCTGATCAAACATCCCACAGAGAACATAAACTTTAACCAGCGTAGGAGGGCAGCGGCTTTTCTCAAGGCAGTAAGTAGCGTAGCCGAAAAGGTACTATATGCTGAAGAATCGGTGGTTACGTTCGGAGAGACAAAGATAAAAACGCTCGGTTTATCTCCGCACGGAGCTGAGGGTTCTAAGTTAGGTTTTACTGTGATTTTCCTATTAGAGACTAAAGGAGAAAAGCTAGTCTTCGCACCAGACGTTCAAGGTCCTATCTCGGAGAGAACTCTATCCTTAATAAGGAGTTCGAATCCTACGATAGCGGTCGTAGGAGGCCCGCCTCTCTACCTAGCTGGGAACAAAGTCCCAAAGGAGAACGTAGAGCGGGGCTTAGAGAACCTCGTTAAGCTGGCCCGTGAAATCACGCTAATAGCTGGTCATCACCTACTCAGAGACCCTGACTGGCGTTGCCGTATTCCTCCCGGAGAAGCCAGGTTGGTAACATATGCCTCGCTTTTAAACCGCGAAGACTTACTCTTAGAGGCATACCGCCGTGAACTGTACGAATACTCTCCTCCAAGCGATGAGTTTAAAAAATGGGTGAATCAACGCACGAGGGAAGAGCCGCCCCCCTTAGAATAAGCGGGGGGTAAGTACTAAACAACACGCGGTACGCTGCTATGGTCTTTAGGCGGGTACCCTCCCTCACTGGGCGCTAACGTGAGTTCTAAGTCTACTAGCGTTACTAAGGCCCCTAGTATAAACCCGAAAAGGCTGTTTATACCCGCGGATAGAGTGTCCGCTGCTCTCTCCTTAGCTTCCCTAGCGTAGGTATCAGGTGTCCTCTCTACCGCCTCCTTAGCCCCCTTAACATAGGCTAACGCTTTCTGGTGGTGGCCGAGTATATTCACGGTTATCTCTCTAACATGGGGGTTCGTTATCCTAGGTAGGACTAAGTTTTCGGCCGCCCCCAAGAGGTCTTCCATTATCGCAACGCCGACTTCTATGGCTTTATCCAGGTCGTCGTTCTCCAGAGCCTCCGTATATTTCTCGTATAGCTCTTTGAACTCTAAGGCTATCTTATCCAAAATGCTACCTTCAGCCATTGTAGACCCTCCACTCTAAGAAGGCTTAAAGTGATATTGTTCGCGTACAATAAGTTCTATAGCATCTCCCAGATAAGACGCCTATAAGACACCCGTACCCGTGTATTTTACCTTTAGAAAAGCAAGAGGATTAGAGTACCTCCTCGGCATGTAGCGGCTTCTTCATACTCAGCGCTTTGTCCCTTCTTCATCGGAGGCCATTACTATACTGGCTCGATAGATAAAATCTCTATCTCGCTCTCAGGCTCTATATTCAGCTTTTCTCTCACGTACTTCGGAATTGTGAATTGCCTGGAAAAGGCGTTCTTAGGCTTCAAGAGCTTAACTCTAACCTCCGCCTCCTCCCCTTCATACCTTAACCGTATGTACGCGTAATCGGCTGTCTCTATCCCAAGAGCCTTAACAAGCATAGCTGGTATTAGGACTTGGTTATTTATGTAGACCTTAACGTTATATGGTAGGCTTTTCACCTCAATGGGTTTACCCATTTTCATCACCAACTTATACATATATTAATGCTCGGAAAAATTATTTTAACAATATTAAAGTTACAGTTTAATACATTATAGACTACATAAGCCGAGTGCCACAATGTAAAGTATCGTCTTAAGCACCTCTTCTCAGTTTTTCTTTCTTCCACTTCCAGACCCACCTTCTACCTCTACTCTCAAGGTAGCGCCATAGTTTCGGTACGTCAAACATTAGGTCGGGGGCAGAAGCTAGCAGACCACCTAAGGGTAATTTTATATCCATCACAGAGAGCACCTTGTCGTAAAGCTCGTACTCCATCCAACACGGTACTTGGCCAGTAATTAGTACCTTGCCGTGGTCAATATACGCGGTGTAGAAGTAAGGCAGGTGGACGAGTGTCAGAGCTACCAGGTACGCGTCACGCCCCTCCAAGTAGTAGATTCTTAAGGGTATGTGCTCCATGCTGAGCCTAGGTATGAACGTATTGTAGAGCCATCCCGGTAGAACGTGTCTCCTGTAGTGATAGCTGACTGCCTGTTTAGTCAGCCCCTTAAGATATTCGTCGACTTTAAGAGCCTCTCTGATTATCTTCTTCACGCTGTAAAACGGCCCATACTTGATCTTGCCCCATAGAATTATGGCGTCAATTATATCTGGCACTCGGGTCTCGAGAGTCTCTAATTTCTCTATAAAGAGGGATTTCTCCTTTAACCCCTCCCACCTAGGCTCTAAGATATGGTCGGAGAGACCCGTGCACGCCTCATTGGGCAACCACTTAAGGAACGCTGTACCCTTAACGAAGGCGGCTATGTCCATGTCCAGCATACTTACAAAGCTGGCCACGAACTCATCCGGCACAAGACCTGTAACTAACACATAACGCCCAATCCCGCTGAGCCGCCTAACAGTCAACGTCCCGAGAGGAAACTCTGAAGGCGCTGGCTCCCGCCCGATAATAGCGACTGGCGTTAAGCCGAAGAAACGGTAGTTAAACACAGAATGGAACTTACCTCTCCTCTCTAACCTTTTCTTAATTTCTAGGGCTCCCGAAACGCTGATCCCTGTCTTATTTGCAAGCCCTCTCAGAGAACGACTGCTGGGTAAGTTAACTATAAATTTGTACTCCTTCTCTGAGAGCCGGAAACCCCTCTTTTCTTCAATCTTCATACCGTTACCACTCAACTATATTACTCATATTTTACGTTTTCAGCGGGTACAAGGGCTGGGCACCCGCTAGCCATGTATTTATCCACATCTCTCATTTAAATCTCTTTACTTTATAGCAGCAATTAAAACCTGACTCCCCAATATAGTCAAAGTATAACTAGAGTTAAAACGGGGCCATTTACTAATATCCATCTCTAAAGAGAGGAATATACTGGTTGCCAAAAAACAGCAATTAACCTACCACTCCTCGTATAAGCTACCTAGAGAACATAATTAATATTATCGCCAATTATGCTGTATTAAACTGTTAAATGTAGATATAAGTACCAGGTGAGTCCATTCGTCTTAAAATAAGATGGCTGATCGCTCTGCTGAAGCTAAAGAATAATTGAATAGTACTAGCCTTAAACATTTATTTAATATAGTCAATATCTAGCTAAAATCAATTAATAAACTAACAGATAAGGAAAATTGGCGGCCCCGCCGGGACTCGAACCCGGGACCTGCGGCTTTCTCTACCCTATTTAGGAGGCCGCCGCCCTATCCATGCTAGGCTACGGGGCCTCGTTATAGTGAAGGGGGAA
>CAZFWY010000095.1:0-4726 GCA_964522715.1 uncultured Thermofilaceae archaeon | reverse complement strand
TGGGCTGGGCCGTAGCGGGTGGGGTGCATTAACTGGACGTGTAGTCCCGCCTCGACGTACCGTAAGGCTACTACGCCTATCTCCCCGTACTTCTCCGTTAGTTTACGCTGTAAGAAACGGATTTTAGTCAGCGTCATCGCCCTCACCGGGGCTTGGTTGGCTTTCTTATCCTGATAGGAGGTGGAATATGAAGTTTTTGAGCATGTCTAGGTCTCGTATGTAGACGAACTCGTTGGGCGCGTGTATGTTGTTGTCCAGCCTTATGGCTCCGAACGCGACTACGGGGATGTCCTTGAGGTAGAAGAAGGTTCCGTCATTACCCCCGAGTTCGGCGGCTACCCTCACCTCTGCCTTCTCCCCCACGCTCTCGTAGGCTTTCGCTAGGGCTCTCTTGGCGTTTTCGACTAGTTTTTGGTCTGTGGCTTCCCACCCCCTCTGGGCGGCTATGACCTCTAGGGAGGCGTTTATCCCGAGGGAAGCTGTGACCTTGTTGAAGACCGAGTACAGCTCTGAGAGGGCGTCCTCTACGTCCTCCTCTGGTATCAGCCTAATGTCTACCCCGGCTATGGCCTCCCCTGGTATCCTGTTGTGCTTTTCGGACTCACCCTCCCCTAGCTTGACTATGGTGAACGAGGCCCTACCCCATAGTCTGGGTATCGGGGAGCTGGGAGGTGAGGGGAGCTTTGATATTTTGGAGGCTCTCAGAGGTTTGTAGGTCTTGGATAGCTCAGATATTAGGAGGGCTAGCTTCTCCACGGGGTTGTCGGCTAGGTGGGGGTAGCCCGCGTGGCCCGCCTTTCCCTTGACTCTTATCCAGGCGTGTATAACACCGCTCGCACCCACGGCTAGGTAGTCGGCGCCAGCGTCTATAATTACGGCTTTGTCCCACCTGAAGCCAGCGTCGAGTAGGCTCCTTATACCGACCCCGCCTACCTCCTCGTCCCCCGTGATGACGGCGTAGGGTTTATACCTGGGCCTGACCCCGCGGGCCACTAGTTCCCCCATGGCCGCTATAGTCGCTACTATCGCGGATTTATCGTCGGCCGCTCCCCTGCCGTAGAGCTTGCCGTCTATTATCACGGGACTGTAGGGGTCTATTTCCCTCCCTTCAACCACCCAGGGGCCCTTGGCCGGTATTACGTCGTAGTGGCTGACTAACGCTATGCTGGGCCCTGCGCTGGGAATGGTCGCTATTACAGTCGGTATAATGTCCCCGTCGGGCGTCCTCGTCTCCTCCACGGTTACGTCTAGTCCTACCCTCTCGGCTAGCTCGGCGACGGCCTTAGCAGCTCTGTCGTAGTTCATCCTCACTATGCGTTTACCCTCAACTCTGACCTCCGACTTTATCGAGACTAGCTTCTTGAGTTCCTCTACCATGTTGAACATGCGTAGACACCCTGTAAAGAACTCGCGGCTACTTAATATAGGTAGGGGGCTTTACGTGCCATCTCCGAGCTTTAAGAAGAAGTAACTAGCCCTCTCAGCCTCTTCCCTTCCCACTAGGTTACGGGTGTCAACTAGGGCTTTAGCCGCCTTAAGCCCCTCCCTCCTCTCTAGGATTAGGTCTCTGAACTCGTCGTACTCGGTGACTATGACGACGACATCTACGGGCTCCCCCGCCCAAGGCTTGAAACCCATGTCTTTCAGCTCCTCGCTCTCGTACACGGGATCGTATACGTAGACCTGGGCCCCCAGCTCCTCCAGCCTCCTCACGATAGGTATGGCTGGAGTGTTCATGTGTTCCTTGACCCTCGGCCTGTATGCGAAGCCTAACACTAAGACCCTGCTGCCCTTAACTGGCCTCGAAAGTTCGTTCAGAGCTTTCACGACCAGCCAGGCCACGTGAAGCGGCATTTCCTCGTTAACCCGCCTAGCCACTTTAAGGATCCTCATATCTAGGCCATTCAGACCGGCTGTGTGGATTAGGAAGTAGGGGTATACAGGTATACAGTGTCCCCCGACCCCCGCCCCGGGGTTATGTATATGGCAGTAGGGCTGCGTGTTAGCCGCCTTTATGACCTCCCAGACGTCTATGTTCATGACCTCCGCGTATAGGGCTAACTCGTTGGCAAGGGCTATGTTGACGTCCCTGTAGACCCCTTCGAAGACCTTCACAGCTTCGGCAGCGGCTAGGCTGGACACGGCTATTACCCCCTTCTTGTTGACAGCCTCGTAGAACCCCACTACGCTCTCCAAGGTTTCGGGGTCGCTGGCCCCTACTATCTTCGGGTAGCTCTCGGTTATGTCCCTAATAACCCTGCCACTCGAAGTCCTCTCGGGGGCATGGGCTACCCCGAAGTCCTCCCCCATCTTTAACCCCGACAACTCCTCCAGGCGCTTGCCCAGCTTCTCCGAGGTACCGGGAGGCACTGTGGATTCCACTATGAAGATGTCCCCCTCCTCCAGTCCCTTAGCGGCTACCTCCACTACGTCGTACAGCGGTGTTAGGTTGGGGATTCCGAACTCGTCTACGAGGGTCGGGACTAGGGCTATTATTACGTCTGACTTCTTAGAGGCCTCCACGCCGTTAGTAGTTGCCCTGAACCTCCCCGTCTCCAGATGCTTGGCGAGTAGGTCGCCGACTCCGGGCTCTTCTCTCAGGGGGTTTACCCCCCTGTTCAACTCGTCAACGTAGTCCTCCCTTATGTCTACGCCTACAACTTTAGCGCCTACCTCGGCTAGGACGAGGGCTAAGGGGAGACCCATCTTACCGAGACCGTACACGGCTACGGTTACCTCGCCGTCCTTCAGGGCCTGCCTGGCCGCGCTCCTGCTGAGCCCTTTAATTTTCAAAACAGGCACCAAGAGGCTTTAAAGCCGATGAACATATAAATGCAATTCATCGAGTAGGTGTTCTGCGCCAGGTTCTGCGGGTTTCTTCCTGATATATGTTTAAATACCAGGTAAATTCCTTATTCACCCGGTAATATGCTATGAGCCTGGTGTTTTACGCCAAGGTGGGTAGGAAGGGCGCCGTATACCTCCCTAAGAGAGTCATGAGGGAGCTTGGGATAGAGGAGGGTGTAAGAGTTAAGCTCGTGGTGGAGGGCGGCGAGGTTATATTGAAGCCCGTACGCGACCCGTTCGAGCTGGCTCTCAAAGCCCCTAAGTTCGCCAAGACTAGCGTCGAGGAGTTCGAGAAGGAGTCGGAGGAGATGCAATGTGAACTCTTCGAAGGTTAAGGTGTTAGTCGATACGACCTACCTACTACCCATACTAGGGGTGGAGGTAGAAGGGGTTGAGGAAGCTCTCAAAGCGCTCAGGGAACTCTACGTGAAAGGCAGGATTAAGCTTCTCTACTCCCCCTTTAGCCTACTTGAAGCTATAGGTAAAATTTCTAGGGCGAAGTACGACGCGCGTAGAGTGAATGAGGGGATTACCTCCATCATGGATTCGGGGGTGTTCAAAGCGGCGCTACCTGGTCCTAAGGCGTACGTCGAAGCTCTAGAACTCAGAAGGAGAGGGTTTAAGGACCTCATAGACCTTTTGCTTTACCTCACGGCTAAGCAGTACGGTGCCAGGTTCCTCACTAGGGATAGAGAGCTCGCAGAGTTCCTCGAGAGGGAGGGCAGGGATTTGAGCGTAATTATGCGAGAGGAAGAGCTAAGCTCTCTCTGATAAGGGTTTCCTGGCGCTTCTCCTTAAGAGGTATAGTAGCTCTAATACGTGTTTACGCTTATCAATGGAGGCTAAGATGCAGGACGCCTCTTCTCCCCTCCCCCTACTCGGCGGGAAACACACCAGTAGGAGAGGTGCCGACTTCTTCCCTGGCTTTACGTACCAGGCTGAGCCTTGCCAGACCCCCTTATCCAGCCCAGCCGAGCCCAACGGTACCTCTCCGACGTAGATCCCCACGCCACCCTTGTCCCTCCAAACTTCTTTGAGGACTTCTAGGTCGCTTAGTAAGGGGGTTACAGTCCTAAGCGCTAGGATGGGGATCGAGGGAGTTGTGGATACCCAAGCGAACCTTGAGCCCTTTTCACGCGCAAACTTGACCAGCTTCCTCATAGCCTCACCTATTACCTCCTCTAGCGCGGAGACCAGGGTGTAGCTGATGAGAGAAGTTCGGACGCTCGGCCTGACGCGGCTGTAGAGCTGAGCTAAGTTGTCGGAGGAGACGGAGCCTATAACCTCCATGAGCCTCCTGAAAACCTCGAATCCCTCTCTGCCGCTCAAGATCCCGTTCACATCATCTGCGAGTTCCCCTAGACCTCTAACTCTGGGTATACCGAGCCTAGACGCCATCCTCCTAACTCCTTCAGCTGCGTAGGAGAACTTTTCTAGGCCCGCGGGATCTCCCAGGAAGAAAACCCACTCACAGCCCTTATTCATCAAACCAATAGCGGCTGATAAGCCGCCCAGGACCTCTAGCCCAGTCTCTAGGGGGACTTCCCAGGCTGGCGGTAACTGCAGCATTAGTACGTGTTTACGCCCCTTCATCCCGGGCTTTACCTGGAAGGGATTGGAGAAGAGAATGAAGGACGATAAGGCTACGCCGAGCACCTTATTCTCCTGGAGGAGTTTTGTGGCTGCGGCGGCTACGCCTACCCTGTCCCACCCGACGTCTTCCAGCTCTACAGTCTCGGCCTTTACCAGTTCTAAGAGTTCCTCCGACCTCAGCATATTACCCTAACATTTTGAGGAGTTCGGGGGTTATGTATGCCTCTATGAAAGCCGCCACTAGGAAGAAAGGTGCTAGACCTATAGCTACGTAGGCCGCTTCTCT
>CAZFWY010000094.1:0-4990 GCA_964522715.1 uncultured Thermofilaceae archaeon | reverse complement strand
GGTCACCGGCTCATTGAAGCGCTAAACCATCATAAGGGGTAGCTACAAGAGCGTTTTACTTTTATAATGACTGAAGGAGACTCTCGTTAAAACCCATATTTCTCTTCAAGCGAATCTGTATTTTTACATTAGTACACAGTTCTAGATTGTTAAAATGCTAAGCTTATTTCTAGCCTTTGTATGGAAAGATATATTAACTTTATTTCGCGGGCTTATACGTATGGGGGTCTTACTTGGCTGATGCTAGGATCATAATTAATCTGGCGATAATGAGTATTTTAATCTGCCTTATCGTTCTACCATTTACAGGTTTCGCCGATCATAAATCTACGAATTATAGTGCCATGTCTAAGTTACAAGTAGGGAAGTACGCAGAGTATGACGGAATAGTTGTTGCTTACACCTCTGATAAGAGTTATCTCCATGTTTTAGTGGTTGATGGGTCTAACTACGTTTTACCGGTTTGGCTAAATGAGCCCGCAGATGTAGAGGTGGGAGACTACGTGCACGTTAGCGGCTACCACATCTACACCTTTACTCTCTGGGAGGATCCTATAACCCACGCGGTGTACGGGTTATCTAACGTTTTAAGGAGGGCTAGTCTGGAGAAGCTAGGCGAAGGGGTCAGCGTAGAGGTTGACGGCGGCTGTGGCTACGCTTTCTGCATAGGCGAGGAAGTGACCATCAAGTACTCTACTATTGTGGAGTCCTACTACGCCGAGCTAGTGGTGGTCACGCCTAGAGGGGCAGTATTACTGTATGGGGGGGCCTTATCCCCCGGCACCTACACGATTAAGGGTAAGATAGGGGAGCCTGAGGGCTCTAGAACCGTAATATTCAGGGTGAACGTGAGGCAGAGCATGGACATCGTTGGCTACGGGGAGTCCGTGGAGATAGAGGTCACGTGCACCTACACGGGATCCTTATGCGCCGACCTGAGCCTAGAAAACGTAGCCGTGGGGGAGCTCCACGAGTGCGGGAGTGGAAGCGTAGAGATAGTTGTAGCTAATAGGGGGGTAGCGGCCTCCCAGCAGACTTCGTTAACCGTATACTTAGGCGGCGAGGTCCTAGGCTCCACTACCATACCTCCACTGAGACCAGGGGAAAGCCGTGTTTTCGTTGTTGAGGTCAATGTACCGTGCTGCGCCCCTGCGAGTGACCTAACCATAAAAGTAGACTCTGAAAACCTGGTAGTAGAATCGAACGAGGACAACAACGTGTACAGAGTTCCTAGGGCAGTTAGAGTCTTAGAGCCGTCAATAGACTTAGCTCTAAAACAGGTCGAAGTCTCCGGTAGAGAGGCTAAACTCTACATCTTAATCACCAATGAGGGCGAGGTAGAGGTCAGAGACATCGATGTAGAAGTCTCTGCGTCCAGGGGCCTAAAGGTCTTAGAGATCCCCAGGATAGCTAGCCTGCCTCCCGGGTCGAGTGAAACCGTAACGGTGCGCCTAAGCGGGGAGAGAGGGACGTACAGCATCATGTTCACTCTCACCTACTCCGACGCCTGCGGCAGGGAGTGGTCTACAACTAAGGCCTTCGAAGTAGCTCTAAAGACAGAGCTACCAGTCGAGCTGACCGTCACACCCAGTACTATTGAGGCCCTCCAAGAAGTAACAGTTAGCGGCCGCGTACCACCAGAGGCTGCCGGTATAACGGTTATAGGCGTATACAGGTACGAGGGCGGAGAGTGGAGCGAAGCAACAAGCGTAAAGGTAGGAGCTGACGGGTCGTTCTCCTACGTCTTCACCCCGGAGAGGGCCGGAACGTACCAGGTGGGGATATACTTCCCCGGAAATGAGAACTGGAAGGAAACTTTAGCGTACGCCGAGTTAGTCGTAGTTAAAATTAAGTCGAGTGTAACGCTTAACCTCCCTGAGAAAGCCACAGTAGGAGTTCCAGCGGACATATCCGGCTACCTATCACCGCCCAGAGAGGCCGAGGGCTGGCTTATCTTAATGAGTCCCGGTGGGGAGGAGGAGAGAGTCCCAGTTAAGGCCTCGCCCAGCGGAGCCTTCCACAGGAAAGTAATATTTAACGAGTCGGGGGAGTGGCGCGTGAAAATAGTGTTCCCCGGCGACGATACGTATGAGGGGGCTGAATCTACGTCGCCTATCTCCATACTTCTCCTAAGGGCGCCCGTACCCCTAAGCCTAGCGATTGCGTCAATAACCGTCGGAACAGCCCTAGGAGTCGTTAGCATGCTTGATACCCCTCGGAGGGTAATTTCCTCCTTCGTCAGGAAAATAGAGAACCTGCTGGAGAGGCTGAGGCTAAAACCTCCTAAATGGCTTGAGGAACTCGCAAACTTCTATTCGGAAGAAGTGTTTAAGAGCTTAACAGAGAGAGAAGCACCACCGCCTGCTAAGTGGAGGTTACTTACACCCAAGGAAATAAGCGCTATCGTGATTTCAGCCGCGATAGTATTCCTAGTCCTAGCGTACGTGGAGACGCACGGGGACATAGCGGCCATAACGCTCTCGTTAGACTTAGCTTTCTCAATACTAGTAGTCGCCGTGGTAATAGCTGTAATAGATGGTCTCTCGGAGTCCGTCCTCTCAAAGCTGAGAGGGTACTGGGCTGAGTACTCTTTATGGCCTCACGGAGCTGTATCCATGGTAATATCGGGTCTTCTATTCTTCTCGCCGTTCGCGTCCCCCAGTAGAACCCTTTACTCTAGGGGGTATCCTGAGAGGGAAAAAGCACTCGTCGCAGCTCTTAAGTCCGTGATATTCATGTTGCTGGCTTGCGCCTTCATCCTCATACGAGTAATAGGGTTAGAGGTGATTAGCGACTCTGGCCTTCTAGTGACTCTCACACTGCTATTCTACTCGCTCTTCCCCGTTAAGCCACTTCCGGGCTACGAGTTACTCGTCGTCAGCAAACCTCTATGGTGCGTCCTCTTCCTTTCCTCGGGAGCGCTTTACGTTTTGCACATAACTAGAATGCTGCCGATGGAAGTTTACATAGCAGCATGTAGCGTTTCACTACTACTATCGTTACTAGCCACGTTTACCATTGCCAGAAGGCCTTTACGAGCCTCTAGGGAGTAACGTACCATATTTTGCCTGGGTCTTCCACTATATACCCTCCACTAGTGGTCCACCAGTACGCTCCGGTAGGCTTAACGTACGCTGGAGTCTGAGTCCACGGTATAGTCTCGTAGGGCTCGCTTACTCCTACGTAGAACATCTGCCTGTACCCTCCCTTAGCCATGTACACAGCTAACCTGTATGTGCCGTTTACGAATATCGTAACTCTAACCACGTGGTCCTTCCAGTCGTCTATGCTCCCCGGGGGAGTCGTAGGATAGTAGAGGTCTTCCCAAAATACGATGAAATCGACAGCCGCGTTTTCCCCTAGGGACTGGAAGAGGAACCTATACGTGCCATGAGGATCGTGCCACGTAAACACCCAGTCCTCTCTACCACCGGTCGGGTTATAGACTATTATTAAAGGCGAGTCTACAGGCCTATTGCTCCACGATACCCAAGAGGTACTAATGGTATACTCATCTACTCCGATCAGTATTGGGGCGTAGCCCTCCCCACCCTCTTCCTCTACAGGCACGCCCGTATCCGGTAGGACCGTACCGCTAGGGAAGTAGTTGCCGTACATCTTGAAGTAGCCATCGGTATACCTGAAGACAGCCCAGTGATACCTGTCACTCCCCCAGGGATTAGCGACCATACATAAAGGCCTAGTCTGCCTAGATAATGCCTCTCTTACGAACTTTCCATCGATACTGCTATAACCCACTATTCCACTCTTAGCTGTTACCTGCAATATGTAGTTCTCCTCCTGCGGCGCATCGCGTCGAATAGACATGGACGGGAACACGAGCATCTCTACTTCTCCTGGATCTATCTCCGCGGACGCTGGAAAGTCAGCAACTATTACGCCTGAAGTAGTAGTTATGAATATATGGTCTACGTGTACTTTCGTGTCACCAATGTTCCTAACATATACTATTAAGCTACCCTCAGGCACCAATTTTATACCTTCCACTTTTAGCCTTTGCGCGAAAGTCTCCTCATGAGTCTCTTTAGGGGCTAAGAACCCCCCGACCCACAGATAAACTAAGATCGCACCTACAGTTACAATTACTATTAGCAGAAGCACAGCAATGATGTGGGAGATACCGTTTCTCTTCATATATTCTCTTCACCTCTTAATACAAAGAGTAAAAGGAACTACTAAATAAAATATCTCGCATCATAAGAATACTTAGAGCGTACTTCTCAGATTAAGGTAATACTAGCCAATCCCCCCGCTCGTGCTAGTATTTAAATAGCCTCTGTGCGTATTAACTGCGTGAGTCACAGCGCATAGTAAGTAAATCCCAGAAAAGGTATTTTACGTACCTTTACGAGATACTTTCACGACTTTACATCTCGGTGGTGCGTATGGTTAAGTTTGGTCTTGAGCTAGTTCCTAGTACTTCTATCGAGAAGATAGTGAAGCTCTCCGTACTAGCAGAAGAGGGAGGCCTAGATACCGTGTGGATAACAGATCACTTCTACAATAAGAACACGTACATAACTCTTACAGCTATAGCCCTGAAGACCAGCAGGATTAACCTGGGTCCTGGTGTAACTAATCCATACGTCGTTAACCCGGCGTGGACGGCGTCGGCTATAGCGTCCCTCGACGAGGCCTCGGGAGGCCGGGCCATACTCGGTATAGGCGCTGGGGATAGGGTGACCCTTGAGAAGCTCTCTATAGAGCAGAAGCGCCCACTCTCCGCAATAAGGGAAAGCGTAGAGGTGATCAGGGCTCTGCTTAAGGGTGAGACCGTAAATATCGATGGGAAGTTCCTGAAGCTCAAAGACGTCCGCCTGAACTTCAAGCCGAGCAGAGTAGTCCCAGTGTATATAGGCGCTCAAGGCCCCAAAATGTTAAGGTTGGCCAGCAGAATAGGGGACGGCATACTGATCAACGCCTCTAGCCCTAAAGACTTCGAGTACGCCATGGGGATAATAAAGGAGGC
>CAZFWY010000093.1:0-5152 GCA_964522715.1 uncultured Thermofilaceae archaeon | reverse complement strand
GGCAGGGTTAAACGCGTCTTCATGCCCCTGTCAACCTCTATAGACGAAACTCTCTCCATGTTCAAGGAAGCCGGGGGAGACATACTACACTTGATTTACGGCTTCACCCTCGACGAGCTGAGAGAGATAAAGGAGAGGATAAGGCCTAAGGAACTCATACTCTCAGTCTTCTTCACTAATGGGGGCTGGGAAGAGAATAAGGAGGAGTTTGAGAGAGCCCTAAAGGTGGAGGACGTGGTAGACTACCTGCTCATAGACACCAAGGTTGGGGCTTGGCAGGGAGTTACGGGCAGAACCCACAACTGGGATATAAGTAGGGAACTGGTGCAGCAGTACTCTAAACCCGTAATCCTAGCGGGAGGGCTATCCCCGGAAAACGTTATGGAGGCGATAGAGAAGGTTAAGCCTGACGGAGTAGACGCCTGTACGAGGCTAGACTCCTACCCGGGCAAGAAAGACCACGAGAAAGTCAGGAGATTCGTAGAGGTGGTGAGGAAGTGGGAAAGTTCGACCTAGTCTCGCTGGGCCCCTGTGTCCAGGACGTACTCTACAAGGTGGACAAACTACCAGGGTACGAGGGGCTCAGCGTCATAAAGAGAGTGGCTACTAGGGAGGGGGGAGTAGCCGCGAACTTCTCGGTAGCCTTCAGCCACCTCGGGGGGCGCGTCGGGATAATCACGGTGCTCGGCGGGGACGATACGGGTAGATGGCTCCTCAAAAGGCTCGGAGAAGAAGGAGTAGATACCAGTAGGGTCGTGATCAGGGAGGGTAGGGGCTCGCTGAGGATGCACATATTCGAAGACGAGGCGCTGAATAGGATATTCTTCGTAGAGAACAGAGAGACTCTCTCAATGGCCCCTGAGGAGGTGGACATAGACTACGTCGCCGAGGCCGCCGTATTCTTCACAGACCTATTCCTTGGAGAAGCTTCGCTAGAGACGCTCAAGAAAGCTAAGCGGCGGGGGATTAAAACAGTGGTTATGCTGCCCTACGGGTTGAGCGTGATGGAGATATGGGGGGTAAGCAGAGAGATGCTGCTGAGAGGCGCGGAGATGGCCGACCTAATCACTACTTCCCTACCCGTAGCCATGGACATACTGGAAGAGGAGAGCGTCGAGGAGGTATTGGCTAAGCTCTCGAGAGGTAGAAGGATAGTCGCTGTGACAGCTGGCGGGGAGGGGTCTTACGTAACGGACGGGGAGAATGGGTACAGAGTACCAGCCCTAAAAGTTAGAGTAGTAGACACGACAGGGGCTGGAGACACTTATTCCGCGGCGCTGACCTACTTCCTCTACGTCTCCGGGCTAAGCCTTGTAGAGAGCGCGTTTCTAGCGTCATTAGCGGCGTCCATTAAGTGTACCAGGATGGGGGCTTGGAGTAGTCCGAAGCTGGGAGAAATACTAGAGATAAGGGAAAGGATAGAGCTTAAGGCTTCCAGGATATTCTAAAGAAAACGAAGAGGAAATACATAGTCTATAGGGTCAAAGATCCAACTTGCGATTTGTAAGGTGTGAGGGAATGCAGATTTCCTCATATATCTAGGAGACGGGGATAGGTGGGCTCTTGGAGGGCGGCTACTTAGCTAAATTCGTTAGTGAAGATAGAATAGTCGAGCTTTTCAAGAAGCTAGATTTCGGAGGCCTCGACGCGAGGGTCTATATAACCCTGCTCTCCGGGGCCCCCACTTACGATATCCGGCTTGCTGGGAGAGCTAGAGGTTTATAGGCCGCAACTCCACGACTCCCTTAACAGGTTGCTGGCTAAGGGGTTCGTAGAAGTAAACAAGGGCAAGCCCGCTCTTTACAGGGCGGTAGACCCAGAGGTAGTCCTAGAGACGTTTTCAGGGAGTTCGTCATACGTTTCCTGGAGAACTTGAGGCTGGAAAGAGGCAGATGAGTGGAGGGCTTAGCCCTTGAAAGACGCAAAAAATGAAAGGGAGGTTGGTCAGCCAGCTACTATTTCTAGTGTGCCGCTTATGTAGATGGGTGGGTTGTCCTCGGGCTTGAAGCCGTAGAAATGGGCTAGGGCTATGTAGTCTGAGGAAGATATTACCGTGGACCCAGTGACTTTCTCCCCTGGCTTAGGTTTTAACGCTTCTACGAGGAACTCAATAGGGGCTCCTGAAAGCCAGAGGTCATCTGTAACAGACTTTGTGCCTGATACTACCCTTCCGAGCGTCACCACCTTTGAATTCTGCATACCGGTGACTTCTCCCAGGTACCACTCGGCATAGGCGTAGTCTAGCTCGACGATTCTCCCCTTCGAGTCTATAACGACGAGGAGGGAGGTTTCGAGGGACTGGCCCTCGGGCATCTTGCTCTGGCAGCCGGATATCGTTACGGTTACCTCGGCCTCGCCGCTCTCGTACCTGGTTAACTGGTGGTAGTACCTCTCTGTGCAGGCTTCGCTTACCTCTATGAGTTCTATTACGCCCTCATACCTAGTACCCCCCTCTACGGGCCCCACCTTGTACAGAGTGGCTATCCAGGAGTACTTATACCTAGTAGTAAAAGACGAGTTATAAGTTGTAAGTGGAGCGGCCAATAATACGCCTGAAACGTCGCCCGTCACGGTTACCTCGGCATGTATGATGAGTTTTAGTTGCTCCCCGCGGCCCACTGTGCCTCCTTCCCCACCACTCACCTGGCCCCCAGTCTGGCCTCCAGTCTCCTCGCCCTCTCTCCCGCCAGGTTTAGGGGGCGGTAAGCCTACTACTTTAACTTTCACCTCTTTAAGCTTGGCTCCATACTCTACTTTTAACTTGCCCTTCTCGACCCCAGCCTTAGATATCTTAACTACTAGGACAGCTTTCCTCACGTCCCCCTCATCTACGGATAGGGAGGTGGGCTTAACGTGAGCGTGAGACAGGCCTACAACGGATAGGGAGACTGTCACGTTTTCCCCGCTCGTACATTTAAGCCAGACATTCTTACGCATAATTCTCCCTACGGGCCCCTTGATGACTATCTCGTCTGAGGGGTTTAC
Organism: uncultured Thermofilaceae archaeon; assembly: GCA_964522715.1. Lineage (GTDB taxonomy): Archaea > Thermoproteota > Thermoprotei > Thermofilales > JAPDKD01 > CAZFWY01. The sequence goes on along the minus strand of CAZFWY010000093.1, from coordinate 2,167 downwards.
CTCAACCTCCCACTCCTTCCAGGGCTTAAGGGAGACGAAGTATAAAGCTACCGCCACCGCGGCTACTAGAACCCCTATTATCACAAGCAAGATGAGGATACGCATACATGACTGTTACATTATAGCCTTATATAAATTTATACCATGAAAAAGGCTGAAAAACTATCTCATATTTGTAAATGATTTAAGGGTAAAAAGCCGTCATAACAATAATCATTGAATATTTCGAGGCTGGTGGAGGAGGTATGCTTATACGAGAGCCCGCCCTCGCCAGGTGAGCGATTACTGTCAAGGGTATATGCTTCGATAGAAAAATAAAAAGGTGTTATGTTTAAGTCTTGAGGACACATGAAGCATGAGAAAATGTGTGTAATTTGCTCGGTAATAGTCTTCTTGTTAGCCGCTCAGTCTGTGTGGATCGGCGGTTCTACCTTCTCGCCGGGCTTAGCCGAGCCGCAGGGGAATGGGATAAGCGGAGTCGAGGTCGTGTATAACCCTAACCCTCCTCCCGTGCTTTTACCCGTAGAGAGGTGGACTAAGTATGGTGTTCGCGTATATAACCGCGGCTCTAAACCCGTCCACTTGAGCTTCGACGTACGCGTGGTGGAGGAGGATAGGGGGTTAAGCCCGTTTCCACAGCCCCCCGAACTCTACTTAGAGCCGGGGGAGAACCAGACGATATGGTACTTCGTCGAGATCGCCCAGGCTGCTGAGGGGACGTATCACGTGCTGGTCAAGGTGTCCATAGTAAACATAGACAGCCCCCAAGAGAGGCTGGAGTTCTACGTAAACCACACATTCGTAGTGGTTTCCCCGGAGAAGCTGGAACCCAACGCCTTGATTGAGGGGTACGTGACGGATGAGAACGGCGAGCCTCTGAGCAACGTCGAGGTGTTATTGGAGGGCGCTATGAGCGTGCCTAGGTATAGGGCATTTACCGACGAAAAGGGGCACTACTCCATGCACGTGTACGCTCACAGGTACTCCGATACGGGCGCTTACCACGGGTACTCGATAACCATAGGGAATCACAGAGGCGCGGTGTTCCCTAAGCCCGGAGATCACATAATCTACAACATAACGCTGAGCAGGGAGGCGTTCACCCTGGAGCCTGAGTACAGGGTAATCGTCGAGTACCCTACCGGTTACCCTATATGGAAGGCCGACGTAGACCGAGAGGAGCGGTACCTAGTCTTCGCGAGCGGGCACCACACGATAACGAGTGTAGACCCCAGCAGGCATGGGATATACCTCTTCGATTTGAACGGCACCCTACTCTGGAGGTACCCGACGGAAGACCAGGTGTGGGGTATAGACATATCCGACGACGGGGAGTACGTGGCCGCCTCATTCCTGCGCAGAGGGGTTGCCAAGCTGTTCCGCAGGGATGGGTCTCTCGTATGGGACACCTACGAGCTGGGCTACTCTATGTTCGAGTCCAGGGAGATAAAGATAAGCCATAACAGTAAGTACGTCGCCATAGGAACTACGCCTGGCGACCTCTTACTCCTAGACCTAGAGACGGGCAAGCTACTCTGGAGAGCGTTCCTTTACGGACAGATCAGGGGCATAGTGTTCACCTCCGACGACTCAATAATCTACGCTTCGAGCGGCGACGGCTACGTCTACAAGATCTCTACCTCTACGGGAGAGGTGTTGGGGCGCGCCTACGTCGAGGCTTGGACATACAGGTACAGCCTCACACTTTCGAGAGACGAGAAGTACCTGGTGACTGCCAGTAAGATCGGCAAAGTATGCTTAGTCGATGCAGAGAAAATGGAAACCCTCTGGTGCTTCGACACGCGCGGCGGGTGTCACTGGTCTGAGATCACCCCCGATAACGAAGTAGTCCTGGGCGGGAGCGGCGGCGCCTACGGTGTAATGGCGTTTAACAGGGAGGGGAAGGTGCTGTGGTTCGACCCCCCGGTATCCTCGGCTAGGGCCTTCCTAATGGGCGGTAAATACATCCTCGTGAACAACAAGGTCTACAGCCTTACGGGGGAGTTAGTGTGCGAGATTAAGGAGCTACCCCACAACGTAGACTTCGTCTACGCGGCTAATAACGGCTCGAAAATAATAGCCGTAGACTCCGATGGGACGCTCTACATCCTAGAAGGCGCGTTCAAGCGCGGGAAAACCGAAGTTAAGGAAACACAGCCCCCACCGC
>CAZFWY010000092.1:0-5178 GCA_964522715.1 uncultured Thermofilaceae archaeon | reverse complement strand
ATTATCCATAAAATTCCTTATAAGAAGAAGTATAAAGCTATGCTTACCCCCATCATGACCGCCCATAACGCGGGGTTCCAGGCGAGTATCTTCCTCCCATCCAGCTCTCCCACGGGTATTAGGTTGAAGAATGCTACCAACGCGTTTAGGTCTAAGACTATTCGGGATAGGGGGGATGACGAGAGAATGAACGTTACTATGCACACTAATATGTTGGAGAGGGGGCCAGCAGCGGCTATAATCCCGCTATCCCTCTTATTGTAATATGGGGCGTATATCGCCACGTACCCTGGCATGACTATCTTTATTGGCATAAGGGAAGAAACGAAGGTGAGCAGCAACCCTAGGGGGCTTATCGTGAACCTTGCCGAGTAGCCAAGGTTCTGTGCTGTGAATTTGTGAGATAATTCGTGGAAGAGGAAAGCCGTTAACGTAGCCACGAATACCGTCAGAGCCCCCCTAGGAGTCAGGGCCCAGGGATAGGCGAATACTAGGAACACGGCTAGGAACGCTATGAGGAGTTCCTTCACCTCACCTGGGTAAAATACTCTCCTCACAGGGTAAGGAGTTACCCGCACGGTGTACCTCGGCTCCTCCCCCCTCCTAATGACTTCCCTCTCTAAGACCGAGGGACTTACAGCCTTCGAAAGCCCAGGACAATTGTGCTCCTCGGGTAAGTGGTGCTCTACGCAGAACGTACCCCCACAATATTTACATCTATAGGGTAACGCCACTTCTCTCCCACAGTAATCGCAGCGCGCCAACTCCTACACCTCAGCTGTGAGAATTACGTCTACCACGTAGAAAATAGTTGTTTAAAACAATTACTAGAGGGTCGCGTGGATGCCTAAAACTTTTATAATATGGCATGGGAGAGTAAAGTAAAACGTATATCAGGAGCTGTGCCTCGGTGGATGCTATGGGGCGAAGAGCGAAGAAAGACGAGGAAATCACCCTTGACTCGAAGGACTTGAAGATACTAAGCGTCCTACAGAGAGAGGGCAGGATAACTCTCAGAGAACTCGCCAAGAAGGTTGGGTCGCCCGTAACTACCGTTCACAGTAGGCTTAAGAAGCTCGAAAAAATGGGCGTAATTAAGGGTTACAGGGCCATAGTCTCTCCCGAGAAGCTAGGCCTGAAAACGCTGGCATTCGTCCTAGTATCCTTCACGAAGGAGCCCGGGCTATCCCAGAGAGAGGTCGCCAGGCGCATAGCAGAGTTCCCCGAGGTACAAGAGGTCCACATAATAACGGGCGATTGGGACATGGTGGTTAAAGTAAGGGTTACCGACGTAAATGAGCTAGGCCAGTTCGTTATCGACAAGCTACGCAGTATAACGGGCGTGGAGAAAACTCTCACATGCGTAGTCTTAGACACTCTCAAAGAGTCCACGATGTTCAGGCTAAAAATCCAGAAGTAGTGCTCAGTACTTAGAGTTGCAGGGGTAGAGGCTACCTAGCTGGTCAGTTGGGTTACGGTCTCTATAGAAAGAGATTATTTAAATATGGGATATTTATCCCAAAAACTGATGAGTGCTTCCCGCAGGGTGGCTTTCGTCTCCATTCTAACAGCTCTCTCCGTGTCGTTTAGGTATTTGAAGAACGCCTTACTGCCCGTTCAGTTCGTCAACATACCGCTAGCTTTCACTATGATTGCCGGGCTGTACACAGATTGGGTTGGGGGAGCGCTGGTGGGCTTGCTATCGTATGCCTTGTCGGACGCCTTGATATCCGTGGGGCCTTGGACTCTCATTAATGGGGTTTTAGCTAGCTTAATAGGCGCGGTCTGGAGCCTTTTTAAGAGGCTCGGAGATACTTACTTAGCGGTTATAGCTTATCTATCCACGTTTTTCTTCGACATTTTCTCCTCCTTCCTTTTTTACTTGGCGTTTGGGCTACCTCTGCGGGAAGCCTTCGTCACGGGGTTGGTCGGTCTCTTTATCCCGGTTTATGGTGGGGGACTTATCGGAGTGGGGCCAGTTACGGAGGCGATTACGGCCATTGTTGTGGTCGGTCTCATGAAATCCCTCAAGAGGGTGGTGGAGGTATGCGGGCTAGCCAGGTAGTAATAGTTCTAGTGTTGATCTGGGCAATCGCAGCTACGACTGTAGCGGTACGAACGTACTTAGAGCTGGACTCCCTTAAGAGGGCTTGCTCGCCTTACCTGTCCGGGGCTATTGTTGTCGACCTGTGTATAGATTACGGCAACGGTACTGTTGAGTGGTTTAACGGTACAGTACTGCCCAGAGGGAGTACTGTATTCACAGCTTTAGAGGTGAAAGCGAAGGTTGAGTACGTATATGGCCAGTACGGTGTATACGTTAAGAGCGTAAATGGGGTCGAGGAGGTTCTCGGTAAGGGTGAGGGTTGGAGCTGGCTCTGGTACCTATACGATGAGGAGAAGAAGGCTTACGTACCCGGCCCGGTCGCGGCGGACAAGTACACATTAAAGGGCGGAGAGATAATTCTATGGATATATGAACATTGGAAGGCTTAGCACCGAAAAGCTTTCAATACTACTTTTTTTACTATTATTTAAGAGGCGGGTCGGCAGGAGGAGGATAAGCCAGGAACTCAGCTTAGGGGAGGGTAGGGTCAGGAGGATCCTAGGAGAGCTGAGGGATGACGGCCTAATCGAGGTTTTAAGGGGAGGTACCTCATTAACGCCTAAGGGTAGGGAATTCATTCACGCGGTCTTCTCTGGGTACGGCGTTCAGAAAGTAGTTGAGGTAAAGGTTGAGGAGCTGGGTAGTGATGTGCATGCCGTAGCCTTCCACGTGAGGGGGCTAGAGGTAACAAACGCCGTGGGGATTAGGGACGCGGCCGTGAGAGAAGGGGCAGACGGGGCTATAATATCCGTACTAGTAGGCGGCGTCTTCTCCTTACCTCCGGCTGGCTACGAGTTAAGAACGTATATGCCGAGTCTCTGCACAACTCTTAGGAACGAGTTTACAGTCACGGAGGGTGACGTCGTAATCCTGGCTTTCTCCAGGAGCATGGGGAACGCCATTAAAGGGGCCCTCGGAGCATTGCTCTACGCCTTTAAGTTAAAGCCTAGCTCTACGAGTGAACTGAGGTGAATTTATGGGCACGGTCTCCCTCTACCGTTACATATCCCTTGTGAAAAACTTGAGGGGAGTGCTGTACTGGAGGCTTGAGAACCCGGGTAAAATAGAGTGGCTAGTCTCGAGGTTTAAGTACAGGAATCTAGGTGTACCGCCCTCGCTAGCTCCACACCTCCCCCTTAAGCGGAAGGTCTTAGTGCCGCTTTCATTCCCATCCGAAATCGTGCAGAGAGTGGTCCAGCTGTTCTCGGAAGTCTTAGATGTAAGGTCTTCTGAAGCTCTGTGCTTAGCGTCGTCCTACGTATGCCCGTTAATGGTTTTGAGCGGGTTTGAGGACTTCTCTGACGCGGTAGTTGACGTCGTAAGGACGGAGAAGGAACTCTCAATTAAGGACTGGAAGCTGCATATGAGGATAGCTGACTACACGGTCTTAGATTTCTACTCATGGGCTGTCGAGAGCGCTCTTAAGGCGTTGCGTGGGGGTGATGTCGAAGCCGTATTAGAGGAGAGGAAGGAGAGGATTAAGAAGGATAAAAAGAGGTACTGGCGCTTAGCCTCAGAGGAAGGCGATGTCTTTCTGGCATACCTAGATCCCTTATTACTAGCATATAGGCATGGTCTCCTGGGCAGACTCGAAGAGATAGGCGAAGATGCTGCAGTGACGCTCGGAATGATCTCGGCCCTGGTGATTCGTTGATCATCAGGGTAGAGAGGAAGGGCCTTAACTTGCCCCTAACTCTTTACCCTTCATTCGTTTTAGCCCTTTTAGAGGAGCGCGGGGGGGCCTATGTTAAAGTCGCCGGTAGAATGAGGGGGTGTTTCTTCAAGGTTGAGGGTGAGTATATAGTGACTAACTGCGGTTTCACGGAGGTTTCCTACTGGACGGGGGTGTGGTTCCTAGATAGGCTGAGGCCTAGCGCCGTTAAACCTTCCTTGAGGTGGCTCGTGGAGACCTTGTGTGAGGCTTATTCCTCGTTGGGTTTGGCTATCAATCCCTTTGACCCCCTTCACGTCTTCATTCCTGTTTTTCTCTCGCAGAACACTAGCTACCACACTAACGTCCTGAGGTGGTGTAGGGCGCTCTGGTCGTTAACTGACGACCCGTTAGAAGCGGGCGTTCGTGCTCGGGAGGTCTCCGGTAGTTATCAGTTAGCACGCCTATACTCAGCGGTTAAGTGCTGCGAGGAATCCCTAAGCGCCGATGTATGGGAGACCCGGATAGCCCTTCTCAGGTGTAAATGGGTAGGCCCGAAGGTAGCTGACGCGTTTCTCTTATTTGGGCTCGGAGACACTACGGCTGTCCCCGTCGATAAACACTTCACAGCCCTAATTAGTAGGCTCGGTCTATGGAGGGATGCTAAGAAACCTCAGAAGAATCTCTGCGCTCAACACCCCTGTCCTACGTGTCCTAGGAGAGAGTTTTGTCTTAGGTGGAGGGCTTCTAACGAGCTAGGTGAGCTGGCCGGGTGGGTACAGACAGTTTTTTATGTACATGATAAATTGTATTGTTCAGCGGGCAAGTGCTACGAGTGCCCGTTAAGGAGTGAATGTCAAATAGAGGTTACGCGCCAATAGGTTAGGATGGAAGGTTACGATCCCGTAAAATTATCAGAGGCTGTTCGAAAGCTTGTCGAGAGGGGCTTGGAGAGGAAGTACTACCGCTTCAGGGGAGGTAGGTGGTACGGGGGGATAGCGACCGCGGACTGTGTCGGCTGTAACTTACGCTGTGTGTTCTGTTGGAGCGGCGCTCCCAGGGATAAACCCGGGGAAATCGGAAGGTTTTATCCGCCCAGCTACGTTTTCTCCAGGCTCGACAGGATAGCCTCCAGGAGAGGGTATAGGCTACTCAGAGTCTCAGGCAACGAACCGACCATAGCCAGGAGGCACCTCTTAAAACTGTTGGAACTCGTCGAGGAGAAAGGCGCGTATACGTTTATTCTCGAGACGAATGGCTTACTCATAGGCCGGGATAAATCGTATGCCCGGGATTTATCCAAATTTAGCCACGTACACGTACGTGTTTCTCTTAAGGGGGCCTCGGCTGAGGAGTTCGCACGGTTGACGGGAGCCCGCCCAGAGTTCTTCGAGCTACAATTAAGGGCTCTGGAGAACCT
>CAZFWY010000091.1:0-5259 GCA_964522715.1 uncultured Thermofilaceae archaeon | reverse complement strand
ACTTAACCCTAGCCTCGAACTCGCAGTACTCGTCCCCCATAGCTATACATTTAGTCTCTACGACCTCTACCTCCACCCCCCAGAGCTCAGTTAGGAAGCCCGCCAGGATACCCCTGAAAAGCTGGCTGTTGGGCTCAGAGCTCTTTACACCCATACATTCCAGCAGCTCCTCAACTACCACTTTACACCTCTCCTTCTCGGAATATATCCTAAGCTTAAACTTCCCGTGGCCCAGAGTTTCATAGTAAAGGAGAAGGTATTCAAGGGCTTTCCTATTATCCCTGAAGTACTTGCCGAGACGCTTAGCGAGCGACTCCCCCGCACCGTAACCCATGTGGTATATTATGGCCAGCCCCCCGCTGCCAGCTTCCCTCAACTTCTCGAACAACCTATGCATGTCCTCTAGGGTGAATACTGCCAGCCTGGCGGCCCCGTGGGTCAGGGGTATGTCTAGGAGTTCTATTCTCCTCACGTTAGCCCTCCTCCTGAGCCGGGCTAGCAAGCGGGAGGGAGAGAGGTCTGAGTTCGTCATGTCTAGAAACAGGGTTACGTGTACGAGATTCCTATCCGGGTGGGCCTGGACTATACAGCTGAGAATCTCCGCTTTATGATCCAGCAAGAAAGTGGCTAGGCCTACTATGTAGTCCGTCCGCCCAACTAACTCCGCGCTTACGACAACTATCTTGCGCTCTGGGAAGTAGCGCTCTTTGATTATCTCATGTGTAGCGATTGCGCTCATAAGAACACCATTTTAAAACACTACTACCAGTACTAATTTATTTCGCTTTGATAATACACACCTGAAATCCCGGTTTCAATATTTCACCGCTACCCGTTACTCTATGTAAGCTTTAAGTACTAACCAGTTTTACGGGGAAAAACTTAGCAGTAATGCCGTGCTAATTAGACGTGTGGAGTTGCTCCTAGTAACTATAAGGGGGCTGGAGGAAGCCGTCAAAGAGGAGGCGCGTGTCCGTGGCTTAGCCGTGATACCCTTTGACGTTAAGAGCCGGGTACTGGTTAGGGGCAACTTAGAGAAGGCGCTGGGTATGAGGACTATAAGCGCAGTCTGTAGAGTCATAGGTTACGGGGAGACGGGTACGGAGTTGAGGGAGCTCAGACAGACTGTGAGGGGGATTTTGAGGGAGGCCGAGGAGCGCGAGGGGCCTGTTAGAGTGCGCGCCTACGTGTTCGGCGACTGTTATTCGAGGAGGGAAGTGGAACGGGTTGTTTCACGCGAGGTAAAGCGCGTGTGGAGGGTTGAGGCGGATCCCCGCGCCAGTAGGGAGTTACAGGTAGACGTTGACTGCCACTCTGGGGTTACCTGCCTCTCTATGAGGGTTAAGGTTTTCTCCGGGCGCAGGGAATACTACGTCGAGCGCCACCCTCAGAGCTTAAACCCCCTGATAGCAGCCGCCCTGTCATGGTATTCCGGAGTTGGGGAGGGGGACTTGGTGTACGACCCTATGTGCGGCGCTGGGACTATACCTGTAGAGTTCGCGCTTTCTAGAGGTTGCACCTGTATAGCCTCAGACGTGTCCTCCGTCTTCGTGAGAGGGGCGAGGGAGAACGCCGGGAGGGCGGGCGTAGACGTAGAATTCTTCGTAGCTGACGTGGCGAGCCCACCCGTGAACGTAGAGGCAGTAGACCTGCTGGCGACTGATCCCCCGAGACGCCTGGGCGACGCAAGTCGGTCCATAAGGAGCGTATTAGAGTTGGGTGTTAGCAGGGTTTCGTTGGTCACGCCTTACCTGTCGATGGCGAGCAACTTGGCTTGGGAGGGAGGGTATGGGGTGCGCCGCCTGGTTAAGACGTTCCAGGGAGGGGAGCCCGTGTACTTATTAGTAATGGAAAAAGAGGGCGAAATTAGGCTGGCTCTATCTCGAACTCACAGTACTTGTCCCCCGCCGCTATACATTTAGTCTCTACGGCTTTTACGTCCGCCCCAAATATCCCTGCAAAAACCCCAGCCAGTAAACCCCTAACGAAGTTGCTGGACGGCTTACCCGAGCCTACAAAGAGTTCGCACTCGAAGTTCCCCTCCATCCTGACCTTAGCCCTCCTCCTAGCGGGGCTCAGGTAGGTTATCTCTGGCTTACCCATACCGGATGTCAAGAAGAGGAGTAGTAGGTGCATCTCGGCTAGGCGTCTTTCATCCACCCCTGCCTTAAAGATCTTTCTATGGCTCTTGATAGCTCTCTTACCCATAGCGTAGCCCGAGTGGTATAGGAAGGCGCCCACGCTACCTCCGAACTTTTCCTGGAGGTCTTTAATCATGGCCTTGTAAAGTGGGAAGGGGAGTATGACGGCCCTAAACGGGCCTAAGTGGAAGGGGAAGTACTCTTTATCTACGAGGTAGCCCCTAGCTAGGGGAGGTATGACCCTAACCACCTTAACCTTAGCCCCACTGGACTTGACCTCCCGGAGAAGTTCGTCGGGCTCGTATCCCTCCTTACCGGTTACGTCTACTACGAGGAACGCGTGAACTCTCTTATCCCTGTAGACCGAAGCCCGCACAACTTTGATACCCCTATTCTCTAAGTTCTGGAGGAGAACAACCATATCGTGGGAGGACGCGGCTCTAATAACCAGGCCTATAATATCCCTATCGGGGGTATACACAACTCTTAACATGTCTAACGTACATTCAATATTTGACATATCGTTGGGAGAGCATTGCGGGCGTTTAAAAAGCTACCGCTTAACATAAGACGTGAAGGAAAGTCTCAAAAAAGCGCGGTAAAACTTATTCCTTCCCCCTCTAAATTCTAAAGTGTTGGAGTTACGCCCCCTTAACGGTGTGAACATGATAAAGACCGAGCTGAAACAGGCGCTCAGAGAACTCCTACTGAAGGAAGCATTCTCAGTAGGCTTCGACGAAGAGATTCTGGGTAATAGCGGGTTGAAACACGTCTTCGATGTAATTGCTCGGAGAGGGAAGCTAACGCTCTGCTTCGACTTCATAGAGGGAGACTCGGTATCACTGCTTAAAGGTCTGGGTAAAACTCTAGACGTCAACAGCGCTAGGGTTTTCTTATTGATGGAGTCACGGGGAAAAGATGCGAAGACATACACGATAGAGACCTGTAGCGTAATCGTGTACAGGGACTTAGAAGACATGTTGACAACCGTGGAGGAGCTACTCGTCAAGGAGGGGCTAGCTCGAGCAGGTAGGTAGAGATTTAAGCGTAAAACGCATGGTAAGTAGTGAGATGAGGGAACTGTTAAGGGCTGTAATAGCCAGGGAGGCCGAGGAAAGAGAGAGGGCTAGGCTGAATACTCTAAAGCGGGTAATAGAGGCCTTAAAAGAGCTTAGGAAGGGGGTAACGTTCAAGAGAGCCTATATCTTCGGCTCGGTAGTTAAGCCTTACATGTACACGTCTAGGTCGGACGTGGACGTAGCCTTTGAGGGGTTAGAGCCAGACAAGTTATTCTACGCCGTAGCCTTCCTGAGCGAGAAAATCGGCAGGGACGTGGACGTCGTAGAGCTTGAACGCGCAGACCCCTACCTGAGGAGGAAAATAGTAGAGGAGGGGTTAGAGTGGAAGCCAGATTAGCCGTATTATTCGCGGAGCTAGATTACCAATGGGGGCAGATACTACGCATATATGAGAGCATAGAGGATAAGCTAGCTAGGCTTAGGGCAGAGCCGGATAACGAAGATTTAAGGGATTCATTGGCCTACAGGCTTCACAACCTCTACTGTGCCTACGAGGATTTGTTTAAGATAGTGGCTAAGTTCTTCGAGAATAGGATAGAGGATCCTGCACGATTCCACATTGAGCTTCTCAGGAGGATGATGATAAGCATAGAAGGGGTAAGGCCTAGCCTCGTATCAGAGGAGAGCTATGTATACCTGAACGAGTTGAGAGGGTTTAGACACGTTTTCAGGCACGCCTATACTTTCGAGCTGGACACTGGCAAGGTAATAGTACTGGCTGAGAAGTCTCTAAAGCTGAGGGAAATCTTCAGGAGAGACTTAGAGAACTTCAAGAAAAAATTAAAAGAAATGTATGGTAAAAAAGAGAGTTAAGAAGTTCTCCGCGTGGCTCGGAGGGGGACTAGGGACCCTAGGATTACCGTTGAGACCACGTATGCAGACGTCGAGAGGGTAGTTAGCGCGTCGAGCTTGGCTAGGTAGCCCACTAGTATCAGTACTAGCGTTATGAGTACTGCTAGGGTTACGGCTTTGACTAAGCGGGTTACATCCCTCTTCTTCTTGGATAGTACTCGTACTAGTACTAGTATGGGCGCGACATAGACTAGGCCTATCAGGAACGAGGCGGCGAAGCCGGCTACGATTGAGGCAGCCTCGGGGGCTACGCCGAACAGGGGGGATGTCAGCGTAGAGGTTAGGAGGAGTACCCCCAGCAGCGGGTATATCAGGGCTTTAACCAGGGGTTTGAGGTAGGCATGTTCCTCTACGAAGCGCGCTACGGGAGTACTCCAAGAGTAGTAGAAGGCGTCGAAGGCCACATAGAACCTGGAGCCCGTGTAAGTCGAGAGTATCAGGTTATCCCTGAAGTTCCTGAGAAGCTCTACCTCTGGTGCCACCTCGGAGCCGAATGTCACGGTTGCTATTATACACTTCTTCTCGGCCGTCACGGTTATCGAGACAGGAGCTGAGGAGGCCTGATTGTACTTGTCGCTGGGCGGTACCCTGACCTACACAGTCCACGTACCCTCGGCGTCAACGGTGAAAGTGTAGGTGAAAGACCCGTCAGACGTTGTCACTTTGTGCTCCTCCGTGCCCTTCGGCCCCGTTATTATGATTACTACATCCGTCGGCCCCTTGAACGGCTTTATTGTGCCCGTGACGGTTATAGTGTCACCCACCTTGGCGCTCGTCTGGGACAGAGATAGGGTTATGGTCGGTGTGACCTTGGCTGGCGGCGCAGCCCCGCTCTTAACTATTAGTTGTACCTCCTCTGACACCGCTGGCTTGTACTCATCGTCGCCCGGCCACCTAGCCTTGAAAGTGTACTTACCGGGCTTCTTAGGCTTAAACGTGAAGCTGTACTCCCCGTTCACTAAGTCAACCCTCTTTATAACAGTGAATTTGCCCCCGTCCCTAGACATCAGTATCGTTACCTTGCCCTCTCTTGGGGGGTTGAGGCTGCCGCTTATAACTATGGACTCGCCCAGCACGACTTCAGTTGAGGACAGGGTTATGGTGAGTTCGGCCCTCTTTTTCTCGGCGGCTGGCGGAGGAGTGGGGGGAGCGGGGGGAGCTCCACCGCTTAGAACTCTCCCCCTAAG
>CAZFWY010000090.1:0-5336 GCA_964522715.1 uncultured Thermofilaceae archaeon | reverse complement strand
GATGGAGGCCTTAACGGGGGTTTCGGCCGCCCTACTCGCGGTGTGGGACATGGTTAAAGCTCTGGAGAAAGATGAAAAGGGGCAGTACCCCCACACTATTATCGAGGAGATAAGGGTGGTCGAGAAGGTTAAGGCCCACACCTAAGCGTAACCTCAGCTATGCCCCCCGTTATCTCCTCCAAGCTAACCCACGTAGATGCCTCGCCCGAGTTGTGTGGTAAACCATAAATGAGCAGTACTCTGTTCTCCGACACTAGGGGAGTCCCCTTTCGCGACCTGGGCCCAGCCGTGAGGTCTATACGGGCTTCGAAGAACCCGTTAGAGACTTCCGTCCGGGTTATCCACAAGTAGGGGTCAGGCCCCTCGCTCTCGTTGTACAACTCCGCGGCCTTATAGGCGTATACCTCGACGAACTCGCAGCCCTCCGCCCTCCCCTTAATCACGACAATCGAGTCCCTAGGCAACACTCTAGCGAGAGGTATCACGTAAGTCTTCTCGCCGCGGAAGACCCCGTAGACCTCCGTAAAGGGCTTCAATCCTTTAAGCTCTATTACTTCGCCCCGCCCTCCCTTCTCCAACTCTAAGAACACTATGTACGATGACCCGCTCCTCCGCGCCCCCACACCAACTACTCTGTAGGCCCCAAGGTACACTAGGAGCCTCTCCTCGCCGTAGATAACCAGGAAAAACCTCTTCAGGTCTAGCTCCTCCACGGGTACTACGCCCTGCTGAATCTCGGCACCTGCGGGAGCGGCTAAAGAGACGGGTTCATCTCCTAAGCCGCTGATCACTAATCCTGTCTCCACGAGGGTTGGCACCTCCGCGACTGTGGAGAAGTAGTCTAGTGCGCTCAGTATGAGTGTCAGGGCGATTACGAGAAATATCCATACCCTTATGTCTGCGAGTAACTCTTCGGTCTTCACGCTGTACCCCCCAGTTACTTGTGGCCTTGGTATTAAAACCCCTTCTAGGTTATTTATTACCCGCCTAAGCCACGTTTACGCCTCTCTACGCCCAGAGAGACCCGAAGACTAGCGCAAGTACAACAGCTATGATGCCAGCCCCCGGGAATGTTATCACCCAAGTAGCCGCTATCTCCTTCAACCCCTTAGTGTTAATCCATATCTTCCTGGCCAGCCCCACGCCAGCCACCGCGCCTACCAGTATGTGCGTGCCCGAAAGGGGTAGGCCGAGCAGAGTCCCGAAAAATAGTATTAGGGCGACCGAAGTCTGTATGGAAAGCCCGGTCAGCGGCGTTATCTCCACGAGTTCGTTCCCCACGTTCTTGACGACTCTCCTACCCAGTATAAGGAGGCCGAGGGCCATGCCAGCGCCAGCTATAAGTCTAACCACGAAGGGGTCTGGGTAAACCGTAACCAGAAAAGCAGTGGCGTTGGCCACGTCGTTGCCGCCCCTGGAGAAAGAGGTGAAGGCAGCCCAGACAAGAACTATGAGGGCTGTAACCCTAGCGACTCTCAAGACCCTCCTCATTCCGGTTAGAGTAGGGAATACGAGGTAGTCGAACAACTTACAAACTAGGTACGAACACAGCAAGCCTAGACCGGGGGAAGCTATCCAGGCTATAGCCAGGTACCCGAGGGAGTGCCACCGGACACCGTTCAATCCGACCTTAACCATCGCTAACCCTATAGCCGCGCCGACTGCCGAGTGAGTCGTCGAGATGGGCCAGCCCCTGTACGAGGCTATGACTAACCACGTGGCCATCGCGGCGGTGATTATAAAGACGTCCATCAGGGTTAGGTCAAAGGATAATATCTCCTTCCCCATGGTGTACTCTACCTTTTCGCTGAAGATGACGGCGCCGAGGAAATCCATGACCGCGCCCACGAAGACGGCGAACGTCACGCTGCCGAAGCCGCTACCAACCACTACCGCCATGGTCTCGTCGTTAGCGCCAACACTCCAGGCAACGTACAGCGCCAAGGCGAAGCTAACCAGGAGGATGGTTTCCTCCAAGGAGGCTCACCTTAAGGCCCGGATTATTATTTCCTCTAAGACGTCGCTCGCGTCTTCGGCGGCGTCAACCACGTTTTCGACGTACTGGACTAGGAGTAGGACAAGTGGACTCTGCATCTCACCCCACAGCTTAGAGATGTAGACTAGACAGTCCGCGTACGCCCAGTCCCCCCTATCTTCTATCCTCTCCACCTCGGCCACGAGATCCCTCGCTTTCTTTAGATCCTCACTCATAGCCTTGATAGCCTCGTAGAGCTTCTCGGAGGCCTCCTCCGCGTGTGAGGCCAGCTTGATAAGGGGGTCCCCCAGCTTGGTTAGATTAACCTCCCCACATATGACTTTAAGGACTCTGACGGCCTCCCTAGACCAGTCCGCGATGCTGTCAACGCGCTCGGCGAGACGGACGAAGTCCTCACGGCTCAGTGGGGGTAGGGCTCCCTCAGCCAGGTAGTCGAGTATCTCCCGGCGAAGCTTGTCGGCATCTCTCTCCGCCTGCTCTACCTCCGCGATCTTCCTCTTCACGTCGCCCTCTCTCAGAGCTTCCTCTAACGCCTCTCTGAGCCGTTTAGCGGCGTTACGGCACTTGTCCGCGTGGTCTAGGGCCATCTTGAGAACGCGCTCCTCGGGCGAAACGTATATTCGCCTGAAGAGTTTCTCTAGCAAGCCTAACACCTTACCAATTATTTATAGAATTAGAGATTTAAATATATCTTTGTTACTTTTAGAGTAATAATGCGGATTAGAAACTATTGTTAACTATGTAATCTACTCTTTACCACTTTAATGCCAGTTACACGGTTATATGTAGCAAGGGATCTGTGCCTTTGATGCCTTAGGAGCTCAGGCCTATAGTCCAAGCCGTATTATGCAACCTTTCGAAGCTAACTTTAATGTACAACGTTATTCAAAGAGATACGAGGGATTGTGATGAGGAAATTTCGTTTAGGACGCTTGGTAGATCCGGCTACGTTTAAGCTTACTGAGCGCGAGCTACTGTTAGATCCTGAAGACCTTGTTACGCACGCTGTTATATTCGGTATGACGGGGTCTGGGAAGACTGGCGCCGCTATAGTATTGCTGGAGGAGGCCTTGCTAAACGGCGTCCCTCTGATAGTCATTGACCCTAAGGGGGATGCGACTAACATAGCCATTAGGGTGAGGCAGTACCAGGGGGAGGAGGTACTCCCGTGGCTCCCAGCCGACGTGGCTAGGAAGATGGGGATGACTCCAGAGGAGTACGCCGAGAGAGTGGCGGAGGAGTGGAGGAAGGGCCTAGAGAAGTGGAACTTAGACCTGAGTCTCGCGGAGAAGCTGGCTGAGGTGCCTATCGACGTCTACACTCCTGGGAGTAGGGCCGGGATACCTGTCTCCGTGCTGGGAGATTTGAATATGCCGGAGGGGCTGAGCTGGGAGGAGAACGAGGAAGTGCTTAGGGAGAAGATAGATGGCATAACCTCCGCTCTGCTGCACCTGACGGGTATGAACGAGAACCCCTTGGCGCCTCCCCACGTGTATCTCACCAAGGTGTTCGAGTGGGCGTGGAGGAGCAGCGTTCACTTGGATTTCAACGCCCTAATAGCGTACATCCTTCAGCCGCCCTTCGAGAGAGTGGGGGCTCTTCACGTGGACATGTTCATGCCAGCCAAAGAAAGGAAGAAGCTAGCGGTGTCCATAAACAGCGTGGTCGCCTCCTCCTTCTTTTCCTACTGGCTGCGGGGGGTACCTCTAGACATAGACAGGCTGTTGTGGACGAAGGACGGTAAACCTAAGGCAGCGGTCTTCTACCTGGCACACCTAGATGAGAAGTGGAGAATGTTCGCGGTTACCCTAATACTCGAAGCTGTCTACGCGTGGATGTTCAGGACTAAGAGTGGGGGGTTGAAGTGTATAATATACTTCGACGAAGTCTACGGCTATCTACCACCTTACCCCCGCAACCCTCCGTCTAAGAAGCCGATCCTACTACTCCTGAAGCAGGGCAGGGCGTTTGGTGTAAGCGTTATACTGAGCACGCAGAACCCCGTGGACATAGACTACAAGGCGCTGTCTAACGCCGGTATATGGATGATAGGGAGGCTCCAGACTGAGAGGGATAGGGAGAGAGTACTCCAGGGACTGGAGATGGCGGCCGACCAGGCTGGTAAAGCCATACCCGTACGCGAACTAGGTAGGTTAATCTCGTCGCTTGGTAAGCGCATGTTCCTTATACACAACGTCCACAAAGGCATGCCCGAACTCTTCAAGACAAGATGGGCGCTGACAATTCTCCGCAGCCCGTTAACCCTGGAGGAAGTAGCTAAACTAGTGAAGTCGAGAAGGGCTTGGGTTGAGGGGAGAGAGGCTAGAACCTACCTCCAGTCAGTCCTCGTACCAGTGCCGCCTAAAACTAAACACTTAGACCAGTTCTTCCTCCCACCCCGTGAAAAAGTCGAGGGACTGACCGCCTACTTCCCTGTATTCGTGGTTACGGTCACAGTAGACATGCACCGCAGTAAGCCACTCTTAGACTACTCTAAAACTAAGATCTACTTCGTAATCCCGGCGGGAGAAGGCGGAGAGGTAGAAATTCTCGAGGAGGCCTACGGGTTAACCCCTGAGGACTTCGGGCCAAACACCCTACAGTCGGCGTGGACCCCCACTATTCGCTTCAAGCCCCCACCCAGGTCGTCGTTGACTAAGAGCTTCCTAAAACGCGTGGTGACAGCCGTCAAGAAGGCGGTAATAGCAGAGCTAACTAGGGAAGTGTACTACGTACCGGGTACGAACATAGTCTCGGGAATAGACGAACCCCTTCCAAAGTTCCTAGACCGAGCCCGCCCAGCACTAGAGAAGGTCTGGAGAGAGAAGGCGGAGAAGGCCCTGGCCAGCTACAAGAGGAAGCTAGAGAGGATAGAGTCTAGGCTAAGGATGATGGAGGCTAGGATTAAACAGCTGAAAACAGACATTAAGAAGCTCCAGATAAAAGCCGCGCTCGAAGGGAAGAAGACTAAGCGTCTCATGCAGACTATCGAGAGCAAGGGGAGCAGGGTACGTCAGCTTGAAGCCGAAAAGAAAGTTCTCGAAGAAGAGAGGAAAAGCATATTGAAGAGGATCGAAGAGATCAAGAAGTCCCTACCTCCCCTCGAAAGCCTGTTAAAGAAGAGCGTCGTTAAGCCCCGTAGGAGCGAGGTCGGTGTCGAGGATATAAAGTTAGTATGGGTTCCTCTACTACTCGACGAGGAGACCCTGATTCCAGCTGTAAACCTGTACAACGGTCGTAAGCTCAAGGAAAAATAAGCTACTATTAAAGCAATATAGCTCTATATATTGCAATAAACGTTATAAGGTAGTTAGTTCATATATTTGTGTAAAGGTGACTA
>CAZFWY010000089.1:0-5454 GCA_964522715.1 uncultured Thermofilaceae archaeon | reverse complement strand
TCGTCCCCTACGTACACCACTACCTTGTCTTTCTCCTTTACTTGCTGAACCCCTCTGACCCTCCTCGGCCTAGCTGGCCTCACCTTCCCCTTAGTCTTCTTGGCCCAGGCGTAGAATATCGCCCTGTTGAGCCCGAAAGACAAGGCTTTCTTGAGATCTCCTGTCAATACGTAGTATCTAGCCGCCTGGAGAAGAGCCATTACCTGGAACCTACCCAGCTTTCTAGGCATGTACACCATCCGTTTTTAATATGCCGCGGAATGAGATTTAAAGTGAGCCCTAAAGGGGAATTGCGAAAGCAGTATTCAGGGGAGGCTCTTTGAGCATTGATGTAAGCACTTACTACTCCAAGTCTCTCGTCGCTAAGGAGGTCTCAGATTACCTCCGAGGTAGATGGGTCGCTGTTCACTGCGAGAGGAGGATGAAAGACGGAAGGCCGGTCATAGTAAGGTACTATAAAGGGCAGCCGCTCGTCGTCAGGCAACCCTCCGACGTAGCGAAGATAATCCGGCGCTTCGCGAAGTTGAGACCTCGGGCTTTCTACGGTACGGCTAACATTTACCGCAGGCTGGAGACTAGGGAGGATGCCCTAGATTATACGGGTAATGTCGTACTGAAGACCCCTACGTGGGACGTGGATTCTAAGCCGGAGTGGTGGAGGGCAACTATTGAGGTTGGCAGAGCGATAGTTGACGTCCTGGAGAAGGAGGGGGTCATTGACGGGGTCTGGCTTAAGTGGAGCGGGCGGGGGCTCCACGTACATATACACGAGAAGTCGTTTAGTCGAGACGTGTACGCGAGGTACGGGGCTCTCAACGTGTCATGGGCTGTGGTGGAGTACGTGTTGAGGAAGGCTAGCACTGCTGTGAACGCCGTTAACTCTAAGTGGGGTGTAAAGATTAAGACGGAGAACTTGATGGACCCCCAGAGGGTGTTCACCGCCCCGCTGAGCCTTCACAGGGAGCTAGACGTTGCGTGCGTAGCGTTTAAACCAGACGAAATCGATGACTTCGACCCCTCGTGGCTAGACCCGGAGAACCCTAGGCACAACACGGACTGGAGGGAGTACGTGGAAGGCGAGGGGGACGAGCTGGCCGAAAAGGCCATACACTTAGTTGGTTATTACCCCAGGCTTATAGGCCGTAAGAAAAGGAAAGTAGGGCTTGACATACCTGACATACACAAATTCGCCCCTGCCGAGCCCGAGGGCCTTGGCAAGTTAAGATTGAACCTAACCCCCGAACCCCGCAGGAGGATAGAGGGAAGTTACGAGGAAGCGGTCAGGTTGCTGGAGGATTACCTGAGCATGTATGCCCTCGGCCTCTGGGACTTAGAGACGACTATAGCTAATATTAGAGCGACACGCGACGTGACCATAAGGGGGCAGGGGTTTAGCCGCGGTAAACTAGAGAAGCTGGAAGCTCTATACACGACCGCCATCGAGAAGCTGTTAGAGCTGCGTAAACCCGAGGACGTCAAAAAGTGGTTACTGGCGCATGGCCCTCCCAGAGGAAAAAAGACTATGGACGAGTACATCTAGCACGGCTTAATAACAGTTCCCCGGCCCTCAACGACTTCCTCCAGGCGTTCCAACAGCCCTATCACGGCCGTCTTACCGGTTCTTTCAACGAATCTTACGGCCGCCTCCACTTTTGGCCCCATACTGCCCGGAGGAAAGTGGCCCTCACTCATATACCTCTTCATATCCTTTACTGAAACCTCTCTTAAGAGCACCTGCTCGGGAGACCCGTAATTTAGGTAGACTCCCTCGACGTCTGTAACGATTACCAGTTTCTCTGCCCCCAGCTCTTCTGCTAGGAGGGAGGAAGTTGCGTCTTTATCTATAACGGCGTCTACCCCTTCATATACTCCACCCCTGACCACTACGGGTATTCCGCCCCCGCCGCCAGCCACTACAACGTCGCAGCAGTCAAGCATGTGCTTTATAACATCCAGATCTATTATGCGGAGAGGCTTAGGGGAAGGTACAACCCTCCTGTAACCTCGCCCCGGAACCTCTACGAAAAACCAGCCCCTCTCCTTCTCTAAGCGCTTCGCCCTCTCCAGAGTGTAATAGGGGCCTATTGGCTTAGTAGGTCTCCTAAAAGCTGGGTCCTCGGGACTTACCAAGACCCTCGTGATAACCACGGATACCCTCAGGTCTGGGTTTACGCTGTTCAGAGCCTGCTGAATCATATACCCTATCTGCGCCTGAGTCATCGCCACGCAGACGTGTAGGGGCTGAGCGGGAACCTCACTCTTACACATCTCCTGCTGTATACAGAGAGCCCCAACTTGCGGACCGTTACCGTGGGTTAGAATCACCTTATACTCTTTAGCAAGCCTGATAAGAAAATGGGCTATGCGTCTCAGGTTACCCAGCTGCTCCTCATACGTCCCCTCTTCGCCACGCTTAATCAGAGCATTGCCGCCTAGGGCAATTACTATGAGACGTTTCTTCATCCCAAGGTTAAAAGAGTGTGAGAACATTAAAAAGATACAGGCATACAGTACACTCGGTGTGTATGATGCGGGCGGCGGTAGGCTCAGATGAGCCTTATAACGTGGCTAAATTCATCGTAGAAGAACTGGAGAGGAGAGGCATTAAAGTAGAGAAATATGGCTCGTTAAAGACTAACCAGCCGTATCCATGGCCTAAAGTAGGGTTTGAAGTGGGTAGGGCCGTAGCAGAGGGTAGGGTGGACTTCGGCGTGGTAATATGCTATACCGGTACGGGGGTTTGTATTGCAGCGAATAAAGTGAAAGGGGTTAGAGCGGCCCTATGCGTTGACGCCGAGACCGCTAAGGGGGCCAGGCTGTGGAACGATGCCAATGTCCTAGCTATTAGTGCCCGCCTGACTACGGAAGAGGTTGCGAAAGAAATACTAGACGCCTGGTTGGGGGTAAAGGAGATCGACCCTTCAGAGGCTGAGAATATACGTATGATAGGTGAGTTCGAGGGATAAGTAGAGATGGAGCTACACGTAGATTTGGGGTCATTAATCCACCTATTCTTAACGGTCGCCTTAGCCATGATATACGCTGCGAGGAGACAAGTAGTAACACTGCCAGCCCTCATGATAGCTTCTCTCATAGGGGTTTCTCTAGGTTTACGCATACATCCGTTCCTCTTAGGAATAGCTGACTTCGCAGCTTTATTGATAGTCTTCGTGGCAGGCCTCGAACTCGACCCCAAGTTCCTGCGTGAGGAGAAGGAGAGGATGCTCCTAATATTCGCCGTCGAGGCTGTCCTACTGCTCTCCCTCTTCTACATCTTATCGTGGTTCCTCCCATTCTACATAGCCGTGGCCGTAGTGGCTATAATGATAGCTTCAAACGAAGCGTTTACAGTCGAATTAGCTAAGATAAATAAAAGGATAGCTCAGTACGGGATCACCTTGTCCGTCTTAGAAGACGCGCTGGCAGTCTTCCTATTGTCTCTAGGCTTCTTCACTAGGTTAAGCCTGGTGGGAGCGGTTGAAAAGATAGAGTTTCTGATAAGTATTAGCCTCTTCCTAAGCATTGTACTCTACGTGCTCAGCAACCCCTTTGACAGGTACATCGAAGAGCTACAGCGGACAGAGACCAGGGTCCTCCTCTCCATATTCTACATGGTCATCCTCGTAGTACTTTCGGAGCTATTAGAGCTACCCGAGGTAATTCCGGTATTCATAGGGGCTGTAATGCTGTCTCTCAGGGGGTATGACCCCGAAGCACATGAAGCCATTAGGAGCTACTTCGTGCTCGCGCTCTTAGGCTTCGTGTCCTCGTTACCCTACATGGTAGGCGAGAAACTCGTAGACCCCTTTCAATACCTTTACGTTATAGCCTGGGGTATAGGGTTAGCCTTACTAGCTTACGCCCTGAGATTTATCGTGCTTTTCTGGTCATCCATAGTTGGAGGGTTAAAAGTGAGAGATGCATTATCGCTAGCCCTCACCATGGCTAACACCGGGGAGTTCGGGCTAATAGTCCTCTCAAACCTCATAAAGGGTGAAAGCATCATCCCGATAGAGATAGCCTACGCCGCGATGCTTGCATACGCCATAAACCTAACTATAGTGTCAGAGATAGCTAAAAGAGTCGCTCAAATCTCCGAGAAAGTAGTCTCTAGAATTGAAGGCACCAAGATATGCTTAGTGCTTAGGACGATCAGTAGGGAGGGGGACGAACTAGTTAGGGGCGCCGCTAAGGACGTGGATTTTAAACGAGGAGTCATAGAGCTGGCAACTACTACTACTCTCATGTACGCCTTGACCCTAGCGTACAAACTAACCCCGATACCCTTCGTGAAGTACCTAATAGTCCTGCTGATCTTCTCGACGTTCCTCGTAGCGATCCAGAAACTTCACGCTAGGTTTGCGAAGGACATAAGGAAGTTCTTAGACCCCGGGAGCATTCTAGGCGTGATACTGAGGTTTATGGTACTTTACCTAGTAGTAGCGCCCATACTATCATTCTTAGAGCTGTTCTACAGGGAGGCGGGAGAAAGCCAGTTATTACCCCTACATTCCCCCCTCACGCTCTTCCTCGTACTCTTGTTAGCGTACGTAATCACGTTAATGGTGGACAGGCTAGCAAGGATATTAACTCACGCACAAGCTCTTCAGTAAATGTTGTCTCTTAGTAATTTAAGAACTGGCACCATCCTGCGGGCTTTCTCTAGATCGCCCATGGGTAAATGTAGTGGTATGCTACGCTCCTCTTCCCCGAGATCTGCGACGGTATAACCCAGGGGGCTAACTACCAGGCTATGCCCGCTGAAGAGTTTACCCGTCTGGTTGACGGCTATCAGGAAGCAAGTGTTTTCGTGGGCTCTGGCTGTAGTCAGGGCTCTCCACTGATCGAGCTTATAAGGCCCCCTGTACCACGCCGCTGGTACCACAAAGATAGAGGCTCCTCTCTTAGCCATCCCCCTGAAGAGTTCTGGGAACCTTAGGTCGAAACATACTGCTAATCCTACTTTGATGTCGCCCAGCTCCCCTACTACTACTTCGCTCCCAGGAGAGAAGACATCTGACTCCTTATACCCGAACGCGTCGAATAAGTGGACTTTCCGGTAAACTGCTCTAACCCCTCCCCGGTCAGCCAGGACTGCAGCGTTATAGACCTTGTCACCCTCTAAGAGGTACATTGTGAACACTACGGCTTTCCCCTCCAGCTTGGACTTCTCCAGTATTGCTGAGACGAAGGGGCCATCCAAGGGCTCGGCTAACCTACGTACGTATTCTCTAGTAACGCCTTCCTCACCAACACCCATCAGGTATTCAGGGAATACGTCCAAGTCTGAGCGAAACCTCCCGAGCAGCTTCAAAGCTCTCTCTAGGTTTTCCTCTTTAGACTCGGAAACCTCGATCTGATGTAGTGTTACTATCATCGTTACTAAGCGTCGCAGCAAGGATTTAAAAGGTCGCTTCCGGAGAGGTTCGAGAGGGCTGTGAGGAGGAAAGAGCT
>CAZFWY010000088.1:0-5597 GCA_964522715.1 uncultured Thermofilaceae archaeon | reverse complement strand
GGTGGACTTGCCCGACCCCGTCATGCCCGAGACTAGTATGTGGTCTGAGTAGCGGAGGGAAATCGGTAGGTAGACTTTGTCTCCCTCGGGGGTGTAGCCTAGGAACACCCCGAACTCTCCAGTAGCCCTGTACTTGAAACCCGTCTTGACGCCCTCCCAGAAGGCCTGGGCTAGCTCGTCCCCGATGTGTGGCGGCTCGTCTGCCTCTAAAACGTCTAGGGGCTTTGCCAGGCTCTTCCCTACGTGGTACACCCCCACGCCCTCCCTACCGTAGACCACCAAGACCGGAGGGTATAGTACTCTCGGTATGAAGGGCCTATAGGTAACCTGGGGTTGCTTCTCGGCTAATTCAACCCTCTTGACGTGGAGCTTTCTAAAGTCCGGCGCTAAGGGGCGAACCATAAACCCGTACCTCTCCAGCGCTTGAACCGCCTCCTCAACCGCCCTCTCAAGCCTACTCCTAACTCCCCTCACCGTGAAGCCACGAACCTCGATGATAACCCCGACCTTACTCCCATCGCCGTACAGGTAGGCCCTGTCGCAGAACTCTAGCAGGCACCTCGGGGAGAAGGGGAATCCCAGCTTCCTAACCAATAGGAAGCTCCGCCCCACCACCCTTAAACCTCGCCTGTAAATCCCCTTACCAGCCTCACCGACTATAAAGCCCCCAAACAATACGTATGAAAACGGATAGCCAGCCGCCTTCGTTACGCTGTACAGAACAACAACTCCCCCTACGACCAAGACCAGCCTGACAAACGTTGTGAGGAGCCCAGCAGAGAAAGCCCAGGAGAGAAGGAGATAGAAAGAAAGTCCCAGGAAAAACAGGTAAGTCAGGGTTAGGAGGAGGGCAACCCGGGAGTTCATGCCCTCACCCCAGCACGCCCAGAGCGGCTTTAAACATCCTGTATACTTCTAGTGCGCTTCCGAACAGAGTCTTCTTTCCCGATATTAACTCCACGAATTTTTCCTCCCCTACAGCCCCGTCCCCGTATATCACGGCCACTCTTTCTGGCTTATAGAAGTAGTATATTGAGTCCACGTACCTTAGCGTCCTCTCGCCTTCTGTTCTACAAACTTCTATGTATACCTTGAAGTACGATGTCAGCTTAAGGGGGACACCAGCGGCCTCCAGCATGCTCTTCAAACTTTCTATGCAGCCGTCTAAATCTGGGGCGTGGGTAGTCGTTAACGCTGGCACTCCGCTCCTAACCACTTCTTGCCAGCTACGGAGTGCATCGCTCCGTAGCTCACCCAGTACAAGTATGTCTGGTCTTTCGAACCTGAAGGCACGAGACACCGCTTCGCTTATGCTGAGTCCTTTCTCTCCCCCGTCGCTCATCGAGCTCATCTTTTCAGAAAACATTGTGGCAGTGCGGTGAATGTTGGGTTTATTCGGTAGCTGTAATTCCGGTACTGTCTCAACTACGCTTAGGTTAACATCGCGGCACGCTAGAATTACGTTCAGTATACTGTTCAGGAGGGTTGTCTTGCCAGCCCCGGGACGCCCGTAGATGACCGTTGCGTGAGGGAGGAGGGATAAGGTTAATATTCTAGCTGCTACTGGGGCGGGTAGCCAATCCGTTATATCCGGTATCTCTATGATCCTTGCACACACCATTTCCGGCAAGCCCGAGATTATGGGCAACTTGAGGTACACTCGGAAGTTATCAATTTCACCATACCCTGAGGGGTTCTCATAATCTATTGTGGCGAGGCTGTAGGCGCTTAGGTTCGATACAATTCTGGTGCTCTTCGCCTCGTCAACTACTACGTCCATGAACTGGACGTTGAACTCTCCTAGATCAGCGTGTTTAACCATTACGTTCGGGCCCCGCATGTGTATCTCCAGTATCCGTTCGTTCTCAACAAGAGGAGTTAAGAATCCCCACTTGCCCTTAGCGTCCGCCCCCCAGACGTACATAACCTTCTTTTCGAGGTTAAAGGCGTAAGTGTACTTGCCACTCTTCTCCACCAAGTCGTATTCCGGCGCACCCCCTCCTAACGGCTTCTTAGGCTCCTCTTTCTTCTTCTTTCCAAACTCGAACAACCTTTTCTTGGGGAGCGGCGGGAGTATCTTCCTACGCGTCACAAGCTGCCTAACCCTCTCCTCCCTTTCCTCACTCTCTCGTTCTTCCTCCCGCTTCACCTTCACCCCTTTCTCCTTCAGTCTTTTCTCTACGTTTTCCAACCAGCTCATAAAGCCCCCCTTAGCCAGCTTCTAGGAGCTTCAGGAACCCCTCAAGCTCGTTTAGCTCCGCCCTAAGCTCGTAGAGTTTCTTCGACTTTTCCTCCCTTTCAGCCTCCAGCCTCTTCATTCTTTCCTCCAGCTCCGATATCTCGCTCTCCAGCTTGTTGATCTCGTTGCGAAGCCTCTCTACCTCCCCCTTCACCTTGTTGGGGTCTATGAACCTCCTAGCCACGGATATGAACCTCTTCAACTCACCCGGGGCGGGGGCTGGGCTCTTCGTCCTCTCAACTACCTTTGGCGCTGGCCTCTCCTTCTCCTTCGACCTCCTTCCCATAGGGAGACCTCTCCTAAGCTCTGCCACGTACCCTCACCTCCTTTCTTGGTAACTTGGAAGACAACCTGTAGATGAGTTCGGAGAAGGAGGACATGGTTTCCTTCTCCGGGTTCATGTATGCGAGAATTGACACTCCTCTGAGCGATAATACCTTGAGTACCGGGTCGTACGGTACAACTATGAGGTCTCCGAAAAACTCTTTCAGCCTAGCTTGCGCCTCCTTGTGGCTTTCTATTTCTTTATCGAACTTGTTTAGTACGGGTATTATGTTCCCCCCGAGCCTCTCAGTGCTAAGCACCATGTCGTACACAGCCTTCTCCGGCGTCACCACTATCAGCCTCGTATCTCCAAGCTCCGCTAGAGTCCAGTAATGATCCCCCGAAATAGCTGGTAAGTCGAGTATGACATAGGAGAAGTAATCGTCCAGCTCCGGCACCACTTGCACCAGCGCCTCAACCTCTCCGGGAGTCAGCGCCCTAACCTCCGGGGTAAAGTAGAGGTCAAAAGACTTCTCCTCCACTTCCTTCCTCCGTAGGAAACGCCCCTTCTCCTTCCTGATGGAAACCCTGTAGGAGATTATGGCGTCGTACGTACGCGGCAGCTCCCTGGTGTAGGGGGGATCGGGACTGTCGAGAAGGTACTTCGTACACCCCCCTCCCGCGTCTACCAGCAGCGCCGCCTCACCCAGATAGTTCAGCGTGTACGCGATAATGAGAGACACCACAGACTTACCCACACCACCACGCACACCACTCGTTACAGTCACTATCACTTCTAGCACCCCAAATAATTTCGAAAAACTATATTAATTATTTTTGCGCTACATATGCAGGTGAGAAAATGCGTCGGAGGGTTAGAAGGCTGGGGAGAAAGGGTGGATTCCCTCCCATCATAACCATTCTAATGTATATAGGTCTGTTGGTCACTGCAATTATCGTTGTTGCAGCTATTGTGATTAGTACTAGGAGTGCTGTGAACCGGCCGATACTGTCGATTGTCGGGGAAGTGTACATTGTAGGTAATACGGCACATTTCACCATAAAGAACGACGGAATGGCCTGGTTCAACGGTACCGTAAGAGTAAGGTCGCCGTACGTGCACGGAGAAACCACGGCGAGCATACCGCCAGAAAAATCCTGGAGCTTTGAAATACCCTTGGAGGGGAGCGTGCCGCCTGACGTCTACCAGTTCAACATAGTTATACAATGCGTGGGAGCGGCTGAGTTCGAGGTTCCGGCAACCGTACTGAGGGGGTAAGATGGGCCTTGAGAAGGTAAAAACCTACGTAAGAACTTCTCTTCTTTCTTTACCTCTCGGCGTAATTCTCAACTTCTCCCCTCTCCCCCCGCTTACAACGCTCGTCTACCTCTCACAGCTGAAAATATACGAGGAAATACCCGAAAAGTTGCTGGACGTAGAGGAACTCAGAGAACGCGGCTACTCTCCCGAGTTCCTCCAGCTGTACGAGGAAGCCGCCAGGGCGCAGAGAACGGGGACTAGAGCGGGATTGACTCACTACTTAGAGCGTAGGATTAGAGAGCTAAAAACCTCTTTAGAGATGATGGACTACAATATTTCCACGATGATAGAGATACTTGCGTTAATCACGATAGTGCTACCGTTGATACTTGCCGCTGTTATCGCGTTCATCTACCCCTATTTCATGGTGGGAGTAGTATCTGGCGTCTCGGCTTTGGGGCTCTTAACTTCTCTGGGAATATCTCTGACCTTCATCCCTCCCGAGCTATGGCTGAGGAAGCCGAGGGCTATAGTGTTCGCCCCCTTCCTACTATCCTTGCCGGTCTTCTACGTCACAGGGGATGTGGCGTTGTCGATTATGGTCGGCGCGATACCTTCAGCAGTTCTCTCTTTCAGAGAGGAGAGAAGGAACTACAGGGTGCTCGAAGAAGCGATGAATATGGTAAGCAAGGCGACCTATTCCCGGAACCCCGTGCTGGCCGGTGTTGATCTAGACTACCTGCTCAGCGATGTCTGGTACGGGATAGCCAAGTCTGCCGTAACTACACTCTACATCCTATACACGCAGGGTGGTAGGAAATTTGCGGAGGGGGTTTCAAAGCTCTTGGCGTTTATACGTGACTACGTGGAATCCTACAGATCTCTAAGGAGGAAAGCCCTACAGTCCCTGGTGTACGCTTTGATAATGTCGTCTATCGCTGCGGTGTGTATGGCAATAGTGGTGTTCACCGTAGATTTCATGTCTGACGTTGGTATGCCTACGGGTGTTTCTGGCTTCGTTATACCCACGAAAGAACACGTGGAGGAGTTAAAGGGGGCCACGTCACTGTATATCGCTGTAACTTCGCTAACCTATGCGCTGGGAATTGCGTCACTTCGCGACGGGAACCCCCTATACTTCCCGGTGTACCTCGCGCTCATGTTACCCTTAAACTACGTGTCTTACATGCTGGCTCTCCAATACGCACCAATACTGGTCAGGTGGAGAGGATGAGGCTTGACATAGCCGCCCTGGCGATCGCATGTGTTCTGGCGATCTCAATATTACTGTACGTGTACACGCGAGGCCTTATGGGGATGAGGAACTACAACCTGCGGGCTTGGGTGAAGGCGGAGAAAACGGCCTCGGAATGGACTGATGGGAGGCTGAGAGGCGTGGACGGTTTAGAGGTGAGGGTTGTCGATGTGATTAGCGGCTCGGTGGTGTACCAAGCAGGGAGCTGCCGAGTAAGACTCGGCCACGCCTATACCTTTAGGATTGCAAACGATACATTGTATAAAGTAGAAGTGTGGTACTGCAAGCCCCCCTAGGTGTCTTTTTTGGTCTCCCTGATTTTTTCTCGGGGTCTAGTGCCTTCCTCTTTTAGGCGTCCTGGCTCCTCTGGCTGCCTTTCCCTACCCAGTAGTTTAATCCACTTCTTCGTTGCGGCCTTGGTGAGAGACGGGTTAATCAGTCAGGGACATGCCCCTGAGGTTCTGTCGAGGCTCGAAGAGCTTGACGAGTTGACCCTGGAGAAAGCGGCCTCCGTCCTCCCTGAGCCCTGGTGGAGAGTTGCTGAGTACTTACACCAGTTCTACTACGTTGATAAGGGA
>CAZFWY010000087.1:0-5790 GCA_964522715.1 uncultured Thermofilaceae archaeon | reverse complement strand
GTCACATTAAACCCTTAGTTTAGCCTAGCTTCACGCTGCTATTAAGAGCATGGTAAGTATTTTAACGAGTCTCAGCTATGCATCCATGTATGAAGAAAGTAATAGTCGTGGTATTGGTCGCGGCTTTCCTCCTACTCGCCTTCTACGCATTAACGGCTAGGAAAACTGGTCTTAGGAGAGTTGTGGAGGTCTCCTCGTGCGTTGAGATAACCTCCCCCGGCACGTACGTCCTGACTGGAGATTTGAAGTCTGAGGGTACGTGTATCAAAGTCCTCTCTAGCGACGTGGTGGTGGAGGGAGGCGGCTTCTCCATAGAGGGAGGGGAGTATTGCGTGTACGTGGAGGGGGTTAGGAACGTCACTATCTCCAACCTGAGGGCTGTGGGTTGCGGCTACGGCTTCTACGTTAAGGACTCTGAGGATGTAAAGCTGGTTAACCTCGAGGCTAGAGGTTGCAAGAAACCCGGCGTGTCTTTAGTGGGTGTTAGGGGAGCGGTGCTCAGGGGGATACGTTCGACCGGTAACGCCGCGGGTATAGTCGTGGTTAGCTGCGAGGAGGACTTGAAGAACTACTTGCTGGCCGAGCCGTTCGAGGAGAGAGCCAAGGAGACCGGAGATGTATCGGTCTACGACTCCGTGCTTACGGGTAACGAGATAGACGGCTTCTTCCTCCTGAACGGAGCCGGAGTAACTCTCAGGAACTGTACGTGTAGCGGGAACGCCGGAGGGATATACCTGTTCAACTCGGAGGAGGTCGTGGTTGAGAACTGCACGGCTACGGATAACGAGTACGTAGGTGTTATGCTCGACAACTGCGACCGCTGCATGGTTAGGCGTAGCTTCATGAGAGGGAACACGGGCGCCGTAAGGCTGGACTACTCCGACTACTGCGTGATAGAGGAGAACCTAATCGTGGACAACATCCTAGACGGGGTCTTCATCCAGAGGAAATCGAGCAACAACGTGGTACGGGGGAACGTGGTAAAGGGAGGGACTTACGGCATAAGGGTGATAGACGGCGAGGGCAATAAGGTGGAGGGGAACAAAGTCCACGAAACCCTGGAGTGCGACATATGCCTCGGAAAAGGGGTCACGGTAACCATGGCCAACAACGAGTACGACGTCATGAAAGAGGTAAGCGAGAAGCCAGGCAAAGGTCCCGAACAACCCAAACCCCCAGAAGGAGGGAAGCTGCCGGAGAAAAAGGAGAAAGCTAAGGAGGGGGAGAAAGCCGAGGCGGGGAAGGTTAACTTAGAGGAGATATCCCTGGCGAAGGGGCTTATCGACAGGTTCGGGTCTTGGGGGCATAAACACGACGAGTACTCCTACACGCCCGGCTACGCTTGGATTAAGCCCCACCCAGGCCCCTTCAACAGGTACTTCATAGAGAAGGTGAAGGGAGTATACGACTTTACCACTTGCGACGAGGGGGTTAGGAAGGCGCTGAGCTTCGGAGCCGAGGTAGTAGCTACGATATGGCCTTACGCGGGCTGGGACGAGGAGGCGTATAAGGATAGAGAGGGGTACGGTATGGCTACGGGTGATGGCCCCTTCGCCACGGTTCTACCCCCTTCTAGGTTTAAGCCCTACGACATGGAGGCCTACAAGGACTTCGTGAGGGCGCTGGTCGAGAGGTACGACGGGGATGGGATAGACGATATGCCGGGCCTAGAGAGACCTATAAAGTACTGGGAAGTACTAAACGAGCCGGAAGCCCAAGGCAAACCTGATGAAACAGGAAGGATAAAGTGTTTCTTCCAAGGGAGCGGCGAGGAGTACTACGAGCTGCTCAAAGCGACTTACGAAGCCATTAAGGAGGCAGATCCTGAGGCTAAAGTAATCCTCGGAGCGCCAGCCAGCCTAAAGGATAAAGGGGCGGTAAAGTGGTGGGAGGAGTTCTTCGCCGCGGGAGGGGGTATGTACTTTGACATCGCAGCTGTGCACTCCTACGGGGACGAGGAGGGAGACTTCAACGTGGGGGAGATGAAGGAGTTAATGGAGAAGTACGGAGTCGAGAAGCCGATATGGGTCACGGAGGTCGGCCCCGTTCACGACTTAGTGGAGAAGTACGGGCCGGAGATCTACATAAAGGGGGCTGTGAGGGCGTTCGCGAGCGGGGCTGAAGTCTTATTCTTCGACTACGAGCCAACCCCCCATAAACCCCTCGCTCTCGTCATGGCCCACGTACTGGGGGACTTCGAAGAAGTCGAAGAAATAGGCGAGGGATGCTACAGGTTCACCGTACACGGGAGAGAGGTCTACGTCGTCTGGAGCCCCGGGCAGCTGCCCAGCTGGGTTGAAGGAGAAGTCATGGTAGTCGATGTTTACGGTAATTACGAGGTAGTACCAGCAGGTGAAGTAAAGATCGGGAAAGATCCAGTGTACGTAATTATCCCTCCACTCGAAAAGGACTAACCCCCTCTTTTAACACTGCTGAGAAGGCTGAATTAAAGCCTTTCTTAGCTTTTTAGGGACTAGATACGTCATAAGTCAAATAGTTGAGAGTTTAATTTTAGAAAAACGTATAGCTGAGTATTGTCGTAACTTGTATGGGATTTAAATGGATATTAAATCTATAGAGGAGGCCTACTTAGGCGATACTGACTGGGAAACTAAGGAGAACGCTAACATGTCGAGATCCCCTGGGGGATTGCTCGACTACCTACTAGACAAGTTGCTGAAGACAGAGACCGTTTTATCCCAGTTCCTACCCTCGGAGGCCGTAAAAGCCCACTTCAGGGGGGATATACACATACACAAGCTGCCGTACAGCCTCTGGATACCGTACTGCGCCGGTTGGAGTTTGGCTAAGCTGATGAGGATGGGGCTTAAAACCCCCTCCCTGGTCACTAGTCCTCCCAAGCACTTCTCCTCCGCCGTCTCTCAGTCCACGGACTTCCTTTACATATCCCAGCAGGAGTGGAGTGGGGCTCAGGCCTTCACGGCTTTCGACCTCTACACGGCCCCATTCGTTAAACATGACTCCCTTAGCGACGCGGAGATTAGGCAGAAGCTGCAGAGCATGTTGTACCAGTTGAACGTCCCGGCTAGGATAGGGATGCAGACCCCCTTCACCAACATAACGTTGATGCTAGACACGGTTAAAGACCTCCTGGATTCACCAGCCTACGTCGCCGGGGAGGAAGCGGGAACCCTAGGGGACTACTTGGACGAAGCCTTAAAGGTGGTTAAAGCGCTACTAGAGCTCTACTTGGAGGGTGACGCGCTCGGCCAGCCTTTCACTTTCCCCATACCGACCATAATGCTGACCAAGGATTTCGACTGGACTGGGAGGAGGTGGGGCGAGCTGACAGACCTAATATTCGAGGCTCTCGCTAAGAGGGGAACCGCCTACATGTTGAACGGCTACGTGAGCGACGTGAAGGCCCTGTACGCTATGTGTTGCAGGTTAACGATAGACGTTTCGCAGCTATCACTAGAATTACCCCTCAGGGAAGGATGGACCAGGGGTGTCTGGGCGCTACCGGACGGCACAGGGAGTGTAGGAGTTGTAACTATAAACCTCCCCAGGCTTGCGGCTACCAGTAAGGGAGAGCGGGACGTCTTCGAGGAGAAGCTAGCCGACATGTGTGGGTACGCGCGGCGAGTCCTCAAGGCTTGGAGGGCTAGGTACCAGAAGATGTTGAGAGCCGGGCTACTACCCATCACGGAGACCTACCTGGGCCACTTCGGCAACCATTACAACACTATAGGGCTTATAGGGCTACCCGAGGCCGCGGCGAACCTCATGAGGAAACCCGAGGTGTGGAGCGAGGGTTCTACGCGTGAGATGAAGGCCGCCATAGAGCTGGAGAAGAAGATGGTGGGGTATGTGAGGAAGGTTGCCAGGGAGTACGCCGAGCAGGACGGGGTTCTCTACAACGTGGAGGAGATACCGGGCGAGTCCACCTCTTACAGGCTCGCCTCCATGGACGCACAGCTATTCAAGGGTAGGGACGACGTGTTGATACCGGGCGATAGAAACGCGGTCTTCTACAGTAACAGCATAGTCCCCTACTACGCGGACGTGCCCATATTCAAGAGGGCGCTGTGGGAGGGCGAAGTTCAGGGGGAGTTCACGGGGGGAGTAATGATGCACCTATTCCTAGCCGAGTCCCCAGACCCCCAAGCTCTGAGGAAACTAGTCAGGAGGATAGCGGAGAACACTAAGGTAGTCTACTTCTCGATAACCCCGACCATATCAATATGTAGGAAGTGCGGCTGGTCGGCCATAGGTCTAATAGACGAATGCCCCAAGTGCGGCGCCGAGACCGATGTGTGGAGCAGAATAGTCGGGTACTACAGGCCAGTCAGGAACTGGAACGTGGGGAAGAAGGCAGAGTTCAAGTCCAGAGTAATATACAGGGTATAACCCTGGGTGGCTAAATCAATTGGAAACTCCGAGCAGAGCCGAGATATCTCTTATCATCTCACGAGCCTTTCTCAGCTCCTCCCTCAGGGCTTCGGGCGTGTATTCCCCGTCGTAGAACGCGCGTATGTGGAGGTGGTAGCCCCTAGCCCCAAACCTATCTCTAAGCCCTAGACTCCTCACATCGGGGTCTTTAACGCTGAGAGAGTCGAGGGCGAGCCTCTTCTGCCTGTAAGTCTTAATCTCCTCCTCTCCGTACCCTTTAGCTATCAGGAGCGCCTCGATGGCCTTGACGACCGCTAGCCAAGCCTTCTCTGCGGCATCACGTATAGCTTCCTCTCTCCCGTCTCGTAACCCCTTGTCTAGCTCTTCCGACGCGTATTCTATGAATTTTCTTGCTTCCTCTAATAGCTTTGCGACTTTATCCATCCTTCTCCCTACTTGTTATTGCATTGAGAAGATATATAATATTATTTGGTTTTTACTCACCTATATTTTGCGTGGAGTAAAGCTATATCTGTAGTTTTCTCCTACGAATCTACGTTTATACTTGGGTAATTCATTTAGCTTAGAATATGTAGGAGAAGTGCTCTAAGGTTGAATAGTTAAAGATAAATACTCTGATATTGGTATCTTGCCTAGTGAAGGACATGAATAGTAAGGTGCTCGGTGGGGTACTGGCCAGCGTTCTCCTAGCTCTTCTCCTGGCTTCGTACATCTCCTTCGGGCAGGGCTCCCCTATACCTGGTGCCAGCGTCGTCGCTGTGGGAGATAACGGGTACGGGGAGACTGAGACGGGCCCTGACGGAACCTTCGTTATTAGTGAGGGCCTTGGGACTGGTACCTACACGGTTACTATTACGGCTGAGGGCTATATTTCCGCCGTGATAAAGGACGTGAGTATAACGGCTGGCAAGGAGACCGACTTGGGCGACATAGTCCTAGACCCCTCGGGGGTCATCAGGGGGAAGGTCGTAGACCCTAACGGGAACCCTGTAGGTGGAGTCCTAGTCGCCGTAGAGACTAGTGAGGGCGAGGTCTTAGACTACGTGTACGCGGACGATAACGGAAACTTCGAGCTTAAAACTAACATTAAGACTGGGACTTACAAGGTTAGGGCCTCGCCTTTCACCATGGAGGTAAGGACTGAGACCCTGCCCATGGGTACGACCTACTACGTCCCGAGCGGGAAAGTCATCGTGGAAGGGTACTGCATAGGGGTCAAGGACGGGGTAAGCGTGACTCAGGGCGAAATAACAGATGGGGTAGTAGTCCAACTACCGCTCTCGGGGATTATCTCTGGTCGCGTGACCAGCGAGGACGGCCAGCCCATAGAGGGTGTGTTAGTCATGGCCTTCGAGGCTGGCGGGTCACCCGGTACCAGCGGTTTCTTCGCTGTCACGGATAGTAACGGCGAGTATA
>CAZFWY010000086.1:0-5819 GCA_964522715.1 uncultured Thermofilaceae archaeon | reverse complement strand
GTCTTCTTATAGTACGTTAACATGAACCGCTTAGGTACTCTCGAAGCTATGATCAGAGAGATTATGTAGCTGATCACCTTGTCAGGTACCTCTGTGGAGACGCTCTGAATGTAGTTCGCCAGCCAGAAGTTACCTGTAGTCTTCAACACGAAGGCGTAGACTGCGGCTGGTAGTGGCTTCGCGAGAGGCCCTCCTCCGAATATCAATATGCTCATTATCGTACACTGTATCGGGTATATGAAGCCGAAGAGTATTACCGCCATTATGTAGGTCATTGGCTTCTTGAGGTCTGTCCAGCCCATCTTCATCATAATCCATGTGATTATGGCAATGGTGATGTTACAGAAGCCCCATACCCAGGCGGGCAGGCCCCAGACTGTAAGGGCCATGATTATGTTGTAGAGGAAGCCTCCGGTCGCACCTACTATGAAGCCAGCTATTAACGTTCCTAACATCGTGGCCCAGGTGTCGCCCCATATTGGGGCCTTCGTTATCTCTACGAGCACGCCACCGACGTAGTTCAGGGCGGCTATTGTCGGGATCATAACGACGGCGAGAATCTTAGCGCCTGTGGGGACTACTTCCCTGGTTTCAGACCCCATAAAAGCTCACCTGGTTTCTTCAATTAACGTAATAGAATTCGTCCCTTTTTAAGGTTAGGGAATAGTTTATTTACCTATCGATACATTTAGTCCTCTACATCATCGGCAAAAAACGCTTTAACTGGGGGCTTAGCTCTACGGCTCTTCTGAGTAATGTCTTAGTAGCTCTCTCCCCCTCCTTAACTACCTCCTCTTCGTTTACCATAGTAGAGATACCTCCTCTCACTACTACACGGCCGTCTATTATGACCGTGTCAACGTCGCCAGCCGACGTCGAGTAGACGACGCAGGAGTACGGGTCATTCAATGGCCTTAGGCGGGGAGGCCTAGGCTTTAAGAGTACGATGTCTGCCTTATACCCTGGCGCTATCCGTCCTAGTTTTTTAAGGCCTAAAAGTTCAGCCGACCTATAAGTCGCTAGCTCTAAGACCTCTCTCGCCGTTAATATAGAGGATGACCGTTTTAGCAGCCTCTGCCCGTATACTAGGTTCCTAACCTCTCTGAATATATCGATCCCGTCATTATAGCAGGGTGAATCCGTACCGATTAACACGTTCCCGCCCAGACTAAGCAGGTCATACGCGTAAAACTCTTCCCCAGCCAGCATGTACACAGAAGGGCACAGCACGACCATAGTACCGGTAGAGGCCAGCAGCCGTTTTTCCTCTTCGTCCACGTATAGGCAGTGGGCAGCTAGTACTTTCTCATTTAACAAGCCTAGGGAATGTAGTAGCCGGACAGGTGTAAGCCCTGTCCTTTTCTTAACTTTCTCGACTTCCCTCTTACTCTGGGCTAAGTGCATGTGAATTAGAAGCCCCGTCTCACTCGACATTTCCCTAAAGAGTCTCAGCCATTCTCTGGATACAGTCTCTGGGGAGTGTGGCGCCAATACTGGCTTAACAAGCCCTTCTCTTTTAGACCATTTACGGGTGAAGTCAATGGCTTTTCTGAGTTCTTCCTCTCCCACCCAAGGCCCATCCCAAGACATGACCGTATGCCCAACGAGCCCCCTTAACCCCACTTTCTCGATCGCCTGGGCTATCTCCTCGGCGAAGAAGTAGTGTTCAGCCACTAAGGTAGACCCAGACTTAACGGCTTCGAGGGCGCCCATAAGCGCCAACTTACCCGTGAGTTCAGCGGTCAGAGCCTTTTCCGAGGGCCAGAAAATCTCGTAAAGTACGTCACTCCTATCCGCGGCGAGCCCCCTCAAGGCTATCATTGCAAGGTGGGTGTGAGCGTTAATCATCCCGGGAATAGCTATCATATCAGCGCATTCTATTTCTTCATCCGGCGAGCCCTGACGAGACACGACTTCCTCGCGGCGCCCGATGTCTTTTATCTTCCCGTCTTCGATGTATATACTCACTTTCTCCAGGACTTTCTCGGGCGGGTCCATGGTAAATACTAGCTCGATATCTCTGAGGAGAAGAGACCTACCATGCGTATCACGTGGCAAGTACAACCCTGTCGGAGTCCGCAATACCGACTAAAATACTTCTCTATAGGAATAGCCCCTCCACTGATTACAGATTGATTACGGCATCAAAAATGCGTGGCTTAAAAAGTGGTGCGTTAAATACAGACGAACTCGTTATACCTCGATTCTCGTTATCGCTTCCAGCGCGGCTTTAACCATCTTGACTTCCAGGTCTTTCTTGCCTTCTACCAGCTCTTCACCTGTGACCATGTTGTCCACTACTAACGCCATCCCTCCAGCCTTGAAACCCCTGAGCTTAGATAGTGTGAAAAGTATTGCGCACTCCATCTCTAGGATGCCTATGCCGAGTTCCACCCACCTCTTGCTGTGGTATTCAACCCTGTGGAAGGCGTCATGGGAAAGCGTTAATCCCCGCGCCACCTTTAAGCCTAGCTCTTTAGCGGCCTTCTCAAGCTCGACTACTAGTTCGGGGGTTGGGACAGCGGGGTAACAGGTAGAGCCCACGTACTGGCCCAGGGTACCCCCCGGCTCGTAGGCGGCCCCCTCAACTACGAAAACCGTGCCCACTCCGAGTTCTTTCTGGAGGGCTCCGCAAGTACCAGCCCTGACTATAGCCTTGGCGCCTAACATTAGTAACTCCTCGAAGACTATAGCGGCTGAGGGGGCGCCTATGCCGTGCGTGGCCAAGGAGACGTCAACCCCCTTGTACTTACCTGTAACCACGATGTAGCCCCTGTACTCGTTCACTATCCGCGCGTCTTCTAGGAGCTTCATGGAGGACTTAACCCTACCGGGGTCTCCCATGGCTACTACACGGGGGGCTATGTCTCCAGGTTTAGCTAAAATGTGGTACGGTTTCTTAGAAAGGGGGTGGTAGAGGGACATTTTCTCAGCCGACAAGACCTACGCGCTCGCTACATAAATTTCCTCGGTTAAAGGCCTAGGTTCCTCAGGGATAGTAGGATGTTCAGAATTTCCATCTCAGATAGGTCTCTCCAGAACTTGTAGGCATCTGCGACTGCGAAGGGAATAGTAGATCTAAGGTTTAAGACCGCGATAGTATCCACTTCTTTCAATAGCATTTCAACAGCGCTTCGAGGCGAGGTCGGCACGGCTACCACGACTTTCCTAGCCCTTAACCCCTTAACGGATCTCACTGCGACCAACATAGTGTAGCCAGTGGCGAGCCCGTCATCGACAAGTATTACCCTCATCCCCTCTAACGTCTCGGGAGGTAGGAAGTCCTTGAAGAGCTTCTCCCTCTCCCTGACGCTCCGCTCAGCCCTCCTCAGCGAGTACTCGTACTCCTCCTCTGTCAGGTACTCCTTAATCCTCTCGTCTACTATCAACTCTCCTGTCCACGATAGGGCTCCGAACCCAGCCTCGGGGTTCCAGGGGAATACTAGCTTCCTAACCACGGCTACCCTCAGCTCGACCTCTAACCCGAGGGCTACCTCGGCCCCTACAGCCACTCCTCCGTTCGGTATCGCCAGTACAATGTCCCCTCTGATGCCTTTCTCCTCTAAGAATTCGGCGAGCTTCCTGCCAGCTTCAGACCTGTCACTAAACACTTGGAACTTGTCCCTAAGCTCTTCCTTCTCTACGAGCCTACCCACTACTACCCCCGCCTAGATCGGAACTCTAACTACCGCGTTTAGCGCTATCCTCGCTGTTCTTTCCATGGCCTCCTCCAGAGTAGATTCAAGTATCAACCTGTCGACGGGCTCGACGTGGCTGCCGTTAACCAGTAGTATTGCGCCGGCCTTAACTCCCCGTAATCTGGCTACCATAAACAGAGTCGCGCACTCCATTTCCACGGAGACTGCCCCCATACTGGCCCATTTCTCCACTAATTCCCTGTTCTCGGCGTAGAAACCGTCACTGCTAAATACGGGGTCAACCCAGGCCCTAGCCCCCTCTTTCTCGGCTTCCTCGACCAATGCTTTAACCACGTCGAAGTGGGGTACGGCTGCCGCGCAGTAATCCCCCACGTACATTTTGAATATGCCGCCCGGGTAGTGGTACGCTGCTAGTGGTATAACGACATCCCCGACCTTAATCCCCCTCTT
Source organism: uncultured Thermofilaceae archaeon (assembly GCA_964522715.1). GTDB lineage: Archaea > Thermoproteota > Thermoprotei > Thermofilales > JAPDKD01 > CAZFWY01. The sequence continues at coordinate 1,710 of CAZFWY010000086.1, read as the reverse complement.
AATCCCGCCAGTAGTCCCGAAGCGTATCAGCACCTTAGCCCCGAGCTCTATGAGTTCCTCGAATATTATAGCGGCCCCCGGGCCGCCCATCCCATGCGTAGATACAGTAACTCTAACCCCCCTCCACTCCCCGGTGTAGGTAAGCAGACCCCTATGCTCGTTTACAAGTTTAGCATTTTCTAGGAACTTTGAGAGGTACTCGGCCCTCCCGGGGTCACCAACTACTACAGCTCTATCAGCTATATCCTCCGGTTTAGCTAAAATATGATACGGCATGGCGAGTTAGTAATCGACTGCCCATGCAATAAATAATTCCCCTTACAAGTACCATAGCCTACACGACGATACATAAGAGACTGCTGCTCTTGTCACTTGGGTGCTGAGAGATATGTCCGAGGAAGAACTCTTCGAGGAAATTAAACAGGCATTCGTGGACTTTGACTCTGAAACCGTTAAGAGGCTAGTAATGGAGGCCTTAAGCGCTGGCTACACTCCTAACGAGATAATAGAAGGGGCCCTGAGGCCTGCAATGGAGGTCGTAGGGGACAAGTTTGAGAAGGGCGAGTACTTCCTCGCGGAGCTAATGATGGCCGGAGACTTGTTCAAGGAAGTGATGGACGAGATACTGGCACCCGAGATAGAAAAGTCGAGGGAGGGGAGCGGTCTGGGTACGGTAGTCATAGGCACGGTTAAGGGCGACCTTCACGACATAGGGAAGAACATCGTGGCTATCATGTTGAGGGTCGCTGGCTTCGAGGTAATAGACTTAGGCGTAGACGTACCTCCGGAGAAGTTCGTCGAGACGGTCAAGCGCTACAACGCGGATATAGTCGGTATGTCCGCCCTACTAACTACCACCATGCTGGAGATGAAGAACGTTATAGACGCCCTCCGGAGCGAGGGACTCAGAGACAAGGTCAAAGTGATAATTGGAGGCGCAGCCGTGAACGAGGAGTTCGCCAGGGAGATAGGGGCGGACGCCTACGCCGAGAACGCGGTCAAAGCAGTCGAGATATGTAAGAAATTAATAGCCAGCCGTTGAGAGGTGAACTACTTGCTCCCCCCATTGGTTGTAGAGGCTAGGGCTAGAGAGGGCGAGTACGTAGATCCCAAGAAGTTCGACCTCTACAAGGTCTCTAGGAGGATAGCGGAACTCGAGAAAGAGTACGACGTAACGTATGACCCCGAGCGCCCCGTACCCGACGACCCCACGCTCCCCAAATCTGTCTTCGAAGCTGGGCTAGTCCTAGCCTTAGACGCGGGCCTATTGGTGATAGATGAAAAGAGAGTAGTGAAGTTTCCGGAGGAGGAGATAAAGGAAGCGTTGAGGACTGCTAACTCCGAACTCCTCCTGGGTAGAGGCCCTGACGCTAGGACCCTGAAGTTTAGATCCCCCGGCAGTAAAGAAAAACCGTTCATATTCGGGGGCCTAGCCGGGACGCCGACCCCCCTAGACTATTTCTACGAGAGCGCCCTCTCATACGCCTCAGAACCGTTGATAGACGCGGTAGACCACGGCAGTATCTCGCAGGTAGGCAAGCTTATGGTTAAAAACTACGCTCCCTCCGAGGCCCTAGCCGCGATAGAGGAGTTAAGAGCGCTGAGGAGGGCTCTAGAGAACGCCGGGAGACCTGGAATGCACGTGTTAGCCGCCGAGAGTAGTGTTACGTCTGTGGGTAGTCTAGCCGCTATGAGTGCTGGCCTGTTAAG
>CAZFWY010000085.1:0-6143 GCA_964522715.1 uncultured Thermofilaceae archaeon | reverse complement strand
CACTTTAACCTCGCATCAACGTGGGAGCGGAGTACGTTTCGCTAGCAAAATCCTGAAGTAATGTAAGCATTAATATTACAGTTACCATTATGTACAGCATAGATCGTACTAACACCACCCGCGAGTTCCGTGAAATAATACGATTATAATGTATTAGCATACCCGGCGAGGTTGGAGAAGGTGTCAACTTAGACATAGTCGGTGTAAACACACGAGCGGCTTGGGTAATAGATGGAGCAACTCCATTAACGGCTGGAGCTAGAGGACCCCGAATGTATGGAATACCCTAGGTTAAAAGTTCACGATGACGCTTCTCTAATATACGTGAAGAAAACAAGCTCTTCTCTCGCCTTATTCGAAGAGGAAGTACGCTAGCAGGTACATGACTAAGTGTACGGCCCAGATGGCCAGCCACGTAGAGACTTCGCTCGGCACTACATACAGGTAGCCCAGCACGTTATAGATGAAGTGTAGCAGGGCGGAGCCAGCCCAGCCCCGCTTGTAGTAACACTTCCTAAGCGTTTCACCAAGAATGAAGTAGGAGGGTAGGAGGGGTATTGCGAGGAGTAAGGTGTCAAGGGGCATGTTAAACAGGGCGAAGAGGGTACTGCTTAAAATTCCTCCATACTTACTCAGCTTCCCCTCCAGCTCGTTCAGCATGGTATCTCTGAAAAATGCTTCCTCGGTAAACGCCGATAACGCGGCTACGAGTACTCTGCGCGTACCTATAGGGGATAAAGACATAAGTCCCGCCGGCCCTAAGAAGCCTATCAGGAGGAAATGGGGTAAAGAGCCTAGGAGTAGCTGTGATGGAGTGGCCTTCTCGACCCTCTTCCTCCCGTAAGTTATGGAGTACATGGCGAACGTGGTATAGGCTAGCGGAGGGTAGAGGGGGGCGAAACCGAAATAGTGGAACATCAACCCACAGCTGACTACCAAGAATAGGATGGTTACGCTGTTCAACTTCTTAATCCACGCGGCTAAGGCCATGACCATTGAAAATACTGCTGGGATCAGCACGTAAACGCCTATTAACTATGGTCTAATTAAAGTAGCGCCCAGACTATCTCTCCGCCCCTTAACTCCACTCTTACAACTCCTTCCTCATAGTACTTAGCTAAGAATGACTTCACGGTTTTCGAAGCCAATAATACGCTTAGAGGCGAAGTCTCAGCGCCCAGCTCTCCCAACACTCTAAAAGCCAACTCCCTATCGGAGAGCCCTCCTTTCCTAAGTACTCTTAAAATCGCTCTCCCTACTTCCCTCAGCCTCTTCTCGTTCTTATCCAGAAGTTTTAGAGCCTCTCCCCCCTTCACTACGGGGCCGTGAGACAGTATGAGCGTAAATCCCCCTCTTACCAGGTCTCTAAGCCTGGCTATGGTCTCCAGAGCTAGCCTATGGTCTAAGTAGAACGGGACGCCGACCCTACCGAGTAACTTGTCGCCGAAAACAGCGTCTCCCACGTAAGCGAACTTATCCTTCAAGAACCCTACGTGCCCAAAGGTGTGCCCGGGGAGTTCTATGGGGCTTAAACAGTTTAGCTCGTGATCCTCTAAGGGCTCGGCCTCAGGTACCCTGATTAATTCGAACATCATCAAGTCGGTCTCTCTGTGGAACGGGTACTCCAGGGCAACTCCCTCCCTAAACGCTGGCTCAATGACCTGCCCGATCTCCAAGAGGGGGGCTAACACCAAGTCGGGTTTTAAGCTCGGCACAGCGGACACGTGGTCACCGTGTCCGTGAGTTAAGAGAGCGATGACTTTAGAGACGCCGCGCTTAGCCAACGCCTTCCTTAATAACTTGCCGCGTTTTGAGGGACAACCCGGGTCTACCACGTACGCTATCTCCCCTTCAATTACTATTAAGGTAGCCGGAGAGCCGCTAGCTAGGAAGACGTCATCACCCAGCTCTCTGAGCTTAATGCTGGTCAAGGAGACCACCTACATCTTTAAGAAGTATGAAAGCAGGGGTACCGTCGCGAGAGACGGCAGCATGTTGCCAACCTTTAGCTTCCTCAAACGTAGTAGGTTTAGCCCTAAACCCAAGAGTATCAGCCCCCCAGCAGCGGTGATCTCCCTCACCACGTCGCTCGGGAAGACCTCCCCTAGGTAGGCGCCGATTATGGCTAGCGACCCCTGAAAAGCTAGGAGGAAAAACGCGGAGAAAAACACCCCAACACCCATAGCGGCGGAATAAGCCACAGCCACAAAACCATCCATAACTGATTTAGCCAGTATTATAGAGGGGTCTCCCATACCATCCCTGAGCGAGCCCACGATAGTCATGGGGCCGACACAGAACGTGAGGAAAGCCGTGATAAGCCCCTCAACAAACCTACCGCCACCACCAACTCTCTTCCTAACTCTCTCTGCTAGCCCGGTAAGCGCCTCCTCTAATCCAGCTTTCTCTCCCAGTAACGTGCCCAACAGCGAGCCGAGGATTAGACTCACAGGCCTAGCGGTTTCAGAAACCATGGAGAAGCCCAGGTACAGCGTGAAGAGGCCGACGACGCTAAATATAGTGTCCATACTCTTCTCCGGGGTCTTCCTCCTTAGGGCCAGGCCCACCCCAGCTCCGGCCATAACTGCTAACGTATTCACCACTGTGCCTAGCATTAAGACCACCTCAAGGGCTTCGAGGAACGATTATAAAAATTTTTAATACTCATATAAGGTATTTTAACACCCTTAACGTATGCAGGGAGGAAATTATACGGAAATTTATGCTGTGTACGTACGGAGAGCCTCTTTTTTCCTTAGGAAAACCTTTAACTTAGTGTTACTGCCTAGCCTCTACGATGCGAGTAATAACGTGGTACCGCCAGTCGTCGTCCGACAAGTATGACCGGGGAGGAGAACCAATAGAACTAGAAGACGCCCTGAGAATGCTAGCAGCGCTACCCTCCCCAGGAGACTACAGTTCCTCGGGTGAAATACTAGGCTTTCAGTCCAGTGATGGGGGCTTCATAGAGTTCGAGAAGATAGGGGATGACGAGTACAGTGTGCGGTACGACGACCCGGTAAATGAGGCCCGAGCGGTTGGAGTCTTAACCTACGAGAAAGCCCGTGAAGTCTTGACGGACTTCTTCGAGGGCCGCGTCCCCCGTTGGATCGACGAGTTAGAACCCTACTAACCGCCGCCTATGGGCGGTGTAATCACGACCACGTCGCCTTCTACCGCCTTGTACCCTAGCTTAGCAGGCCTACCATTTATCAGCACTATGACTTCTTCCTCCGGTATACCGTACTTGCTGACTATATCCGCTATTCTAACTTCCTTTAGGGGTAAGCGTATCTCCCTCTCTCCGACTACCTCGGAGTAATACCCCAGGAACTTAACTAGTATCATAAAAAACACCGAGGGTTAAAGTCAGCCAGCCACCGCCTCCGCACCAACTAGGTAGTGGTCAGCGTTCATCATCCACGTTTATTCTTTCAGAGGGGTTATTTTCTCTAACTCGGCAGCCACGTCTCCAAGGCCTAGCTTCCCCAGCGTGGATTTCCTCGGGACCCCCCTCTCATCCCATCCTCTAGCCTCGTAATACCAGGACAGCATCTCTTCGTATTTCTCCGGGTCTAGCTTAGCCCCGCTGTACGGCCCCTTAGACAGAGGTATTTCGAACCACTTCCTGGGAGGCCTGTCATACTCCCTGCTCCAACCGCCGTACTCTCTAACCCAGTACGCTCTGATCAGAGTGTATATCCTATCCGCTACCTCGAACATGTCGTCTATAGTCATGGATACCCCAGTAGCGGCCTTGAACAGCTTCGGGTACCATTCCAGCTCGAAGCCCAGCTCTATCCAGGGTAGCCTGCAAGAGACCATGGACTCGAAAATCCCTCCCCTAATCCTCTGCATCCATATGAGCTTCTCAACCTTCTCTCTGGTGTAGGCCAGCCTGTCAGTCTTAACCTCCCACGAGATTATCCAGGCATCTTTGTGGTGAGCCCCTATGGGACTAGTACCATAAGCCAGGGCCATAGCAGGAGCGGCGTGGCAGTCGTACCCCGTAACCTCCAATCCCTTGACGTGTACGGCGTATAAGTCGGCGCTCCCACCTATCTCCTCCGAGGCTCTCTTTACACCCTTAGACAGCAGCCTCCCTAAGTCTCCCCTCTTATACGCTATGTCCACTAGCAATTCCTTCACTGCCTCGTAGTCTCCCCACTCTGGTCCCTCCTTGAGCAGGCCTTTCTCCTTAGCCTCCATAGCGAAGCCAACGGAGTTACCGGCGCCTATAGTGTCTAGGCCCAGCTTATCCAGCATTCTATTGAGCACTGCTATCTTTTTCAGGTCTCCTATTAACAGGTTGGGGCCTAGCAGAGCTACGTTCTCGTAGTCCAGTTCAGCGGGGTTACCCTCCGCATCTTCAACTACGTTCCCGCAGGGCATGTTACAGAACGGGCAGCCGCGTTGATGTGTCTTGATCTTCTCCATCGCGTAGCCGTCGACCGCGCTCGCCCCCTCGAATATTCCTTCCGAGAAGTTCTTAGTGGGTAAGACGCTGTTCTCCTGAGACCACTGGACGGCGGCCATAGTCCCCTGCCTTATCCAGAAGTTGTACATTGGTTTAGACTTAATGTCCTCCCTAGCCTCGGAGGCGAGTTTTCTGAGGCCCTCCGGGTCCGCCACCTCGGGCTCCTTATCTCCCACGAAGACTACGGCTTTCAACTTTTTAGAGCCCATGACGGCTCCCATCCCCGGCCTGCCGCCAGCCCTACCCTCTTGAGAGGCCACGACGGCGTAGTTCACTAGGTTCTCCCCGGCCGGGCCTATCAGGAGCACGCCTGCCGTTTTGCCGTGCTTCTCCTTTAACCTCCTCTCAGCCTCAAAGGTGTCGAGGCCCCAGAGGTCTTCGGCGTCGAATACCTCCGCCTTACCTTTCTCCACTAATAGGTAAACTGGCTTTTTAGAGGCACCTTCGACCACTACAGCGTCGAACCCAGCCCTCCTCATCTGGACGGCAGCTACACTACCCACATTGCCGTCTCCATACCCACCGGTGAGCGGGCTCTTAGCCGCTATCACAAGTTTCCCGGTACTAGGCCCTGGGAGGCCTGTGAGGGGGCCCGCGGCGAACACTAACTTGTTCTCCGGGCCGAGAGGATCGGCCCCCCTAGGTACCATATCCCACAGTATCTTAGCCGCGAAACCCCTACCACCGATAAATTTCCTGGCCATTTCTCCGCCGTACTCCCAGACCCTAGCCTTATGCTTAGATAAGTCGTAGAACAATATCCTACCAGTCCATCCAGCAGGCACGGATTTCCCCCCACCATAGAGTAAAGGCGCGTGGTAGAAAAATATTCACGCCATGACTCTGATTTTTCCCACTTTCTCTCAATCGATTAATAGAGATGTTTCTGGCAATTACTTATAACACACTACGAAGCTCTGCTTCTCAGAGACAAAATACTCGTATCTTATCGCTAGCTAGTTTTTAATTGATGATAACTATCACAGTTATGCTCTTAGCGTTTTCTCTCGGAAGAACGCCCCCCGCTTAGCCGAGATTAGCCCTTATCCTGAAACCAAAATTTATCTAGTTCCCCCACTATTACTACTGGTGATTACTCATTGCTGGAGGAGTACTTCGAGAGGTACTATACTATTTGTTCGTCGAGGGGCAGCTTCGGGGCCAAACTCAAAACATGGAGAGCAAGGGAGTTCAGGGAGGCTCTCGAGAGCAAGACCAAGGTGATCTCTAAGGCTGGAGGAGCAATTATAAGGTTCGAGTTCGACGGAGTCGAGTGCATATACGTAGCTCCAGACCTAGTCATTTTCGAGCTAGGCTCCGGGAAAAACTCAGAAGACGCGAGGAACTTCTTAAATAAACTAGTAGAGATCATTAGTAAAAAGTAAGGGACGAATTTTACAAACTACTTATCCCTACGAGTCAGGCAATAGATAGCTGAACAGGCTAACAACATCGCAGAAGCTATGCTATACCGCTGTAAGTGGGGTCAAAATGTACCTGACCGCCAAAGCTAAACGGGTACTATAGGTAGAAACATTTCTGCCTTCTCCTTAGCCTTCTAACCACACTAAGTATACTTAGCAGATACTATTAAAGATCATCAAACTAAGATCTCTAGCTTACTATTGTTTATTCTATAGCGCCATGCTGGCCTTAGATAGTAAAA
>CAZFWY010000084.1:0-6571 GCA_964522715.1 uncultured Thermofilaceae archaeon | reverse complement strand
GTGGTGGATAGGAAGGGTAGGAAGCTCTGGGGGAGGGGCAAGCCCTCGATAGAGACCCCCATGCACCTAGCCATTTACGAGGTCAGGGAGGACGTTAGAGCGATAGTCCACACCCACGCCCCTATTGCTACCGGTTTCAGCGTAGCCGGGGTAGAGGTCTTACCGGTCAATGTTGAGAGCAGGATTTACATACCTAGGGGTGTGCCCATAGTCCCCTTTAAACCCCCGGGTACCAGGGAACTCGCTGAAGCAGTTAGGAGTAGGATGGCGGAGTACGACGCGGTAATCCTGGAGAGTCATGGGGTGGTCGCAGTGGGGAGAACAGTGGAGGAAGCCTTACACCTGAACTTAATAGTCGAGGAATGCGCTAAAGTACAACTAGTAGCTAGGTTGCTGGGACGAGTCGTTACTCGCGAGGAGTTAGAGGAGAAGTTCGGGGGATGGGAAGGTTAAATAGCTACTGAGGTAATATGAGGGTAATAAGAGATATGAGGTAAAAGCGTGGGTAAGAGTAATTTAATCGTAATAGTATTGATAGCCTTCCTACTGTTGCCTGCCTTCTGCGCCGCTGAGCCATCGACGAACGAGCGGGTCTACCTCTACTCTAGGATTAACCCCTCCGTGGTATACGGAGATAACGTGGTGTTTACTGTTGAGGTCTACACTGCCAGGGAAGGGGTAGAAGAGGTTTGGGCGTATAGGGTTGATAAGAGCTTTAGGCTTAGGGATGACGGGGTGCCTCCAGACAGGGTTGCAGGGGACGGAGTGTACACGGGGGTAGTCAACCTCACGGGGCAGTTTTTCTCATTTAGATTCTTCTGGGGAACTACATCGGCTAACAACGTCATAGGCATAAGGATAAAGATGGCAAGCGGAGAGGTGAAAGAGTACGAGGGAGCTATGTTCTCTGTCGTGAGGCCCGGCGTCAAGTTCCCCGTAGTTAAGCTGGGCGACGGCTTATATGCGACTCAATACGCCTTCTTTATAGTGGATAAGAGGAGGGAGATATTCCCGGACTTCCCCCTGGATGACATTTACTGCAGTAAGACATTCCCGGAAGCCTACAAGAAACTTTACTCGGTGTTCCCGGACGTGTTCGACTTCATAACCCTAATGCCAGCAGGCAACATCTACAAGAAGAAGGATTACGCAGAGAACGTGCCCTACTACGTGCCCGTTAAAAACGACGTGAAGAACATAGGTCTTTCCTTATTCAATGACGCCGAGAAGTACGGCTCGGCTGGCAGGCTCAGAGGGGTCATATACCACAGCTTCGGCTACGGGGCCATACTAGACCACGAGGTGGGCCACGCCTGGGGGGTTGACATAGGGAAGAGCCTGGGGATAACTACGGATAAGCACCACTACGTCTCTAACTCTGACATTTACGGGCAGATGAGCGAGTTCTACGTGTATAATGGCGAGTATTACAAGTTCATAGATAACGGCGACGGGACTTTCAAAGCCGTGAAGAACCTGGAGATGGAGGGGACAGTCCCCTACGCCCCCCTCACTCTCTACGCAATGGGGCTCATACCCCCAGAGGAGGTGCCGCCAATCCACATACTAGAGGGAGAGCTAGACTTCAGCGAACCCAACAAGGTTAAACCTGAAAGTATAAGGACTATTACCATATGGGACATAATAGAGGCTGAGGGGGGCGAGAGAGACCCCCCATACGAAGAGGCTCAGAAGAACTTCACTATGGCCTTCATAATAGTTAAGCCCGAGGAGTTCACCCCGGCTGAGTACGCGTTCTTCTCTCTCATCTCTAAATTCTTCAGCTCCTGCGAGAGAGGGGAGCATTACCTTACGCCCTTCTGCACGGCTACTGGTGGGAGGGGGCACATGAACACTACCCTACCCATAGTTATATCTACGTTTAAGGTCAGCGCCAGCCCTACGAGCCTGGAAGGGACGCGGGGAGAGAAAGTCTCGCTTGAAGTCACGGTAGAAGCGGTGCACGGCTACGATAAAACAGTTCAGGTATGGGTTGAGGGGCTTCCCAGGAACTTCGCAGTGACAGTTAACCCACCCAGCGGCAAGCCGACTTTCAAGTCTACTGTGAAGATATCGATTCCTGAGGACGCAGAGGGTAGCTACGTGTTCAAAGTGGTGGCTTACTCCCCGGAGGACGACTGGAGGGAAGATGTTGAAGGCATCGTACTGAGAGTGGCTGAGGGAGACTTCCAATTAGTAGCAGATGTCACTGAGGGTAAAGTGGAGAAGGGAGGGAAGATCACGTTCACGCTCCAAGTAGTACAAGTCAAAGGCTTTAGAGACGCTGTATCACTAGAAGTAGTTAGCGGCCCTCCCGGCGTTACGATTACAATCTCCCCCAAGCAGGGCACTCCGCCCTTCACTTCCACTATATCAGTAAAAGTCTCGGAAAAAGCCCCCACCGGTAGAGGCTGCTTAAAAGTCGTGGCTACAGGCGGCGGTATAACTCACGATAAAGTGTTCTGCCTGGAGATATACGAGGCGGGGGTAAAGATAGAGAAACTCTACTTGTACTTGACAGCCGCGTTAGTAGTCGTGTTGATAATACTAGCGATAGTAATAAAGAAAATGTAATTTCCCCTTTCTTTTTACTCCTCATATTCCCCTATTTTTCCATAGTTGCTGACTACGCCCAGTACGCGCATTTTAAAACCCTTAGGAACCAGTAGGAGCCCGTAATTCTCTATTCTGGCCAGCCTAGAGATGTTCTCCTCAGTCAAATTGAGGAGCTTTAGTTTGCCGTAGTTTCTTATGCTCGTACCCTCAACGAGATCATCGCAGTTAATGCTGAGAACACTGTAGTTCTCTATCGCTCGCCCGAGGGATTTCGGCGGAGCTTGACCCTCGTACGCGACTATACTGCCTATGTTCCCCTCAAGCTTCTTGATGACGTGTTCGTACAGCTCTTTGGGAACCTTTACGACCGTGATATTCCTCATGCCTATCAGTTTCTCCCTGACGAGTTCAGGGTCTACGTCTCTGGCTACTATTACCTCGTCGCAGTCCCTCACGTAAATCGGGGCCTTCTCAAGGGTCTCCCTGTCTATTAAGTACGTGGGGAGACCAGATATAGTTCTGGCCTTACTTTCCTCTTCTAGCTCCGCCTTCCCCGCGAATGAGAGTAACTTGTAAGCGAGCCTGCCTAACTCCGAGAGCCTGTACTTACCCATTTCAGTCTTCTCCAATAAGGGTTCAAGCCTCTTAAGGTGAAAGCCGAACGTCCCTGTCTCCTCTATCCCCGCAGCTGACATCATTTCCGTGAACGTCATGGACCCCTTCTCCCCAAGGGCTTTTATCACTGCTCGCCTAGCCTTGTGACTCAGAGCTTGGAATACGAGGTCAAACTTCTCCTCGCTCACTTTACCCACCACGTTGTACTGTGCTATTCGACATGAATTAGCTTTTTGAAGATACCTATAGACACTTTGTAAAAGAATTACTCGGACACTCTCTACATGCGTTGATAAGAGGTCTTGTGAGAGCGTTACCTTATATACTCTACTCGACAAAATTATCGAGTAGCCTCGACGAAGTGCCGGCGTTAGCGTTTAACTCGGCGTCCATAGCCGTGATTAGCTACTGCCCCTACAGGGTTTTATCGGCGGGGAGGATACTAGGAGAGAAGAGGTACTACATTACTAGCTTAAGGTTACTACTCCTATCTCTCGGGCTCGCGGGGGAGAGCTTAGCCATATTGTTCATAGTTACCGGTAGCTATCCGAGGGCTCGGACGTACGCCCTACTGGACAACCATAGTCTCTCCTCCCTACGCAGCTATGTACGCTGCTGGCTACGCATTACTCCTCCTTTCAAACTACGTGAAGGAGGAAGACCAGTTCTTGGAGTGCTATAACTCTAGACGGGATAGCCCTTCAATTAGCCTCTCTATAGAACGGGGGAGAAACTGGGTAGTAGGCTTTGTGAGGAGGCCAACATGCCTTACGACAGGCTGAAAGTCATACTGGATTACATAGAGGAGAGAGAGTTGGTAATTGTCAAGGAGAGGAGAAGGCGAAGATCTATAAGATAACTAGGAAGGGGTTAGACGCTCTTAAAAATTGGAGGAGGCTTACCTCATACTCAGAAGTCTCGGCTTAAAGAAATAGCTAGACAAGGTTTTTTCATGTAGCTCTTAAGGGCTCGCCAGTTGAGCACCGTGTGTATCACGCCCGCTCCCGTAGCTATAAAGGAGAAGTAGAAGCAACGCTCTTAACAGCCGATTTAAATATCTCTAGGCCTAGCTTAGCCTGCTCCTCGGTCATAGTTAGCGGTGGGATAAGCCTGATAGTACTCTTGCCACAGCCGAGTAAAACTAATCCACGCCTAAGGGACTCCAGCACTACCTTATTCCTTGTCTTGGTATCGGGCTCCTTAGTTTTCTCATCCTTTACGAACTCCACAGCCCACGCTAAGCCTAGCCCTCTAACGTCACCTACGCCTCGATATTCCGTTAAGCCGCCCAGCTCATCCCTGAACACACCCTCTAAGTCCTGTACGTGTGGTAGTAGTTTCTCGACAACGTTCAGGGTTGCTAGGGCCGCTATACAGGCTAATGCGTGCCCCCCGAAGGTGTTGGAGTGGGAGCCGGGCCTCTTGAAGTCTAAGCTCGCGTCGTATACGGTCGCCCCTATAGGTATAACCCCGCCGCTCAGCGACTTGGCCAGAGTTATTATTTGGGGGGCTACTCCGAAGTGTTCTATTGCGAACATCCTCCCCGTCCTACCCAGGCTCATTTGTACCTCGTCGTCCACGAGTAGTATACCGTAGTTATCGGCGAGCTTCTTCAGCTCGGAGAAGAAGTTCTTCGGCGGGATTACGTAGCCCCCCTCTCCCTGTACGGGCTCGAACACTATCGCCGCGACTTCCTCAGGGGGTAAGTAGTGGTTGAAGACCCAGTAGTCAATATACTCTATAACCCTGTTTACGAGTTCGCCTGGGTTCTCGTAGCCGTCTATACCCCAGGGGTTCCGGTAGGGGTTGGGGTATGGGACGTGGACCGCGCCAGGCATCATGGGGAAGTAGTTGGCCCTGTGGACGGGTTTACTGGCTGTTAAACTGAGAGAGCCCATAGTGCGCCCATGGAAGGCGCCTATGAAAGCTACGAAGTAGTTTCTACCGGTGGACTGCTTAGCTAGTTTTAGCGCAGCCTCGACGCTTTCAGTACCGCTGTTAGAGTAGAAAACCTTCTTCTCGAAGTCCCCAGGAGCTATACTCGTGAGTTTCTTGGCTAGTTCTACTTGGTAGGGGTTGAAGAAGTCGGTACCAGCCGCGTGGGCTATCTTCTCAAGCTGTTCTAGAACTGCCTTCTTAACCTCTGGATGGGTGGGGTACCCGAGGTTGGCCGTCGAGATAGCGGAGGAAAAGTCCAGGTACACATTGCCGTCCACGTCCACCAGCCAGACCCCCTCCCCTCTCTCGATTACGAGGGGTAGGTGCTCAGGGTCGTGCGTAGTCGTAGCCACGTATTTCTTGTGAGACTCCATGACCTCTCTGGCTTTAGGCCCTGGAGGAATAACCTTTATGACAGGTTTATCATAATCCATAGGAACACCAGCAAATAAGGTAGAGGGGGAGGTCTCTTATTGTTTACGGGAGGGAGAAGCTACCCTAGCCTCTTCATTATGGGGAAGGGTATTACTTCTTTGATGCTGTAAGTTCCAACCATTATCATTACTAGCCTGTCAACCCCTATTCCTAGGCCTCCCGTGGGGGGCATGCCGTACTCAAGCGCTTCTACGAAGTCCCAGTCGTAGGGGTGGGCTTCCTCATCACCCTTCTTCATCCGCTCCTCCTCTTCCTCGAAGAACTTGCGCTGTAGTAATGGGTCGTTCAGCTCCGTGTAGGCGTTCGCCAGCTCCATACCTGCTATATAGAGCTCGAATCTCTCTATCAGGTCTGGGTTCTCCCTGTGAAGCTTGCAGAGAGGCGTCGTCTCCCTGGGGTGGTTCAGTATGAAAGTAGGTTGTATCAATTTGTCCTCCACCAGCTTGTCGAACAGCTTAGCTATGGCGAGACCCCTGTTATAGCCCCCCGGTATGGTTACCCCCAGCTCGTCTAGCATTTCCTGTATCTCCCTGTCGGACAGACTGTCAACGTCGAGCCCGGCGTACTCCTTGAGAGCTTCCTTGAGCTCTATCCTCCTCCAAGGGGTTTCGAAGTTTATCTCGTAGTACCTGCCCTCCTCTCCCTTAGCCTCGTCTTCGGGTGAAGCGGGGAACTTCACCTTTAACGTGCCTAGAACCCTCTTCACGACGTACGTTATCAATTCCTCGGTTAGCTTCATCATGTCGTTATAGTCGGCGTAGGCCTGGTAGATCTCGATCATGGTGAACTCGGGGTTGTGCCTCACGTCTATGTCCTCGTTCCTGAACTGCTTCCCTATCTCGAAGACCTTGTTGAAGCCAGCGATTATGTAGCGCTTGAGGTATAGCTCCGGGGAGATCCTCAAGTACCACTTCTCGTCTATAGCCCAGACGTGAGTCGTGAAAGGCCTAGCCGCAGCGCCCCCGTATATCGGCTGTAGTATTGGGGTTTCAACCTCGACGAAGCCCCTCTCCCACAGGAACTCCCT
>CAZFWY010000083.1:0-6670 GCA_964522715.1 uncultured Thermofilaceae archaeon | reverse complement strand
TCTCTAGCTTACTATTGTTTATTCTATAGCGCCATGCTGGCCTTAGATAGTAAAAAATCTATAAGTTAGCGCTTGCAAAGAGACTAGGGATTCACGTTTGGTGTTACTTCAAGTTGCGCTAGACCTAATAGACATTAAGCGGGCCATAGAGATCGCTAAGATATGCGTCAATGAGGGCTTCGACGTAGTTGAGGCGGGCACCCCCCTGATCAAGAGGTTCGGTGTTGAAGTCCTGCGTGTATTAAGAGAGAAAGCTTCACCCTCGTACTTGTTAGCTGACACTAAGACCGTGGATGCCGCCGAGGTAGAGGTTAGACTCGTGAAGGACTTCGGAGGGGACTACGCGACAGTCATGGGGATTGCACCCCGCGAAACAGTAGAGGCTTTCATTAGGGCTTGCAGGGAGGCTGGTGTGGGCGCGGTCATAGACCTTATGAACATCGAAGACCCCCTAGCCTACCTGCAACGACTCACGACAACGCCGAAAATGATATGCCTACATGTTGGTATAGATATTCAGAGGAGGAGGGGGGTAACGGCTGAGGACTTAGCCGCCGAGGTGGGCGAAATTAGGAGGTACCTGCCGAGCGGGGTTCTGGTGGCAGTTGCTGGCGGATTGACCCCTCGTACAGCTCCAAAACTGTTAGAGGCTGGAGCCGACGTAATCATTGTCGGTGGAGCGATAACTAAATCGAAAGACCCTAGGAGTGTCGCTAGGGAGCTGGTGGAGGTGTGTAAGGATGTCTAGCAGCGTTGTGGAAGCTAGAGTTAAAGCGGTAGAGGAAGCGGTGAAGCTGGTAGAACGGAAGAGACCCAGAGTTCTAGGGCTGGGTAGCGGGACTACAATGAGGCTATTCATCGATAAGCTAGCCGAATACTTACCAGACTTCAAAAGAGAGGTTCTATGCGTCCCCACATCTCACGACATAGCAGTTAAGGCTCGACAACGGGGATTCGCAGTCCTAGACCCAGTGTCCTCGCCCGACCCCGGCTTGACTATCGACAGTGCGGACGAGGTAGACTCGGAACTCAACCTTCTCAAGGGGGGAGGGGGTGCTTTGACCCTGGAGAAGATAATTGCCAAGCGGTCTAAGCAGTACATAGTTGTGGTAGATGACCGGAAAGTAGTCGATAAGCTATGCACGGCGCATCCAATCCCCGTAGAGGTATTACCGCCAGCCTGGCAGTACGTGGCCAACAAATTGGAGCGTATACTTCCGATTTCAGCTATCACTCTGCGGGAGGGAACCGGTAAGCTGGGCCCCTTAACCACGGATCTCGGCAACTTTATACTTGACGTTAAGCTCTCTGAGCCCTTGGAACCCAATGAGGTGGCCGTAATTGAGAAGAGGATAAAGGGGTTGACAGGCGTGGTAGAGGTCGGCCTCTTTCCCAGTAAGATAGTGTCGAAGGTGATACTTGGGTATGCTAGTGGCGTTAAGGCGCTCGGGTGATAGGTTATGGTCAAGTACGTCATAGCTACGGTCAAAGAAATCGCGCGCTTCATGTCTGAGACCACGAAGTACCTCAGGGAGGAGGAGCTGGCAAGATTCGTAGAAGTACTGGCCGAGGCCTACGAGAATAACAGGAAAGTCTTAATAGTAGGGGCTGGGCGCTCGGGACTCATAGGCAGGGCCTTCGCAATGAGACTCATGCACCTGGGGTTAAACGTCTACGTTCTGGGCGAGACTATAACCCCCAGGCTAGATCCTGAAGACCTCGTAGTAGTTATCTCGGGATCTGGTAGGACACACCTAGTGGTAACCGCGGCCGAGGCGGCGAAATCCCTAGGGGCTAAAGTCGTAACCGTAACCTCTCATCCCGAGTCGCCCCTTGGTAAGCTGGCAGATCTCGTGGTGTACGTGCCTGGCAGGACGAAGATAGCCGAGGTAGACGAGTACGTGATCAGACAGATAATGGGGCTGCACGAGCCGCTAACCCCTCTTGGAACGCTCTTTGAAAATACAGCGCTGGCAGTCCTAGACGGAGTAATAGTAGAGCTCATGAAGAAGCTCGGGAAAAGCGAGAAGGAGCTAGCTCATAGACATGCAAACATAGAGTAATGATAGGTCTATAAAATACGCTCTTGCAGCGGTGTGTATGGTGTGGGCTGGTCTCTGACGGGTAGTGTGGGTGAGGGAGGGTTTGCGTGTTTAAGGTATGCGGCGCGCCTCGCCCAACCCCCACCAAACCAGCTAAACTTACAAACAAGCCCCCAACCATTCAAAACAGCTATATTACCGTAGAGATAAAACATGTAGGGGCATGTAAATATACTTATCATTGTGACTTAATCATGTAGCTAGAATGTTACTGCAGGAGATAATACTACCAAAACTAAAGTGGTCTCTTCATATTTTGACGGGTGCTTCCAAGTGTAACTAGTAGCATGATCTGTACAAGTTTAACGGAAGTAATGCTTTTCCCTTTGTAATGGCTATTTTCTAACGGTGATAAGTTTGAAACGCCGTTTCATTTCAGCAGCTATACCTCAGACTGAAGAGGGGCTTCAATACCATATTTGGTGTAAACCTGGTGATGTTGCTCCGTATGTGCTTCTCCCTGGAGACCCTGACCGAGTACCTAGGATCTCTAAATACTGGGACGAAAAGAGAGAAGTTGCTCGCCATAGGGAATACGTAACTCACACTGGTAAATATAAGGGAGTTCCGATTTCTGCTACTTCAACAGGGATAGGGTGCCCTGCAGTAGCAATAGCAATAGAAGAACTATTGCGAGTAGGCGCAAATACATTCATACGCGTCGGCACTACAGGTGCAATACAACCCGAGATTAAAGTCGGCGACTTAGTAATTTCTACGGCTGCTGTTAGGCTCGATGGAACTAGCAGACAATACGTTAGATACGAGTATCCTGCCACAGCACACTACGAAGTCCTAATGGCGCTTATAGAAGCGGCCGAAAATTTAGGCGTAAGGTATCATGTAGGTATTACAGCGTCAACCGACTCATTTTATACAGGTCAGGCGCGGCCTGGATATAAAGGATATACTCAAAGCTGGATGAAGGAACTTATTTTCGACTTAAGAGCTGCACGCGTGCTTAATTTTGAGATGGAAGCCTCGACAATATTCACGTTATCTAACATTTACGGTGCTAGGGCTGGTGCAATCTGCGCAGTATTAGCTAATAGGATAACTGGCGAATTCATCATGGATTCAGGAGTAGAGGACGCAATACGAGTAGCCAATGAAGCCGTGAGAATACTTTATAAATGGGATAAAATCAAGGAGGAGAAAGGCAAAGCGCATCTCTATCCAGGCCTTCTGCAGTAAAGCGGTGCTTAGCCTTGCATAAAAAACTATTCGGAACCTCAGGAATACGAGGGCTCATAAACGAAAAGCTAACTCCACCATTAGTAGTTAAAGTAGCTTTAGCATTTGCTACGTTTTTAGGTAATAATGGAAGAGTCGCAGTAGGCATGGATGCAAGGCTTGGCAGTCACGTGATAAAGAGCGCGATTGTGGCGGGGCTTCTTGCAGGCGGCATAGATATTGTTGACTTTAGAGTCACATCTACGCCAGCGATATTACACGCTACTAAGAAAGGACAACTTGACGGGGCAGTGGCGGTTACGGGGTCTCACACACCTCCAGAGATACATGGTGTTTTATTCTTCAAAGGTAATACGGCGGAGCTGTTCGAGGAGGAAGAAAAGAAAATTGAGGAATTAGTATTTGGTGAAAGTTTTAGAATCGTGGACATGTGCCGAGTTGGGCATGTGAGCACTGCAGATGCTGAAAAAGCGTATATAGATAATATACTAGATATTTTCGGTGAGGGTAGTTTCAAAGGATATAAGATAGTCCTAGATGCTGGTCACTCCCCAGCCGTACGTGTACTTACAAGAATCTTTAAGCTCTTAGGGTGTGGTGTAATAGTTATTAATGAGAATATTGATGGAAAATTTCCTAAAAGACCACCTAACCCTCTACCTCAATACCTCAGCGAGTTAAGAAGAATTGTAGTAAAAGAAGGGGCAGATCTTGGCATTGCAATCGACGGAGATGGGGATAGAGCGGTGTTCGTGGACGAACGAGGTAATATTATCGCTCCAGACTACATAGGAGCCCTGCTCGCGAAGTACGAATTACTAAAGAGAAAGGGTACAATAGTCTGCCCAGTGAACACGTCTAGTGTCATAGATTACGTAGTGAGGAAATATGGCGGGCGGTACGTGTTCACTAAAGTAGGACCACCGGCGATGGCTGAAGCCCTAGTTAGAATACCAGATGCAATCTTCGCATTTGAAGAAACTGGAAAGTATATCTGGCCCCAAAACATCTACTACGGCGACCCAGCTTACGCTACTGGCAAACTACTACAATTAATATCGGAGTACGCCCCCCTCTCGCAATTAGTATCAGAATTTCCTGTACTATTCCAGGAGAAAATAGCGATACCTTGTCCAGATCACTTAAAAAGTCATGTGTTAAACGTGTTGCTTAACAGGCTTAAGAGGGCTGAGAACATGAAGTTAATACTTGTAGATGGAATAAAAGCAGTATTCGAGAATGGTGATTGGATACTCTTAAGACCTTCGGGTACTGAACCCGTCTTCAGATGTTTTATTGAAACGTCTAGTCCTAATAGGCTGAAATGTCTTAAGGAATACGCCTTAAAATTAATCAAAGAGGCAATTTATAGAAAGAGCTCTTGTTCCTATTTCTTATGATGGTTTAGCGCTTCAATGAGCCGATGACACGCGGGCATAGGCATTTTCCTCGTGGAGCCTGGCGAACGCAGAGGTGACGGAAGCGTAGAAGTCGGCCCTATCAGTAGTCGCGCCTCGCTTGCTACGTAGGAAGCTGCGCAGATGCCAATTATAGCACTCGCAGTTATTCATGTGGTTAAGCCCGACCGCGTAGAGCCCTGAAGAGTGGTTAACGGCGAAGTGCGAGTAACCCAGCTTCCCAACAGTCAAGTAGCTTAGCTAAACTTCTTACCTCAGTTGAGGCGTTCCCACTCTGTTCAGGACAGCCTCCAAACCATGGAAACGCTTATTGACTCGGCAGGTATAAATCTAGATGTTAAGAGGTCTTTAAAATGCTGACCCAAGAGTTTGAAGTCGAGTGGGCCGAGGAATTCCATGGTGGTAAATTCTCATCGTTAAGAGAGCTCTTTGAAACTAAAACGCAGACAGTACTTGTAAGTGAAGAAAACATTGAAAGCACAAACATCTCTGTAGGCATCAATGTAATAACCCATAACGACTGGAGAGGCGAGATAACCATATACGAGCCAGTAGATTATAGATTCATCCAAGTATGCTTATTAACGGAGAGTACGGTACGAGATATGAGCGAATATACAGCTAGACTCTTAAAGCTTAGAAAAGTACTTTATAGTACAGAGAGCGCCGAGAAGATAGTTAAGGAGATAAGGGGGCGAGCCTAGCTTTCTGAGCGAGATGGTATGCACTCTTTTGAGCCAGGCGTAGCAGGGGGAGGAGAATTGAGTGAGGACATAGTTATTGAGGTTAAGAATTTAACATTTCGTTATCCATTCACTAAAGAACCCGCATTAAAGAACATAAACTTAAAGATCAAGCGTGGAGAATTTGTAGGAATTCTTGGACCATGTGGTGCTGGTAAGACTACACTCTGTCTGACATTTAATGGGATAATCCCAAATATGATACAGGGCTTTATGAAAGGAGTAGTCAGAGTTATGGGTATTGATACTAGAACCACTCCTACTAGGGAACTAGCTAAGTATATAGGTATGGTGTTCGATAATCCGGAGTACCAGCTAAGCCAGATGACTGTAGAGGAGGAAGTAGCATTAGGTCTCGGAAACCTAGGCGTACCTCGTAACGAGATGCTTAGAAGAGTTAAGGAGGCTCTCAGGATAGTGGGTCTTGAGGGGCTCGAAAATCGCTCGCCGTTTGAACTCTCAGGTGGGCAGCAACAGAGACTTGCGATTGCAGCCGCCCTTGCTATGCGGCCTAGCATACTAGTACTAGATGAACCTACTTCTAACTTAGACCCCATAGGTAAGCAGGAAGTCTACTACACGGTGCTTAAACTTAACAGAGAAGAGAACATGACTATTATCATGGCGGATCACGAGGTGGAATACATGGCGGCGTGTGCCGACAGAATAATAGTGATGAATAAGGGTGAAATTATTCTTGAAGGTACCCCTCACGAGGTTTTTAAGTGCGTAGATACTTTGAGGAGCATAGGTTTACGAGTGCCTCAGGTAACTGAGCTGGCGCATGAACTGAGGAAGAGGTATAATAAATGGGATGATAAATACCCTATACTAACTGAGGAAGCTGTAGAAGCCGTGGTTAAAAGGTTGAAAGTATGAGTAAGGAGGTTCTGATTAGGTGTGAGAACTTATGGCACATTTACCCCGGTGGAGTAGTAGCACTACGTGACATCAATCTAGAGATTTACGACGGCGATATAGTAGCCATTATAGGACAAAACGGCTCAGGTAAGACTACGCTTGTAAAGCACTTTAACGGCTTACTTAAGCCAACTAAAGGAAAAGTCACAGTAATGGGTATTGACACTAGGAAAGCTGCAGTATACGAATTAGCACGCTATGTAGGCTATGTGTTTCAGAACCCTGTACATCAGCTCTTTGCAAGAACTGTTGAAGAAGAACTCGCATTCGGGCCTAAGAACCTGGGGCTATC
>CAZFWY010000082.1:0-6751 GCA_964522715.1 uncultured Thermofilaceae archaeon | reverse complement strand
TGATATAATTGGTTGTAAATATCGAACAAGTTACATACATGGTTTTATCTATTGACGTTTACATATTCGTCGGGTGTGAACCCCCATGGCTCTAAAAATTTCCAGAAGAGACTTCCTAAAGGCAGCAGCGGTTACGGGAGCTCTCGCCTCTATAAGCCTGCCCGACAACGTAGTCATAAAAACGCTGAGAAAGGTGAGTGCTGAGGCCTTAGCGCTAGCCGAATACACGGTTCCAGGTCTCTGTACGATGTGTGTTAATAGGTGCGGCACTATCTACAGGGTGAAGAACGGTAAGTTGTACAAGATAGACCCTAACCCGCTACACCCAGCCAGTGGGGGGCACATCTGCGCTAGAGGTCAGGCTGGCGTTTACAGGGTTTACAACCCCGATAGGCTGAAGCACCCGATGATCAGGGAGGACAAGTCTAAGAGGGGTACTTGGGAGGGCTTCATGAAGGTAGAGTGGGACGAAGCGCTGGACAGAGCGGCCGATGTACTAAGGAAGTACGTTGAAGCTGGCGAGGCTAGGTCTATAATGATTGGCGGTGGATGGCTGCCCTGCGGCGTCTATAAGCCCTACGTGGTGGCCTTCGCTAAGGCTATAGGTACTCCGAACTTCGTGGGCTCCCCACCCCCGCTCTGCTTCTTCCCCAAGGCGTTCGCGTGGGGAGCAACTGTCGGGGCTGGTGGACATCCACACATAACGGCTGACTTCGAGAACTCCAAGTACATAATAGTCCTGAAGAGGAACTTGGCTGGGAGCCTCGGAGTACCTTATGCTAGGCGCTTCGCCCTAGCTAAGAGGAACGGAGCTAAGATAGTGGTGTTAGACCCGAGGCTGAGCGAGACCGCCGCCCTAGCCGATATATGGGTTCCGGTAAGGCCTGGCACTGACCTGGCGTTCTTGCTAGCCATGGCGCACGTCATGATAAAGAAAGGCCTATACGACGAGTACTTCCTGAAGAAGTATACTAACGCGCCGATACTGCTCAGGACTGATAAGACCCCACCGACCCCGGTTAAGGTGTGGGACGACCCTGAGACTGGCAAGAAGAAGTACCTGGTGTACGACAAGGCTCAGGGCAAGGCCGTGCCTCACGACGAGGCCTTTGACCCCGCCCTCCTAGGAGAATACGAGGTAGAGTTGGAAGACGGGACTGTGGTTAAGGCTAAGCCAGCGTTCCAGGTGTTCGCCGAGAGAGTCGAGGAGTACACTCCTGAATGGGCTGCGGAGATATGCGACGTACCGGCCGAAGTTATAGAGAAGGTGGCTACTGAGTTCGGCACTATTAGGCCCGCGGTTATAGAGCCTGGGTGGCACGACCCGAAGCACCAGAACAGCGTCCAGACCTGGAGGATGGTAGCCCTACTAAACGCCATGGTCGGCAACATCGACAAGTACGGAGGCTTCGTCTTCACGGCCGCCGGTAGGTCCGTGAAGTCTAAACCGTTACCCGAGAGCAGGGCTGACGTCCAGTGGATGAAGAAGAAGGGCTACGTGGTTTACAACGCCCAGCCTAACATCTTGGCCTACTACGACGCCATAGTGAACGGAGACCCCTACCCGATCAAGTGCGCGATGTTCACGGGCTGTAACTGGCTGAGGACTCTGCCCAACGCCGCGAAGTGGAGGGAGGCCTTCATGAAACTCGAGGACATAATAGCCATAGACATACTGCCCAATGACACCGTCGCGTTCGCCGACATCATACTACCCGACTGCACCTACCCCGAAAGGGAAGACCCACTCTTTGGGGTCGGGTTCTCGTTAGACGGGGCCGTAGCTACCGGTGTAAAGGCAATAGACCCCATCTTCAACTGCAAGCCGATGATAGAAATACTAGTGGGGCTAGCCGACAAACTGGGCAAGAAGGAAGCCTACTTCAAGGCTCTAGGTAGTATGATTGGTGTTGACGGGGCCGCCTTGATGGCCGCCTACGATAAAGAGGGTATAGCCGGTATTAGGAGGGCTCAGGCCGAGGCTAAGGGTATAAACTACGACGAACTGGTCGCTAAGGGCGTCATAATAACGAAGAGGAAGGAGGAACTGATAGGTACTATGCCTTACGAGAAGCCGCTGAACACGCCGACCGGTAAGGTCGAGTTCTACAGCATAAAGATGCTCGGGATAATGTCTAAGAAGGGCTACAGCGAGCACTGGGATCCATTACCGGTGTGGATACCGCCCAAAGTCTTCGGCAAGGCCGAGGGTAACGTGTTCTACCTGACCTACGGTAGGAGCCCCGTGACCACCCACACCCACACGGTCGACAACAAACTACTGGCGTCTATAGCCAGGATTCAGCACTACGCCGTGTGGATAAACTCCAGGAAAGCCGCCGAACTCGGCATAAAGACTGGCGATAAGATCAAGATAACCAGCCTGGCTACGAACGAGACTGTGACCGCCATAGCTTACGTGACCGACGAGATAAGGCCCGACACTGTGTTCACGGTGTCGGCTTGGGGCGCTGAGAGCGACGCGTTAACCGTAGCTAAGAAAATGGGTGGAGTACCTCTGAGCAAGCTGTGGCCAATGGGAGATGACCACCTGTACACCTTCCTGCCTAACGCGATGGTCGAGGAGGTTCTAGTTAGGATAGAGAAGGCGTAGGGGGTGGGTGGAATGGTCAAGTATGCGATGGTTATAGACCTTAGGTCTTGTATCGGGTGCG
The DNA here is from genome assembly GCA_964522715.1 of uncultured Thermofilaceae archaeon. Lineage (GTDB taxonomy): Archaea > Thermoproteota > Thermoprotei > Thermofilales > JAPDKD01 > CAZFWY01. The sequence goes on along the minus strand of CAZFWY010000082.1, from coordinate 4,076 downwards.
GCGCCTGTATAGCGGCCTGCGACATGGAGAACGACACTCCCTGGGAGGAGGGAGAGAGGAGAACACACGTACCCCGCTTCACCTTCGGAGAGTACCCGAACGTCACCGTGGTGTTCGTACCCAGACTCTGTATGCATTGCGAGAATGCCCCCTGCGTAACCGTATGTCCGACAGGAGCTAGCTACAAGACTGAGGAAGGTGTGGTACTAGTTAACTACGATCTATGTATAGGTTGCAAGTACTGCGTCGTGGCCTGCCCCTACGATGCCAGGTACGTAGACCACAGGAAGAGAGCAGTGGACAAGTGTACTTTCTGCTATCACAGGCTAAAAGAGGGTAGACTACCTGCATGTGTCGAGACGTGTGTCGGTCATGCAAGGATATTCGGAGATCTGGACGACCCAGAGAGCGAAGTATCAAAGATTGTCAGGACATCTGCGACTAAGCCCTTAAGACCTGACCTAGGAACAAAGCCCAAAGTCCTGTATATGCCTAAGGTAAAGGTAGAGTAAGGAGGTGAAAGATATGGAGAATTATATTTTCCAGACCGAATGGGGATGGCTGATAGCGATTTATCTGTTCCTAGGTGGTATGGGAGGATCTATGGTTGTCATCGGATACCTCCACCACGTCCGCAGCAAAGAAAACCATCTAGCTGCCTGGGGTTCGTTAATAGGCGTCGTACTAGTAGCTCTCGGTACGCTATTCTTAATAGGCGACCTTACGAAGCCAGAACGGTTCTACTTAGTCTTCTTAAGCCCAAACCTTAATTTAGGCTCCTGGATTGTTAGAGGTTCCACGATACTAACGCTGTTCATGATCTTTGGAGCGCTATACGCAGCGCCACAAATCAAGTACTTTTCGTGGTTACCCTGGTCTAAAAATGAAAAAGCTATAAGGATACTTGGATTTATAGCTGCATTCTTCGGGTTCCTAACGGTAATGTACACAGGGATACTGATAAGCATGGCTAAGGGAGTAGCGTTCTGGCAGTCGCCAGCTCTTCCGATGCTATTCATAGCTTCAGGTCTTTCAACGGGAGTAGCTGGTATGCTCTTCGTTAACATAATTCAGGGAATGAGGGCTACGGGAGGAAGGAGAGAATTACATTTTCACTGGTGCCATCAACTATCTGAGTGGGACGCTATATTCATCTTCGTCGAAATAATAGTAACCTTCCTATACCTCTACATAATTAATGCAGCGTCTCCCGAAGCTGCAATATCTGTCAAAGAAATTCTTTGGGGCTCATTATCAGTACCCTTTGTAGTGGGTGTATTGCTGCTAGGACTGGCTATTCCATTGTTATTAGAATACCTGCATATAACTAAAGGTAAAACAGCCGCAGAGATAGTTCACGACAAAGGACTGGCTAAACCCTGTATATTACCGATCATAGCAGCTACACTCGTAATAATAGGCGGCATTACACTGAGGTATGTAATACTCGCTGCGGGTATAAAGACATTAATTCCCGTGCCTTGAATGAACTTTAAAGGTTTCTTTTCCTGTCTAACGTTTTGCTCCAGCTTCTGGGAGGAACTTCACGCTCTATAAGTACTTAGGAGTATGCTCTCGGTTCCCGTTAACGGGGGTTAACGTTGTAGTAGCCATGATATTATTATTGTCAATGATAGCCCCCTTGATTCTAACGACGCCCCGGGAGGAAGGTGTAGTCCTGTATACCCACGGCTGGTGGCGGCCTCCACACGCGAGCAGGTACAACCCCTTTGCCCCTAAGTCTATTAGGATAAGCCGATACTAAGGTCTGCCTGGCGATGGCCGACAAAGTAGAAATCGGATTGGCTTAGCCTCTAATCCATTTAAGTGTCTCCATAACTTTCTCGAGTTCTGCTGTGAATATTGCCATGGCGTAGTCGCTTATACCTCCGACCCAGACTAGGAGTTCCCTGTATCTTACTAGCCCGTTTCCGAATACTACTAGGGGCCTGTCCCCGTACTCCTCCACTATTCCTTTAGGCGCTAATAGGTAGTTCGAGATTGCGAGTAGGTCTCCCTCCTCGTCCACTACGGCTATTCCATTGCGATACGAGTAGTCCTCCCTGAGTACCCCGTGCCACCCGACTAAGTACTCGTTACTTGAGAGCTTCACGGCATTCGTGGACCAGCCGACCTTGAACTCCCACTCCTCGTTCGCCAGTACAGGCTCCATAGTCTCCCCTAAGAAACAGGGCTCCCCAAGGTCTGCGCGGCTCCTCCAGCAGATGTCTACGTCCCCCATCGTTGGTCTCGACAACATGACTGCTTCCCCTCTCCTAACAGTTATAATGACACTGTCCTTCGCGGCCCTCGGTAGGAACCTCTCCTCGTCCCCAGCTATGGTGAAGTAGCCCCTCCCCGTCTCTTTAAACTCGGAGTCGAAGACCGCTAGCCCTTGAACTATGGAAGTCGATAAGGCATCTCCCTTGACCATGTAGCCGTAACCGGTGTAGAGGAGGAGGTAGCGGTCTCCCTCCCTATGCACGCGGGCGTCTTCGCATCCCTTGAACTCCCACAGGTATTTAGGCCATAGTATTACTCTCGTTCCCAGGGGCTTCTCTAACGCGCCTTCCACGACGTCGCTTATCCCCGCCTCTATGAAGCCTATACTAGACGTGTAATTGTAGTAGTCGAATACGAGGCGTGGGAACATCCAGAGCCTATCCCCCCTTAGAATAGCGCCCGGGTTAAAGGCCACGACTGGCCTCCTGGGGTAATTCTCGACCCTTAGGTCTCCGGGAAAAATGTACGCCGCTCTGGAGAATATATCTCTGAGCTCGGGCTTCCTCAGTCCCCTCTGACTTTTCAGGAAGCGCCTCGCCTTATCCCTTAAAGCCCTCTCCAGCCTTCCCCCGGGAATAGCGATCACCAGTAGTACTAGTCATAAGACTTAGGTGCTATATATTTAGCATGTAACATTAGTGTTGCGTTTTTACTCAATATTCAGAGCTGAAGCCTCATCTGATACGAAAACCCTCAGAGCCCTAGCCGCTAACCTGTAAAGATCTACTCTGGATTCTCTCTCAACGCAGGAGCAGAACGTAGGTACCCATCGAACCATGTGGGCTACCAGTACTCTGTAGTCGTCTAATACCTTCTCGGCTTCCTCGTAGCTCCTCTCGACTATCTTGTCGGCGATCCCTGATAATAGGTAGGCCGCGAAGTCTAGCTCGACGGCTACGTGTTCAGGAGGCTCGTGAAACTCATCCGAGACCTGAAGGCTCCACTTCCTCATGAGTTCAAGCACTTCGAGTACTTCGTCGCTGTAGAGTCTCCTGTCTCTAGACACATAGACAGACTCGTAGGGCGGGCACGGCAACTTGGGGTATGAAGCTATGAATATCCTCGTGTACTCCTTCCTAGCGTCCCCGAAGTCCCGGCTCCTCCTAAGGAAGTTGGCTAGCTCCTCCATGTACCTATGGCAACTGTACCTCTCCACCTTTAAGGTGCGCGAGGCGTCTCTGAGAGCCTCTGGAACCCACTCTCTCAGCAGTCTCTCCGTGTCCCCGACAGGGTACTGGAAGCACAGGGATAAGGCGGAGTAAGCTGTGGCGCGGCTTAGGAATAACTCATAGGTCTCCTCATCCCACCTCATTAAACCACCACTCACTGGCCCTCCCACGCAATTAACAGCTTTAATTAGTTTGTTAGTTTAAAGCATTTTATAGATACATCGAAGATATATTTAGAGCCGTCGAGGGACTCCAGTAACCTGTGATAATGGGTAACCTAACGGTTACCCTTCAATTACTAGCTGTAGTATCCTGGCTTACTTAGGACTCCCCTCTCTATTAGGCCCCTCTACTAGGCTGTCCTCCAGTACAGCTTCAACTCCCCTGAAACCACCGCCCAAAACGGCTATCCTCATAGCAGACTCCGTGCGGCAAACAGTAGCTCAATAAATATTTTATGCCTATATAGATACTACAAAAATGTATTCCTAAAAGAAAGCCAAAGAATGTTTTAAAACTTAAGTTCTTTCCTGCTTAGATAGACAATTGAGCTATGCTTTAGGATCTTTTATTAACACTTTTTTGCTTTTCCCGTCTATTGACACTCTTAACTTCGAGAGAATC
>CAZFWY010000081.1:0-6902 GCA_964522715.1 uncultured Thermofilaceae archaeon | reverse complement strand
TTTATTTTAAGCTGTTTAACTCTGTTCGTGAACTCATAATAGCAATCCGGTGGTGGTCGCCACGACATACGTTAAGATTATACTCGCACTGTCCCTAATAAGCATGAAAGCTTATATGTGTGTAACTTATTACACATATGAGGAAATATGACTAGTAGGTTCGCCCAGAGATTTGCGGGTTATTTGACGAAGGGGGATGTTAGGAGGCTCTTCTTCGAGGTCTTAGTGGAGAAGTACGGCAGCATAGAAGAGGCTAGTAGGAGGGCGGGGATAGCTAGGAAGACCATCTACAACCTGGGGAGGGTTAGAGACGTGAGCCTGAGGACCAAGATGAAGGTGCTCGACGCAGCCTACGAAGCAGAGCCTCTTCGTACCTTGAGGTTCCTGGTTAAGGTTTTAAGGAGAAGGGCTGGTGAAGCGTTATTCGTGTTATTAGATTACGTTAAAACTGAGGCACTACGATGTAAGGATCCTAAAGAACTTAAACAATACGTTACTTTCATCGAGGAAGTGTTAGATGAGGTTGGCGGCCCGTTAAGAGACGAAGTAGCTACAGAGATAAGCGATCTGAAGCAGGTACTAGCTCTAATAAGCGTTAGGATCGGGACGGAAATTTCCATGGAATTATGGCCAGAATATTATGCTCTTGAGCCGAAGTTCGAAGTACATGAACAGGGAATTAGCACTACTCTGGCTGGTACATATGTACAAGTTGAGAAACATACTATGTTTAATCTAACCCGCATGGATAGAGAGCTTCGTATTGAGGAGGAGCGGTTATCATTAGAGGTATGGTAATATGATCATTATTTCCCTCAGATATCAAAGGATTGGTGCTAAATACCTCTCTACCGCCCCTATAGATCTTCACGAGGTCATAGTAATTTTGGGAGAACTGGGTTATAGGCCTATTAGGAACCTCCCCCCTCTAGGATTTCGCAGAGGGATTGGTGGCTCTGGCCCCATAGCCAGAAAAGATAATGTAATTGTGGATGTGGATACGGCGAGGCACGTTTTAGGAGTTACTTCTCCCGATCTCAAGCAACTAATATCTGAGTTTAAGGCTGTAGAGGAAGCTCTAGGGACTAGGCTTAAAGGGTATACTAGGCCTCAGTTCTATGAAGGAATGGTGGAGTACGAGATTTCCGTAGAAGGCGCTAACTTTTACTCCGCGTTTGAACGTGTGGGTAATTTAAGTATAGTGGGTGTTGCGTCCAGAGCTTTAGGGGTGAAAGCCAGCCTCCTTGGTGTGAGGATTGGTTTAAAGAAGGCGCAACCTGAGGATGAGGAATGGCTAGACATAGAGATAATACCTTCACTATCAAAAGGAAGCGATGTGTTGTATTTCTCTATGCTATATAGATCTTCTGACAAAGAAAAAGCCTTTAATATTATGGGGAAGGCGCGTTCCCTAGCATTAAACGTTACCAAGCATCTATTACAGGCAACATAGAACCTAAAGCCCAGAGGAACAGTCCTACCTACATCTCAAATTACTACAGGAAGAGGCCGCCTTAAGCGACTTTATCTAGGTAGCAAAGGTAAATTAATAGGGTATAGAATGCGTATTCTTCATGAATGTAGGGGCGAACCCCTAGGGGCCGCAAGCGCTGTTAGCGGTTTTCAGCGTGCGTAAAAAGTTTTAGTGATGATTCAATAAGAGAAAACTAAAGGGAGGAACAGCGTACTGCGGCCTGATCCAGGGCTGATGTGCCCCTGAATTCCACCTTTGTTTTCTCAGCCTGCTTATCAGTACTGCTACTATTCTTTCTAACCAAGTCTTCTTCGAAAACTCAATTTGTGTTTACTTGTAGTGACCGCCGAAGGTAGGTTTACCCATGCTGCATGGTCAGCTACCTAGCTAAGCCCCCCAACTATATATAGTACCTTACCTTTAAATAAGAACTCGATGTTCCTACAGATGTACAGTTATGCTGGGCTTATGGTGAGATAATTGTATGGAAGATAAGGAGTCAAGGATTAGAGCGGCTCTAAGGCTATACTCCGAGGGTAAGGCCACGCTTTGGAAGGCCGCCGAGCTAGCGGGGCTGAGCCTCTGGGAAATGGTCGAGGAGGTTGAGGAACGGGGAGTAGAACTTCAGTACGGCTCTGAGGAGTTGGAGGAGGACTTCGAGGCGGCTCTGGGCGAGGGCAGTGAATAATTATACGTTTCTCGTGGCCTTCCCGAAGCTAATATAGTGGAGGGTACGTAGGGCTCTAAGCGTAGTGGTGGGTATGGTCGGCGTGGAGGAGATAGTTTCTAGGCTGAGGAGTTTGAGGAACGAGAAGAACATTGGGGGTATGGCTAGGTTCGGGATAACCTTTAAGGCGGAGGTACTGGGAGTCCCTAAGCCAGTCCTGAGGAGGATGGCCCGGGAGATAGGCAGGGATACCGAGCTAGCTCTGGAGCTGTGGGAGACCAATATCCACGAGGCGAGGATACTAGCCACAATGATAGCCGACCCCGAAGAGTTTGGGGAGGAGCACGCCAGGAAGCGGGTGGGAGACGTGGACAACTGGGACTTAAGCGACCAGCTAGCCATGAACCTCTTGTGGAGGACTAGCTACGCCCGCGAACTAGCAGAGGAGTTCTGTAGGAGCGATAGGGAGTACACGGCTAGGGTCGAGTACGTCGTAATAGCGACCATAGTCAGGAAGACCGACAACCCCGACGAAGAGCTACTACTCAAATTCCAGAACTAGTAGAGGCTGGGTTGAGAGATAGCAGGCCCTACGTCAGGAAAGCCGCCACATGGGCGCTGAGGGAGATCTCTAAGAAATACCCAGAACTAGCACACCGACTCTTACGGGAAAGGAAAGTTAGGAGAGATTAGGGGCTACGTGGCGCTCCAGACCCGATAATACTCTATTTAATTATAATAATATAATAATGTATTATTACCCAACCTGTTAAGCCGAGACGAACACCCGCCTTACGGCTCCATCAGACTAGTTCGAGTCTATCGGCATGAGTATTGCGAGTATCATCGCTAGGAATATGCTGAGGTAGGGCGCGAGCGGTGAGTTGTAAATCAAGATCACTGGGAGGAAGAGAACTACGAATCCAACCAGTATCGCGGCTAGTATCCTCTTCCTTAAACCTTTGGGGTACTTTTTCACGAGGCCTTGCTGGAGGCATTAACTTGTTAATCCCGAGTCTGCTGCAAAAAGTGTTTAGGGGACAGGTCTCGCAGCTCTCTGGCGCGAGTTCCATGTATTTACTCCTTACGTAGGGGAACGATGCTATGCTCGACAATAACAGGTACGCGTATGGGAGGATCTCTACGAGGAACGCGTACCCCATAGCGCCAGATCCACCTCGCCGTGAACATCGAACACCGCTTAGAGGTAGCCGCCTGGGATAAAAAGGATCGAGCTCGTACTTGGGGAACACTACAGCTAGGTGCCGGGTGATATTAGGCCTCTGAGTAAAAATCGGGGGGATAGGTACCCCGGTTCGCTCGCGCGTACCTGGCTACCCATCCCCACGCTTTAAATAGTGAGTTAACTGCACTGGTGCTAGTATCATCACCGAGACCACGTAGGCCGACGTGAACAGAGTTAAAGCGTAGTTGAGGCCTAGGGTTAAGGCTACTAACGATCCGAGTAACGCCGATACTGAGGCTAAGAGTAGGGCTTTCCGGAGCCGTCCTAACTTCTTCCTCCTAGAGACCAGGTATACTATGGGGGTTAGGTAGGCTAGCCCTATTAGAGCCGACGCCAGAGTCCCAGCTACGTACACAGCCAGCTCCAAGTTGAGCCGTACTAGTGGGCTAGTTATTATCGTGGCTACTTTGAGCGCTCCTATGAGTGGGTAGAGCGCCGCTTTGAATATTGGCTTAACTTCGGGGTGGCTGTGTATATAGCTGGCTACGGCTGGGCTCCAGGAGTAGTAGAATGCGTCGAAAGCCACGTAGAAGGCGGAGCCCGAAACTGTGGATAAGACTATGTTGTCCCTAAAGCCTCTTAGGAGCTGTACCTCGCCCGCTAGCTCCGAGCCGTACGTAGCGGTAGCGATTACGCATAGCTTCTCTTTGATCGTAACTGTGGCGGTAGCGGTCTTCTCGACTCCGTCCCCCGACCCCTTAACTAGTATGGTGAAGGTTCCCTTGGTGGGGCCGGCGCTTATAGTTAGTGTTGAGGTGCCCGGGGGTGTTACCTCTTGGGGCGAGAAGCTGTAGGAAGCCTCCGGGGGTAGGCCTGTGAGGGATAGGCTTACTGGGCGCGGTGTGCCGCTCGCTAACTCCAGCTCTACGATCAGGGTGGCGGTTTCTCCCTGTTTGAGCTCGATAGTGGCTGGGGTTATTGAGATTTTGAAGTCAAAGCTCTCTACGGTTAGCGTTATCGGTACTGTCTTCTCGACGCCTGACCACGACCCCTTCACGACGATGTTGTACGTCCCCTCAAGCCCGCTCGTGTCTATGGTTAGCGTCGAGGTACCCGTGGGGGTGACGGCCGCGGGGGAGAAGGAGTAGGAGCCAGCCGGTAATCCTTCGAGGGTTAGGGATACTGGGTTGGGCGAGCCGCTCGTCAGGGTTACGGTTATAGTGAAACTCGCGGCTTCTCCCCTGTTGACTCTAGCCGTGGGCGGCGTAGCTGATAGTGAGAAGTCGAACGGGGCCTCTACTATTTGGAGGGTTAGCTCGGCGGTGTCCTCCTTAGACCCCGCTACACCCCTCACCGTTAACACGTACTCGCCCGGAGCCGCGTCGGAACTCACGGTTAGAGTTAGTGTTGAGGAGGAGCCTGGCGCTACGCTGGCGGGGTTAAAGCTCCCGGATACCCCGGCCGGGGCGCCCAGTAGTGATAGAGTTACTGTTTCGCTGAACCCTCCCATGGCTTTTACTATTACCTGGACTTCCCCTGTCCCGCCTTGAGTTATAGGTACGATGCTGGGGTTTAAAGCTATGGCGAAGCCCAGAGCTACTACTTGTATGCTTAAAGTCGTAGTGTAGGACTTATCCCCGTACACCCCCCTAACGTTTATGGTGTAGGCGCCGGGGTCTTTATCCTGTGAAACCTCGACCGTTATAGTGGCCGTCCCGCCCGGGCTCAGAGTCGTGCTGCTCAGGGTCGCGGTTATACCCTCGGGCACCCCCTCCAGAGACAGCGTTACGGGCTGGTTGAAGCCGCCTAGGGGGACTACGACCACAGTAGACTGGGCGGAGCCTCCCTGCGGTATCGTCAGGCTGGCCGGGTTCAAGTTTAGAGAAAAGGCTCCAGCGGCCTTGACAGTTAACCGTATGGTCTTCCTCTTGGTAACCCCTCCGCCGGACGCCCTTATAGTTAGGCTGTAAGTACCGGGGGGCGTGCTAGATGATGTCGTGACTACTAGGGATGATATGAAGTCGCCAGACCCCTTCGGCGGTATGAAGGAGTACGTTGCCCCCGGTGGAAGGCCTGTTAGGCTTAGCGAGACCTCCTCCACGTAGCTTGAGGAAATACTTACCTGGAAGGTCGCCTGCCCGCCCTGGGTTATAGAGGCGCTACTAGGCGACGCGGAGATCGAGAGAGACGGCGGGTAGCACCAAATAGCTGGGTCAACCCATACCGCCCAGTCCTGGCCCGACGAATCCCCGGCGTAAACGTGTAGCTTTATCTCTACCTCTTGCCCCGCATAGCCGGAAACATCTACTTCTATTTCCTTTAAGGCGCCGTCGTAAGTATCGAGAACTACTCTATAAAGTATATTGTTGATATAGAAGCAGAAGTCCACTCCATCCGTACCCGTGGCGCCCTGAAGAAAGCCGACTTTAGCCCTAAAGTACTTGGCGCCTAGGGGTAGCTTGACTTTAAATATACCGTATATGTTTCCGTGGTCCACCCATCGCGGGTGCGTCTCTAGGACATTACTATACGTTCTCCCATCCTCTAACGTAGCCGTCGGGAGGACTCTGGCGAACCCCCTAGGGTCGGTATCGCTCCCAGGGAAGGGGAGTACCTGCCCAGCTTCGTTCTTCCACTCAGCGTTCGGAGCTTCCTCTACCAGCCTTATACAGGGCTGTAACCCGTTTAGGGAGGTTTTGCAGCAGGGGCTTCTCTTCGTTATATCTCCAGATACAGTTGAGGCTAGTAGAACGGCGAAAAGTATTAAGACAACGTACCTACTAAAACTCTTCATTTGTCGTCTCCAGATATTGAGAGCTAGCTAGGCTATATATGCTTTATCGCTCAGGGAAGCTTGTAGAAATTCTTCCTATTTCTTTCCACTGGCTCGATCCTCCCCACCCAGCCCCGGCCGTCCCCATATGCCGCAGTCAGGCGGAAATAGAGATAGAGGGGGACTGGCACCGCTTACTCCGCGAGCTAAGGGGTTTCCACCGGTTGATGGTCTACGGAGACTACCTCGAAGAGCTGGGCTACGCCGTCAGGAAAGCTGGCCTAAACTGGGTAAAAATATAACCCTACTTTCTTTTTGTGAGTTAAGCGTTAATCATTAAATTACCATGAGACTCCATTAGTTATCCTTAAATATAATGTACTTCTAATGGATTCATGGGAATTAATATGGGTAAGAAGCAGGTCTGCATACTACTCGATGAGGAGGAATACAAGAAGCTAGCTAAACTCAGAGAGGAAACTGGGCTTCCGATAAGCAAGATAATCGAGCTTAAACTCAAGGGGTACGAGATAGTCAAGAGACAACAGGAAAGTTAAGGATTAGCTGGCTACTATTTAGCTTATGGTGGGAAGAGGAAAGTAGTGGAGGAGCTGAACCGCTATATAGCCGAGATGCTTAGACTCCTCCAACATCATGACCGGAGAGATGTAGGCAAAGAATAGATGAAGTGATAAGAAAATTATTGGAACTTTCAGATAATTTATAACAAGTTTCGAGAGGCCGCCAGTCACATTAAACCCTTAGTTTAGCCTAGCTTCACGCTGCTATTAAGAGCATGGTA
>CAZFWY010000080.1:0-6905 GCA_964522715.1 uncultured Thermofilaceae archaeon | reverse complement strand
AAAGCTACGGGGAGAATATGTACAGGTCGGGTGAGGCGCGTTACGTACTCGCGCTGACGTTGGCAGTGTTGAACGACGTAGTGGATATCCTGGGAGTGATATCTAATCCACTAGTGGAATCTGTACTGGACATCTTGATAGCCTTTGGATTAGTTGTACTGCTGGGTTTTAGCCCGATACCCTTCTTGATAACAATCGCGGACGCATTGCCCGGGATAGACCTCTCTCCCGTGTGGACTGCCTACGTCCTATACAGATACCTCTCGGAGCGCAGGGTTAGAGTCCCCGTTGAAAATGAGTAAGATTAAAGGATAGAAGGTAGGACTATGACGCGGAGCGGAATATGAGTAGTGGGCGGGCGCTGTTAGGCTTCCTAATAGGTCTCGCGTTAAACGTAGTGTTAGAGCCTGCGCTTATTCTAGGGGATATGTTGGCGGGCTTAATTGCGGGCTCCGTAATCGGTGGTAACATCGGAGTAAGGGTTATCCTGACAGGGCTTGCGGGTCTTATCATCGACCTAGCCCTAGCGTTAATGTTAGTACCAATAGCCATACCTTTAGGACTTCTACTTGGGGACTGGGTTGTAAAGGCTAGTCTTATGATTGCGCTCATATGGTCTGTTAAGGGCTGTGTTTTCTCGGCTTTAGGGGGGCTTCTAAGCGCCGAACTAAGCAGACTCGTCAAAGAGAGGCGAGTATTACAAGTTATTGAGAGAGAACTCGAGGACGCTTCGCCTTAAAACTTATGTTATAGGCGTGCCGTGTTTTTAAATTGAGAAACATGTCGGAGCCTCGGCGAGAATTCATAGTGTTCATAGGCCCTAAGGGTTCTGGTAAGTCCAGCCTCATGAAAGCCTTAATACCCAGTCTAAACGTGGATTTTGAGGAGGCTAGGTATTACAGGGATTACAAAGTAGGTGATAACCTATACTTCAGGGAAGTTGAGGGGAAAATGGACGCTATAGACATAGTCAGGCTAACTTTCCCTCGATGGAACGTCAAGGCTTTAGTTGTTGTAGCTGACTCGTCCCGCCCGGATACTGTGAGCAAGGCTTATGGCATGGTCATTACCTTAGGGAGAACCGAAAACATAGCATTTGTATTAAACAAGACTGACTTAGAGACCGAGGAAGCTCGGCAGCTAGCTGTCGAAGTTTCGAGTAAATTAGGGGCTACCCTGTTCGAGGTTTCCTGTAAAGACGGCGCTGGGATAGGTAAGCTGAGGTCTTGGCTCGGCCTAGAGGAGATTGCAGTAATATCCGAAAGAGCGGCCGAGGCTAGGGGAGGTAGGATAGTGCCTATCCCGTTACCGGATATTCCGCGTGAGGAAGGGGAACTCAGGAAGTACTTGGACGAGAAGAAGATTAAGGTGGACGACACGGACATCGCCCTGCTCTTACTTGTAGATGGCGAGCGCACGGTCGACGAGATAGCCGAAACCATGGGCCTGAAGAAGTTCAATGCTCTAGTGCGGTTAAAGAGACTCACCTCCCTGGGCTTGATAAAGGAGCTGGCGATAACTATTTAGAGACAAACCTCCAATAAGTTGCGCCATGACAATAGTAGCTACGCTATGCTACCTATTGAGAGGCGGTAACGTGTTGCTGATAAAGAAGAAGAGAGGCTTCGGCGCTGGTAAGTACAACGGCGTGGGTGGGAAGGTAGAAAGGGGAGAAACCATAGAGGAAGCCGCGAAGCGCGAAATTATGGAGGAAGTGGGCGTGGAGGCTTTAGAATTGGAGTACGCGGGGGTCTTAGAGTTTTACTCCACTAATAGGGAACCCGACTGGATAGTCCACGTCTACAGATGTACTAAGTTTAGGGGAGAGCCTAAGGCGAGTGACGAGGGAAAGCCCCGGTGGTTCTCTCTGGACAGCATTCCGTACTCCGAGATGTGGGAGGACGATAAGTTATGGTTAGAACATGTCTTGAAGGGCGGCTGCGTGAAGGGGCGCTTCTGGTTTAACAGTAACTACAGTAAGCTACTCGAATGGGAGCTAGACCTCGAGTCGGAGTAGGTCTCTTAAAAACCTCCTTGTAAAGCTTCCTTTAGGCTCTCCGGTACACGTAGCCGTTATTTTGCAGTATGAACAGAGGTCGGCGTTCGATATTAACCCGCAAGACTTACAGAGCTTCGCAGCACTTTCCACCTGGGTAGCCTTCCCACTCTTAGCTATCCTCCTTACGAGTGATATCTCGATGCCCCTATACCTCTCGTTTAAAGCCGCCATGAACCTCTTTAACTCTGCTTCTAGTGTCGAAGGAGAGGCATGAGGACATTTTTCGCCGACGAATGGCAGGCCTGAGAAGTTCGCGTAGAGAAGAGTCTCCAGCTCCGAAGTCTCGTAGAGCGGTCTTATCCTGCTGACAGCCACTCCCTCTATAGTCTCTGTGTACGGGCCTAACTTCTCCGTAGAGCTTAAGTCCTGCGTGAGAAAAGTCTTCAGAATATAGGCTGACATATCGTTTAGGGTATGTCCCAGAGCTACTTTGTCGAACCCCCCTTCGAGGGCGGCGGCGTTTAATAGGTATCTCTTCACCAGGCCACAGGCAGAGCAGACGGGTCGGCCCGCCTTCCTAGCGAGCTGGGGTACGCTCATACCTATTAGATCCTCTACTTTCACAACTACTAGGGGGACGGCCAGCTTCTGGGTTAAGCGCCGAGTAGTTTCTTCGCTCTTATCGGAGTAATTCGGTATGCCGAGGTTTATGTGGAGAGCCGTAATTTCGACGGCCAAGGCGTCTCTTAATCTCTTTAAGATAGCCAGCATAGTGGCGCTGTCCTTTCCCCCAGAAACAGCTACGAGTATTCTATTCCCCCTCTCTATCATCCTGTACCTCTCTATAGTTCTGAGAACTCTCCTCTCGACGTACTCCTTAAAGTGGTCAGCACAGAGGAAAAGCTTCGAGTTGGGCAGCCTAGCTATAGCTATTTCTCCGCAGACCGCGCACTTTCTTAAAGACATAACCCAGAAAGAAAACTCTCAGGCCTCATTAGTTTTTCTCGGATGTAACCATCTTCGCAGCTATTTTCTCTAAATCTCGTAAAGCCTTCTCCATCCTGTCTGAGAACTCGTTGTAGTCGTATCTTCTCAGCCTAAGCACAACCGTTACTGGGGCTAAGCATGAAATTATCAGTAGGAGTATCATCGCAACGCTAATCCTCCGCTCAGAGCCTATGCTGCTACTCTGACCCTCCCTCGGCGCCTTAACAGGAATGGTTATCCTTATACTGGGTAGAGTGACGATTACTAAGTCGCTAGTTATAGTGCCAATCACCCTCTCGCCATCCCTCTCACATACGGGTCTCTGCAGCAGGTAGACCTCGTGTAGGTATGTGAGCGCCTCTTCTTTCAGCTTGGTGTCCTCTAATCTCCTGGAGACCTCATCCTTTATAGCCCGTAGGTTAACCATTTCTTTGTCTATCTCGCCTACCTTGTCCTTTAGTATGGACGTGTAGTTAGCCAGATCCTCCCTTAAAGCGCAGAGCTTGCCATGAGCGGAACTCAAAGCGTCACTCAGATTTTCCATGCCCTCAGCGCCCTTGGCGAGCCACGAAGACAGTAACTCCAGGGTTTCAGCGCCCTCGTAGGCCTCCTCCCTAGTCTCCTCGATGCTGTTCAGTATTTTCTTAATGTAGCTGATCTCTTTTTGAGCTCTGTTAATATTGCTCTTAACGTCTAGGAGCACTGTTTCATTTACTTCGCTTAGGACGTCTTCTAGTTCATCGTCTTCTATGTTGAAGGATTGAAGATCACTCGCTATTTTTTGCAGGGCTTCTCCGTACTCGTCGACGCGGCTCTTCAGCTTTCGTACTACATCCATTCTACTTGCCATGTCTTTCAGCTCCCGAGACGCTGTCTCAGCGAGGATAGAAGAGTTCCTAAGGGCTTGTGCCGTCTCTATGGCTAGTTCAGAGGCTGAAAGTAGCTTTTCCCCGTAGGCCCCGAGAGATAGAGACAGGTTTTCCATCATGGAGATTACATTCAGGAAGCCCTCCCTGGAGGTGTTGGATAGCTTCTCGACTACCGTTAAAGCGTCGAGAGTCCTTTGAAGCTCTGCCTCTAGTTCCCTAATCTTCTCTAGAGACCTCGAGGGGTCGAGCGATACCGAGATTTTCACGGACGGTATGGGGGCCTCCATCCACTCATTAAGGGATTTAACCGTGAACTCCAATCTGATCTCAGTCGTATTCTCTAGTAGCAAAGTCCATGAGAGTGCTAGAAGGTTGCCGAGAGAGGAAGTCGTACATTCTGGCTCGCAGTACTCTAAGGCTAAGTATTCGGGGTCTAAGAGTAATGAGACCAGCACGGCTATGGGCGGTGATACTCCCTCATGACGGAGCGTGTTCTCCAAGGTTAAAACGTACTTTACCTCGGAGCCTACGTCCGCGTTAATTTTGCAGACACCCTCCGAGCAGTCTAAGCTGGCCTCAGACCCGTTAACTAACACTTTAGCCCTTAGTTTAATGAGCGAGTAATCCGTGTCGAAAGAGTACCTAAGCGTCTTCTTGCCCTCGACTTCCACCCCGCGCCAAGTAATTACAACTATGTCGTTAACTTCAACTACTCCGTCAGGCTCGTCCCCGTAGAACTCGAAAGAGGAAGGCTTAACGAAAGCCACTCTGTCGACTATATTATACGTACCCCACCCCTCTATAACTAGCGTCACGTAAACCCTCGACTCCGCAAGAGTCCCGTTAGGGAGGAAGTAATAATTCCTGTCTATACGCTTCTCTAGACTAAGGGGCTCGGCTCCGCCCCTAGGTGGATACACTACGAATAACATCAATAGTACCAGTATTACTACTAAAACCCCTCTATACCTCATCAGACAAGGTAACGTTACGCTCACTTATATACTCGACGTTTGACGAAAGCCGAAGGCTGAAACTGCAGATTCTTAAAGGGCTATTATCACACACGTATTTCGACAATAACCGAAGGTATGTTAACGTCAGTGTCCTGTGGATTAACTGGAGAACGTCATGAAAGGCCGAGCAACCTCTTCAGGCCGTTTATCCTAGACTCTAGAAGCTCTATTTCGCGCTTAAATGCCTCCGGCCTAATCTTACCCTCCCTCATGAGGCGCCTTAAACTGGACGCCTTGACCTCCAGTAGCCTTAGCTGCGCTCTACGTAGCTCGCCTGCGTACTCCTCACTCTTCATTTCTTCGACGAGTTTCTTTTCTAAGAGTCTCTCCGGCGGCTTATCGAACAGCCTACCATCCCTTATGTAGACGACTCTCGAAGCCACGCTGGCGAGCTCGGCATTGTGCGTCACTATCATGAAAGTCTGCCCGTAAACCTCGTTCAACCACTTAACGAGAGACATTATCTTGGCTGCTGAGGAAAGGTCTAGGTTCCCTGTTGGCTCGTCCATTAACACGATGTCCGGGTCGTTGGCCAAGGCCCTGGCTATGGCTACTCTCTGTTGCTGGCCCCCGCTCAGCTGGCTCGGGAATTTGTGGGCGTGCTCGGATAACCCTACTATTTTGAGCAGCTCGAATGCCCTCTCCCTCGCCTCAGATACGTTGTACAGGTCTGTGAGGAGCATGGGTATCATGACGTTTTCCAGCGCCGTAAAGTTCCTGAGGAGGTTGTAGCTCTGGAATACGAAGCCTATGTGTATACACCTGAAGGCCGCGAGTTCGTCCTCGCCGAACTCAGTTACGTCGACTCCACCTATTATTACGCGACCGGAAGTGGGTTTGTCCAGCGTGCCAGCTATGTTTAGTAGCGTGCTCTTACCGCTGCCGCTCGGCCCCATAACTGCGAGGAGTTCCCCAGACTTCACGGAAAGATTTATCGACTTCAGCACTTCTATTGTTCCGCCCCTGAACTCGTAGGCCTTCCTTACCGAGACCAGCTTTAGGACTTCACTCATTCTTTAACACCTTGATCGGGCTAATACCGCCAGCTTTGAGGGAGGGGTAAAGCGCTGAGAGAGAACTAACGACAAACGAGGCTAGTAGGCACGTAGTAATTAAGACGGGGTCTAACACGAGCGGAATCTCCATTATTCCAAGTGTTTCAACGAAGTCCCCCACTATGCTCGCCGCCGCTACTCCGGCCGCTACCCCAGCCGTACCCCCTATGAGCCCGTAAAGCAGACCCTCCAAGACAAACGTAGATACTACCACGCGCTTACTAGCGCCCACGGCTCTCAATATAGCTACGTCTCTTGCGTGCTCTCTAACGTTCGACATGACGGTGTTAGCCGTTCCAAGGACAGCGACCCCTAGTCCTACTACGGTTACTGAGAGTAGAAGGGCGTCTACGAGGGATAAAATGTTGGAGACGGCCTCTAGGAGTTCCTCTCTCCTGAATATCCTGGCTTCGGGGTATATCAGCCTGATATTCTCCTCGACCGTATCCGGAGAAACGCTGTCGTCCAGTATTAACATAGCCATAGTCACGTAGCCCTCTCTGTTAAGGACTCTCTGAGCGTCTCTTAGGGGGACGACGACGTAGCTCGTAACTCCTCCTAGCCCCTGAACTTCTAGAGTCACCTTGCCTATACCGACCACTCTAAACGGGTAGGCTATCGGGCTGGCCTGCGACTTGATGAAGAGCATCTCCCCAACTCTTATGCCTTTCTCAGAGGCGAACTTAGCATCGACAACAGCAACTCCTTTATCACGCTCCCCGAACCCCCCTCCTTCATAGTAGTTTTCAACCACTAACCCCAAGTCCTCGGTCCTTACCCCGAGCATGAGTACCATTGAGCCCCTAGAGTAGCTTAGAGAAAGCACGGCCGGCGTCACCCTCTTAACCCCTGGTACGCGTTCGAGGTTCTTCAGGACAAGCTCGGACAAGTCACAGAGACCGTCTCCGTAGACTATTATCTCTCCGGCCAGGGCTCTCCTCACAACCTCCTGGGCCGCGACTCTTATCCCCAGACTCGT
>CAZFWY010000079.1:0-7053 GCA_964522715.1 uncultured Thermofilaceae archaeon | reverse complement strand
GCGAGGTCTTCACTGCTCATTCTGGGACGGCTTCATCATCCCCCGTTTAACTGCCCTTCTCACCCTTATAAAGTCACCTAATAGCACTCCGTGGATGGGACTCTACTTTTGAGGAATAGAGTATATATTTCCTTCTCGGGTATGTTTAAAGAGCTTTTAAGCATTAAATATATCTCCCAGCTCCTTAAAGCGGGGCAAATGTAGCAACCCAGTCTGTAAAAACCTAAGTAGTAAAGAGGATTTAGAGGTACCCCCTGTAGCAGCAAGTATAGTTGGACGTGCGCTGTAGACCACTGCTTTAGGGGGGTTATAATGGTATAGTTCTTTACTCTTCTTATGGGAGGTCTCTGCGCCCTCTGTTCTGATTCCGGATCTCTGTCTCCAGCGATTACCAGTTTCTCCCCTTTCATTTCATCGATAATTTTCTCTAGTGTAGCTATTTTCCTGGCAGTACACCATCTATTTTTGTGAGTTGGGAGAGGGAGTTTTTCAAATTTTAACCCATTCTTAACGCTAGCCTCCGCCTCTATTAACTTCACGGAGAGTTCTTTCGCCAGCCTCTCAACGTATTCTCTGTTCTGGGGAAAATCCACACCTGTGTCTACGTATACGGCTGTGACCTTCTTTCTCCCAAATGCTTTAAGCGCTAATAAGAGGCTAGCGGTACTATCTTTACCACCACTCCAAGGCACGATCACAGAGTCCACTTTCTCTTCGAACCTTTTTAGGAATTTTAAGGATATATTCTCGAATTGTGCGAGTATTTCCTTATTTTCCGCCAACATATGACTTAGAGGTACGTCACGCTGCTCACAGGATCTGAGTAGCTTAGCCATGGGCTTACATCCTAAGTCTGGTATCACAAGTTTAGCTGTCGGGTATTTACCGCAGTACACTAAATGTACTCCGCCGAACTTCCTTAAGAGGAGAGGATTGGAGCATAGGGGGGCTTCTAAAAGGTCTTCTAGATGTTTCTTGAACGATGAGCCTATACCCATAAAGATGTCGTAGGCTGGGTCGACCTCGAACCCCTCTAACGCCTCCCCCTCCTCCCCTTTCAAAACGTAGACTCCTTCTTCCGGCAACCAGCTAACTGATAATCTAAGCTTAGCGCGCGCCATTTCTATACCCCTCCGTATGGTTTTCATTTTGGCGTTTCTAACTCTCGCTCGAGGAACAACGTATACCGAGGCGTTCACCGGTAAAAGCCTCTTTAGAGCCTCCGCTAAGCTGGAGTCTTCGCGGCCGAGAAGCACGAGTATGAACCTATCATCTACTAAATGCTCTTTAAGTCTATCAAGTACCTTTGTGAGAGTCCTCGCACCCTTTAACGTTAGTAGCTCTATGTCCCAGTCTTTGTAGTATGAATCCAGAGTTGCTGCAGTAGCATCTCTATCGCGTTTAGACCTTACGATTACCCTATACACCGAGTACTACCCCTAGAACAAACGCTGAACTTGACTTTAAATCTAACAGGCCGCTTTAAGGTATTTATAACTGTACTCATTATTGCTTAGGGAGTGGTGGAATGGCTTGAGAGCTAGGCTCCTACTTGCTGCTTTACTTTGCATAATTGGTATAGTTATATACTGGACACCGATTAGAATAAAGATGGGAAACGAAAACGTAGTTCTTGGAGGCTATCCTAAGATAGCAGAGGAAAAGGGGACGGATCCTGGCATGTGGATTATGCTAGGCTACGCGTTGACGGTGCTTCTAGGCATACTCTGCGCCCTCTCTATTTTTCTAGCTATAAAAATAGGTGAAGTAGAGGAAGTGGTAGAGGAATACGGGGAATACGAGGTGTATGGAGAGGAGTACGGAGAAGAAGAGACCATAACGTACGAGGAAGAATTCTATGAGTTCTAGGGGTATTGTATGGCTAGAAGCCTTAACTCCTAAACACGCGTTACTTCTATCGTACGTCTATAAGGAATTAAAGAAGCTAGGTATTAACAGCGTAGTCACCACCAGAAGTTACGATCTCACAGCGAACATATTGGAATATTACGGCGTTGAGCACATATGTATAGGTAAGTACGGGGGGCGAAGCCCCCTCGCGAAGCTAAAAGCTTCTCTAAACAGGCAGATAGAACTCTTACGGTGGATTGAAGAGGGAAATCTAAACGTACGCGTTGCAGCATCCTTCACATCCCCAGATGCTACACGCGTAGCCTATGGGCTGGGAATACCTGTAGTCTCCCTAACCGACTCCCCTCACTCTGATATAGTTAATCGCTTAACGTTACCCCTATCTACACGTGTTATAGCGCCCTCGTGCATAGCTAGAGAGCTATCAAGATACCTCGTTGACGAAAAAATCCTCATAACATTCAATGGAGTGTTCGAGAGGATATGGATTCAAGAGAAGATGGAGTGCGGGGATTTATTAAGCGCTATGGGTCTTGAGCCGTACAAGTACTGCGTACTGAGACCTCCGGAGACCAAAGCCGCCTACTTTAAATTCGACGCGTCACTCGCCGAATTTATAAAGACGGCTAGAAGACTGAGCGAGCAGATAACCGTAGTAATATACCCGCGCTATAGGGATCAGTACCTTCTACTACTAGAGTCCCTAAAAGGACTCAGAAACGTAATCTTCCTAAGGAGAGCGGTTAACATGCAGTGCTTAGAGAGGTACGCCGTGCTCGTACTGACAGGGGGAGCGACACTGGCGCACGAGGCCGCCTTGCTAGGTACTCCTTCAATATTCACGTTCCCCCGCGACCTGGAAGTCTCACGCTTTCTTAGGAAAAAGGGATTCCCCCTATTCCATAAACCCCGTAACTTCAGCGAGCTAGCGGTTAAAATTTCAAAGAACCCAGAAGCATATAGGGTAGATACAAAGAACCTGTTATCACGCCTAGAAAACCCTCTCCCAAAAATAGTAAAAGCTATAAGAGACCTCGTGAGGTAACGGGAGAAAGAGATTTATGGAGTTTAATTATCTGAGGCAAGGGAGGTGCTGGGAATGGAGTACGTGTACGCGAGCCTGATATTACACCACGCTGGGCAGCCGATAACCGAGGAGAAGATAAAGGCGATATTAGAAGCAGCGGGAATACAAGTAGACGAAGTTAGAGTGAAGGCCACAGTCGCTGCTCTTAAAGAAGTAGATATTAGTGAAGCGATAAAGACGGCAGCCCTACCAGCCGTCGCAGCTCCAACAACTGCTCCCGCCGCCCAGGCTCCGCCGCCTGAAGAAGAGAAGAAGGAAGAGGAAAAGAAGGAGGAAGAGACCGAGGAGTCAATAGCTGAGGGACTGTCAGCTCTCTTTGGCTAGCTTGCTGATTATCTCATAGAGATGACGTGGCTGGCGCGTATACAGCCTGTACTTAACCTTTTGAGGGCTCCCGGGTTGCCCAGCGGATTCGACTAAGAGTTCCACGTATTTCCTCTTTTCATTAACTTTTACCTCTCCCTTAAAGGGGAATTTCACAGGAGTTCTCTCGTCTAGTATCACTCCGCGGTCCGTTACTACGTAGGTTGACGGTATAACCAGCATACCCCCTCCTCCTCTACCCTGGTATAGCCTGTTAGCCAGTAAGGTGAGCATTGATACTACATAGAATGTGAAGTAAAACCCTAAGTATGCTGCAAATCTCGCTATATGTTCGTCAGCCGTATAACTCTTCACGTACGTTTCAAGCGTTGATATCATACCCGTCCTAAGCTGGGGGAAGAAGATTAACGCTATGACTAGGATAATTGGCAGGAAGTATATGGCGAAAATAAGCCCCTGACCTTTCAGTTCGTTCTTCAATAGAGGCATATCCATCATACGTAACTTCTCCACTGTTTCTTTCTTCGCGGAGAATAGCTTCTTCCCCTCCTGTATGTACTCTATGTCCTCAATTATCTTTTTGACACTTCTTCCTGTTAGGAGGAACGTTATAGCCATAACTACGCCTATATACGCTATGAACAATGTGGATAGCATTTCGGGCATGTACGTCGTCATGTAAGCGAAGAATATCATCGCCGCTATTCCTAGCACGTACGTTAGGTAGCGCTTCATGAGCTGTTAACACCCTCTTTAAGACTCTGAAGCTGACTATATGGCTTTCTACGCTCTTCTACTCTCTTCACTCCAGAATTTCTTGGTTCGGGCATATGCCTCCTCCGCTTTTATAACAGCTTTAACGATGTCCTCTTCTTTCATATACGTGTTTAATATTCTCGAAGCTGTTTCAACTCCCACCCCTTTACCCGCTAGAACTACAAGCGCTTTCTTCCCGTGATAAGAGAGTAGTTTGGCCGTCTTTAAGGCGCGCTTAAAGAGCCTTTGCTCTTCGGGGGTGAGCTTAGCCCCTCTTTTCTTTTTACGGAGGATCTTTACTAGTTCCGTGTCCCATCGCGAGGTTACGGCTATTAAGTTAGAGCCGCAGATAGGGCATCTTATCTTCTCATTAGCCTCCTTAACTGCAATCTCCCTCTGCCACTCCGCGCAATATAGACATACCAGCTTTAAGCGCGTTTCAAGCAGGCGATTACGAACCACCTTTACTAGCATGGATGCGGGGAGACCGCTAATCGAGTACCCTCCCTTAACAGCGTGTTTAAGTATCATCTCTCCGAAGGGGGATGCCTCTTTCCGCTTGAGAACTGTAATTTTTATTCTTCCCTCTTCCACATCTGTTAGAAACCTGCGCAGCACTTCTCTCTCCACTCTTGAAAACTCAGCTTCTCTTAACGCTTCTTCGCCGATAATAGTTCCCTGCAGGGTTTCCGCCAACTTAGAAACGCCCTTGGGAGGTTTATCTGTAAACACCCCAAAGCGCCGGGCTACATGGACGAACTTATACTTGTACAAGCTAGACCTTCGTAACGCTTCCTCTAGAGCTTTCAGCAGTTGTGAGTTTAGTACTGAAAGTATTCTCCCCGAAGCAATCCTAAGATTTGAGTAGATTATCACGCCGTAGGGGCACGATCTAAACCTGACGTTAACGCCCAGGAACCTGCTTAAGAGGTAGGCTAATGCTAGTCCTAAAGCATAGTTTCCCCTACTTCCTAAGTGGGCATGTACTATAGTTACGGAGCCCAGCTCCTCTATCACGACGTCCCTGTCCGAGGGAATTACGCCACAGCTGTCCAGTTGACTCTTTACAAGCTCTTTAACTCTTTCTTTATACTGTTCTAAGCCGTACTCCTCTAAGATACTTACGAATTCGCGTTCGTCCTGTAAGGCTTCTGCCAGCCTACGCTTTAAAGCGCCTACCTCTCTAGCTACTTTATAAGATACGGGGATTTCTTCGCCGATCCAGGCTGGAATTACGGCCTCACCCACAGCCGGCAATACGTTTATTTCCCTATTTTCTAAGTCTATAGATTCTACTCTCCATATCCTCCCCGCTAGAACGAAGTAGTCCCCTCTCTCTAGGTTAGCCGCTACGAACGCCTCGTCTAATGTGCCGATCCTCCGCTGCGATGATAAGTCTACTACTCTGAAGGATACGCTCTGGGGAATAGTTGAGACGCCCTCAAAATAGTACTTGATGGACTTCTTCCGCGGGTATATCCTGAGGTCGCTTGTAAGCTTTATGTATTTGAGCTCATCCATCAACCGTGCGGTACGTACGAGTTCTGCGAAGCTGAGTCCGCTGAATGGAGCAGCCTTCGTTATTGTTTGCCAGGCTTTTTGGAGCGATATTCCTCGACTCTCCAAAGCCATACCGACTAATTGGTGTGCCAACACGTCAAGTGCCAGCTCATAAACGCGTGGTTTCTCGAGATTTCCACGCTTAACACGTCTCGCTATAACAGCTGCTTCCAGCAGGTCTTGAACGTCTACTGTTATTACGATACTCCTGGAGATTCTTTGCGGGCCATGTCCTGCGCGCCCAGCTCTCTGAGCTAGGCGGACAGCCTGTCTGGGGGACATGTATTGGATTACTAGATCCACGCTTCCTACGTCTATGCCTAGCTCTAGGGATGACGTGCAGATTAGAGTCTTTATTTTGCCCTCCTTAAACTCCCTCTCTAAAGTCACTCTTTCGTCCCTGTCTAAGGAGCCATGGTGAACGCGGACTTGGGAGCTCGGTGATAGCTTAGATCCCAAGAACTCCGCGGTGTCTCTCGTATTGACGAAGAGGAGAATCGAGCCTTGGTATTCGTCGAGTATTTCCTCAATCCTGCTTAGTCTTTCCTCTATGTTTCCCTCTATATGTACGAGCGAGATCTCATACCTTTCGGTGCAATTCTCCTCTACTATCTCTACCCTCCTATACCCGCCCAGGAAAGAAGCAGCGATCAAAGGGTCGCCCATAGTTGCGGAAAGCCCTATCCTTTGTATTCTCCTACCCGCGAGTTTCCCGAGCCTCTCTAATCCTATTGAGAGTTGCGCTCCCCGTTTACTCTCTAGTAGTTCATGAACCTCGTCGACTATAACCCAACGCACTTCCCGCAAGGCTTCTCTTATTTTTGAACCGACAAGGATGACCTGCAGGGTTTCAGGTGTGGTCACCAAGATATTCGGAGGTTTCCGAGTTATACTTCTCCTAACATGTTGCGGAGTGTCCCCATGACGTACGGCTATTGTAAAGCCCAGCTCTTCAGTTATACGTTTCATTCTTCTGAAGATGTCTCGGTTGAGCGCCCTCAGCGGGGTAATATAGAGCGCTTGAATACCCTCGGGAGAAACCCCTTTTCTCAGCATGGCATCAAGTATTGGAAAGAAAGCAGCCTCCGTCTTGCCTGAGCCTGTCGGAGATATTATTAGCGTATGGTACCCCCTACTTATCACGTTGTAAGCTCTGACCTGAACCCGAGTAGGGGACTTGTACCCATACTTCTCGATTACAGCCTGAAGCTTTGGGTGTAAGAAGTGAAAACCCTCCATGACTTCCTATATTCTTATGGAAGTACTCATTAAGAATTTCGCTCTTGTAGCTATTATACATGAAGAAGCACCTCGATAATCCGGTGGCATACTGCGATCGGGTTCTCCCGTAAAGCCCGACAAAAGCCGTGGCGGTCAGAGCGTAGGACCTCGGCGAGGAAAACTGAGACGCCGCGCTTAAAGAAGAGAAACGCCCGGAGATGCCAGTTACGGCT